>JALHOQ010000001.1:0-36588 GCA_022842925.1 Bdellovibrionales bacterium
TTACCGCTTCTGCTACAACCGAAACCTTAAAACTCATTCGGGTCTCGTAAGCAAAGCGGCCGCCCGCTATCAACCGCATTACAATTCAATCGGCTTGAAATTCCTACGACGTCCCGGGACTCAGCGCTCAAGGTCCGCGCACCCCGAAAAATCATCGAGGTGCTAGATCCAGAGGAGATTCGCAAATTTGTATCTGAGTTCTCACGATATCGCGACCTCGCCATCGTCACCTTAATGCTCATGTGCGGCCTGCGTGGTTGCGAAATTCTGGCGATTCGATTGGATGATGTGGATTTTTATCAACGCTCCGTTCGAGTCCGAGGAAAAGGTGGAAAACAGCGCGTCCTTCCGCTTGTGGATTTCGTCGCGGATCTTTTGCGTCGGTACATGCGCATTGAGCGCCCACGAGACACAGACCTCGAGGAGTTTTTCTTAGTTCTTCAAGGCCGAAACCGAGGCCGCCCCATGACACCAGCGGGACTTAGAAACCTCTTTCGTCATAGACGAGTCAAAACTAGCCTTACCAAAGCGAATCCACACCGTTTTCGCCACTGTTTCGGAACCGAAATGGCTCGACAAGCGGTGCCCCTTCCGGTCCTCCAAAAGATGCTCGGCCACTCCGACTCTCGGATGACCTTACGCTACATCCAGCTTTCGATGGTAGATGTGGCTCGCGAGTACGAGCGGGCGATCAAAGAAATCGAGTCCCGCTATGCGAATTTCTAGGCGTGTTCCGAAGCGGCGGAAAGCTTACGTCGAAAGGTTCATCGAGAGTCAGAGCGCTATCTGGCGCTCTGAAGTGACACGCCAAAGCCAGCGCTACATCCTTTACCATCTTTTCGAATGGCTTGATGGCCTGCCCCTCCGAGAGAGCGAATTAACGCCGGAGTTACTCGACGAATTCATTCGATTTCACGGATCAAAGAACGAGCGCGGCCGTCTTCAGCAAAAAAGTTACCGCGTCGGTCTTCGTCGGTACCTTTCCTGGTGCCAACAGAATGGCAAAATCAAAGTCGATCCGACTGACCTCATTCCTCTTCGGCGTTCTTCGTATCGCTATTATGTAGCCATACCTCTTCCTGCCGTGGGCAAGGAGTTTCTCAGTGATCCGGCAATCTCAAAACGCCGAAAGAGATTCCGAACTTACCGATCGACGGTTGCGCGCTTCCACGCGTGGCTTGATTTACAAAACACTGCCATCGAATCTGTGGACGAATCTTTTCTATTCAAATTTGACAAGTACCTTCGGACAAAGGGTGCGACCGACTTCGTTCGGCAAACGGCCGATCAGCGCTTGCGAATGTACCTTTTCTGGCTACACCAGCGGAATACTATCAAGGTCGCCAATCCCGAAACGCTCTTGCCAGGACAAGCTATCGCAGCTCGCATGAATGTCTCGCTTCCGGCCGACGCACTAGCCTTCATTGAGTTCGTCTCAATCAATAGAAAACCAAGCACGGTGAAGAATTACAAAACCGCGCTCGATCATCTCTTCACCTACTTGAGGAAAATAAATGTTCAGTTCCGAAATCTTAAGCGCAAGGATTTTGAGGGCTGGCTCCGCCATTTGAGCAATTTGGGCCTGGGGCCGAGCACCAGGCGAGCTACGATCCTCTGCGTTCGTTATTATTTGTTCTGGTTGGAAGATCACAGGAAACTTAAGAAAGATGTTGATTCCTTGCTGCGCATTTCCGATTGCCCAAAGATCCCCGAGTATTTGCCCAAGCCGCTTCCACCAGCCGACGACACGAGACTCCAGGCGCATCTCGCGAGCTCGGAGGACGTTTTAAAAAGAACACTCCTTCTAATTCGCCTTGCGGGCTTGAGAATCGGTGAAGCGGTCGGGCTGCCCGGTGATGCTCTTTGGCGGGATCATGCCGGACATCACTACCTCAAAGTTCCGCTCGGAAAGCTCGACAAGGAACGAATGGTGCCAGTGGATGACAAGATCCTGAAGCTTGTCGAATGGCATCTGGCACGAACACAAAATATCGTGGGCAGTTCCTTCGCCCGAAATCTAATCGTAGGCAACGGCGGTCTACCACTTCGCGTTCGCGATCTCCGGTATGCGCTCCACAGCGCCTGCCGCGACGTCGGAATCTTGGAGCGGGTAAACGTCCATAGGCTCAGACACACTTACGCGACAGCGCTGCTCAATGGTGGCATGAGTCTTTTGGGCGTGATGAAGCTTCTCGGCCACCACAGCACGCGTATGACATTACGCTATGCCGCTGTTTCACCAGAAAGCGTGCGCCACGAGTACCTTGCGGCCATCGGCAAGATCGAGCAGCAGCACGATCTCCAGGCGGTGTTGGAACAGATCAAAAAGGGCGACGACGACCCCGACATCGGCAGATCCTTCACGGATTTGAAGTCTCTCATTCGTCGCATTGCGGTTGAGCAAGATGCCACAGGGCCGCGCCTACAGCTTCTCCTCAAACGGGTACAGCGACTCCAGGGGGAAATTGAGCAGTTACTCGTCCCATAGCCTGCAATGAATCTTTCCGCTCGTTTGCAGATCCGCGTCCGGTGGCTTTTGGCCGGATAATGCCAAAAAGCGGGGAGGTGAAAAGATCACGAAGCTCTTTTTGAAAGCTTACGAGTTCATAAACTAGAGTGGGCCCGGAGCAAGAGAAAAGGGGAGTGACGCCCTCGAGAGTTCGGCAGGCGAAATGCCGCCATTATGGTGCGGGATTATTTTTCCCAAAGTTCAACATCGTCATCTTGAAGTGACTGAAATCCACATTTTTTAAAAACAGTGCGCAACATTTCTACTTTCACAGGATCGGCCCGTAGATCCAGTTCATGGTAAAGGTGAACGCCCTCGTTTTGCGCAAGGCCTGTGACCCACTTCAATAAACCCAACTCAAGACCAACACCCTCGACCGTCGCGTTGATATCTAAAATCCTATAGGAATCTTTCTTTTCCTGCTGCATTACCAGGGTGGAATTGGCGACACCATTTCGATCAGGATAAGAACAATAAATCTGCGCAGTTTTTTTCCAAAACCCATTAATAGTCGGCTTTCCGGGTGGAGGCCTTTTTTCGTATTTGGGAATTTTGTTTGTCTGTGCGAGAGTCTTGAATCTCTCGTAACATGGATCTGATTTCTTGCTGCTGTCATGAATGAAGTCATCGTCATTCATCCATACAAAATGGACGACTTTTTCATCATCTATGATTTCATAAAAAAGGCGGTACTGGGCCAACACCGGTGCCGCCCGATATTTACCCAAGTTGTACTTCAGATCACCGTAGTCTTTGCCGGGATTTAATAGGACGGCCGAAATGGCTTCCTCAGCATTTTGATAACGCTGTTGTTCCTTCTTGTTGCCGTCTTTAAGACGGCGAAGCTCATCCTTTAAAATTTCGCTCAGATGCTTGGTCCAGGTGCTCATGGATTCTCACTGTACGGGGTAGAATGTGTTTGAGATAGGGACTTTTTGCTCAAAAAAAGGCAACTTATACACAAAATATACCTCAAATGGTCTAGAATTACAATATAAACGGCATAAAATATGCAGATTTATGCTTAAAATATACGAATTGGGCAGTTTAAGCTCAATTAGATGTGGAAAATGCCGATAAATAGTGTAATAACAAAGCCGGCTCTTATTATCTCAAAATGAGAAAGGACAAGCCGATGAGCAATACCTCCGTTAAATCCATCTTGGAATTTCTCACCACAACCTTGGAGTGCAATCAGAAAATCGTGGCCAACTATGCAGGCTTAAATGAGTCGACATTGTCGGCCAACTTGGACAAACAATTTGAAGAAGTCCTTTCCAAAAAAACGGGGAAAAGACTTTGGGCGCTTTTTACGGTCGTCAGGCATTTTGTTGTTCAAGGGATTGCCCCAATGATCATCAAAGAGGCCTTAAACGAGTTTGTCTTTGAAGATTTGGATGGCAATCAGGACTCGGTAATCTCCGCAATCCATGGCGACAAGTACACTCCAGCGGTTCTCGTGAATATTGGTGAGATGGGACTTAAGCGATATCAGACTAAGCTTGAGACCAGAGAAAAGCTCTATCCCTTGCTTAAAGAGATGACGGCCGCAGGATAACTCAAAAACCTCCGCCACCCACCTTGGAAGTCACATTTTCGAGCAGGGGTTAGCCCCTAAAATGCCGAAAATCGGCCAATCTATATTATCTAAACAACCTTAAGTGGGTTTGGCGGCGGCCCAGGTATTGAACCAGGCCCTGCCTATGAGAGTGGGTCGTCTCTTACCTTTCATTCTAATTTTAACCCTGATCGGCGTGGTCGCCTGCCCTAAGAAGCGATCAAGCCAGCAGCAGAACGGGACAGGTCTCAACGATCCCGGCACTTCCAGAAATCAAAATGAAGGCACTCAGCACGGCGGAGGCGGCGACGCCGGCCAAAGTACTCCTGAACAAGTTAATCAAGCCATCGACAAAGCGATTGCCATGGCCCTTGAGCCTGACTGGAGCAAGAACATCTTTGTTCAGTTCATTCAAGACGGCACTTATCCCGCGGAGAACTCAGGTGACGATGATCGAATCGACGTCATCTTGACGCCGAAATTTGTTTTCCCAAACCACGGGCCGCGTGCCCAAACTGAAAAAGCCTATGAAAGCCCGATGCTGAAAGCCTTTGGTAAAAACAAAATTGACCGAATTCCAAAAGGGGATTGTCCCCACCCTCCAGAAGAAGAAACTGCGGATGCCTCTGTTTCTGAATTGTCCACCAACGCCACGATCTGTTTCAGCGTTGGCAACCTCACAAAATTGCCGCCGTCGATTCTCCTTAGGGAAGTGCTCGGCCTAGTTTTTCATGAAGCCGCACACATGGGTAAAGCGAAAGAAGTAGACGCAAAAAAATATCAAAAGGTTTTTACACAATACTTTGCCGCAAGGTTTGGTGACATCACGGTGAATGATTTCTCTCACCGGGCAGAGACATCGCTCGCTTTTGCTAATCTCCGCATTCAACGGGCACTAGAGCTGGCTAAACAGAACTCACAATCGTTAACTCTCTATGCGATGATGGGTGCAATCCTCGGCGAGATCAAATCAGTCCCCTACATGGACGATGCGGAACTGATCGAGTTTAAGGCGAAGCCCAAGCACCCGGAGCATGTCGAAAATTTCTGGTACACCATTAATCTTGTCTCTCAGCAAATCTCCTCAGCATTTGAGCCGCCATGGGAACTGCAATTGAACCCGCTAGTGCCCTATATGGGAAGAATAGCTAGCCCCGATGAAGTTGTTGGCAAAATCACCGAGCAGGCAAAAGGTGTTAAATGTCTTGTCGAGAATTTAAAGGCATTTGAAACCGGAGAGCTTCGCAAAGACTGCATTGCAAAAAAACTTACTCCTGTTGAAAAATTCTTCTGGATGAAACGCCGAATCTCTGAGCGGTACTAAAATTCAAACCAATCAATATTAAGGCACATGAGCTTTTCCTCAGGCGATGGCACGATTCGCTTTGAAAAGCTTTTTACGAATTCGACCAATTCCTTGCGAAATATTTCCGAGTCCTTTGCCGAGAGAGATACTGGGAACGAGATATGAATGCTTTCCGAATTGTGCTTAGAGAAAGCTTCAATCGCCTTTAGCCGCCAATTCCTGCGATGGTTGTTCACATACGGATTTGGTTCTGCAACATAGGTGGAAGTCAGACCGGGAAGAATGTGGCCACCTTCTTGTTTGCAAACTCCGCTTGCAACAAGGAATGAGACGACCTCAGCTATCTTTGATTTTGGAATTTCACTAAAGTATTCGGCAATGGCATCAATGGTCTGAAAACCTTTGATTGAGATTAGGCAACTCACGGCCGTGTAATACCAGTTAGAATAAAATACGCCGAATTCCATCTCGGATAAATATTCTTTGCCGACGACGTTCGCCTTGATCTTGCGGGCCTCCCCACGGATCTTTTCTAGTTTTATCTCAAGGTAGGCCTTTAGTTCCTTCGATTCAGCGCGCGCAAGCGCAACCATGTTCAAAAAGTAATCGGCTTCAAGTTCGCTGAGCCCGAAGAACTCCGCAGTCTTTATCGCTTGATCGAGCGTAAGCTGCCGCTCTTGGTTTAAAATTTCGCTAACTACAATCGGACTCGTGTTCAAATGTCGGGCGAGGGCAGAGGCCTTGCCGCGGCCGTGCTTCGGGAGCGATTTAATTAGCTCCCGCAGAAATTCCTTATAATTTGTAAATTCTACCACCCACATAATGACTAAATATTATCGGTATTTAGACGCCAATTTATTACAGTCAGTGAAGTTTCGAGGATCAACTTCACTAACATAACAATATCGCAGTGCGTCAAGTCCATGTATTCTCCGTTTGAATTCATCACGGAGGATGAAATGAAACGCCGAACTAAAAAACCGAGACCCTTCAAGAAAGACCCTGAATTAAGCGATCTCCAAGGCTGGAAGCCCTGGATCGACAAACAGGGAAAACGTCTTCCCATCGACATCCTAAAGATCATCGCCAGGCGCTGGAACGAGGAAACATGGAATGCCTACCTCGACTCATTTGAGGAGCCAGCTCACGAAAAATACGTGTCCGAGCAAATGTGGATCGACATCACCGAGCGCCTCACTGAAAGCGTGTTCGTAAATGTCGCCGAGCCTGCGCCTTTTGAAATCGATCAAGAGGTGGATTCGAATGTCCAAATTCTTCCGAACTTTCACCGCCAGGTGATCCGCATGACCTACTGGCAAAACATGAGCGTAAGAAGGATCGCAGCCGCCTTAGGGCTCACTAAATCCGTTGTTCAAAGGATGGTGAAAGACGCCGAGCAAACTTTGCGAGCTCTAATTAAACAGCCCCTGGGACACTTTGCCCTTAGTGAAGGCACTAAACAACCAAACAGGGAGAGGAAAAATGACCAAGACATTTCTGCGTGATCTTAAGTTTTGGCTAAAGACGTTCATCTGTCCTGAAGATGCCCAGGATTGGGCGCGGTTGGAATTTGGACGTTCCCTTCAGAAGCATGATCTCGATGGAAGGCTCTCGTGAAAGCGTCCTCAGAGCTTGTCGATTCCCTCTGGGAATCACTGGAGCCAGGATCAGCCCTGCTCCAGGCACTCCAAGGACTATCTCCTCAGAGCCAGCGGGCCATTTACCTAAGGTTCTGGGAGAATTCGACGATTGAGGAAATTGCCGACGAGCTTCGCCTCACTTGGGATGAAGCCGACTTTTTAATCGAGGAATCAATTTTTAACCTTAGAGAGCACCTCTCTCTAGTTTTGGATCTCTTAGAGATCTCGCACGCTGGCTAAGGAGGCCGTTATGAAGGAAGCTCAACCCGCAAACTACAATCGATTTGAGGTTTTTCAGAACTTAGAGGCCGAGCGCATCGTCGGCCAAGCTTACATGCGTGAGGGCGATCCGCTCATCACGCTTAAGCTCTACACGGTGGTGAATGAAAAGTTCTTCGTTCTAATGTGCAAGGGTGACTCATCCAGATACCTAATTATGACCCGTGAAGAAAATCGAGGGCCGAAGAAGAGCAAGTACATTTGGCACATTGTCGGAAACGGAAAAGTCGATACCGCAAAAGGCGTCGTTCAGCTCGATTTCGATTTGTTCAATAGACCAATTTTCATGAGCCTTTATCCGAACAGGAGACCGAATCTCAAAATTGCCAATGAACAGGAGGCATCATAATGAAAAAAATTAATCCGCACGTTCTGCTGGTACTTTTTTGCCTTTTGCTTTGCCCGCTGCTTGCTCACGCAGGCCTTGAATCAAGCCTCATGGGAATCAAAAACAAACTGACCGGCGTGATCCTGCCAGTTCTCTCCGTGATCGGAATTGCGATTGCCGCAATTTCCTTCTTTACGGGGAACCCCAATGCAAAACAGCACATCGCCTACGCGATCATCGGTTGTATTTTTGGGTTCGGAGCGCAAGCCATCGTCGATTTCATTTCGCAAACGGTGCGCTAAATGGATGACGAATTGATGGTTACGAAAGTTCCGCGCGCGCTTGAGATGAAAAGCAAGCTCTTCGGATTTGAACTTCCAGACTTGCTTCTCATCTTCATGAATCTCGCGGTTACAAACCTGATTTTCGGATCGACTGAATATCGTTACTCGCTCGTGTGGGGAACCTCGCTTCTGCTAGCTGGGTTCCTGTTCTTTGCAAAACGCGGCCGGCCGGATGGCTACCTCCAGGACCTTGTCCAGTTTTGGACGAGACCCAGCTACCGGTCGGCCGCCGGAATGGACCGAAAGTTTAAACGCTTTTCTTGAAAAAGGAGTTTTGCGTGAAGTTAGAACACGCCTTGTCTGAAGAACTGCCTTATTGGCAGTTCTTCAAAAACCCCGTACCACATGGCGTTCTTACGAACGGCCATCTGGTCCGTGGAGCACAAGTTTCGCTCAAAGATATCGAGTGCCTCGACGACTCAGAAGTCAATTCGTTCACAATGAATTTGCGGGGCGCTCTGAACTCGCTCGCTGAAGGCGTGCGCGTTCAATTCCGGCTAAACGTAGACTCGGACTTTTCGGAGGCAATTGAGCGGCATCATTCCCTTAAATCTTCAAAACTCTCACGCATTGTCGAAGCTATTGCAGAGGAGCGCATCAACGTTTTGAGAGGTGCCCAAGAAACTGGAGAACTCTATCGTCCAAAGCTCACACTCTTTCTCCAAATGCCAATGCTCGTGAAAAGGAAGAGCGGCTTTTTAAAGCGGGCTGAGGAATTCGAAAAAGTCACTGAGAGCACTTATCAGGAATCTCTAGATGCCTTGAATGAGAATTTTGAAAGCCTGCTCTCGGCAATGCGAAACATTGGACTTGAATGCACTGATCTTGCCGACGAAGCCTTCAAAAGCCAAATCTATGAATTCATGAACCCGAAAAGATGCCTCGAGCACGAAGCTCCCGTTGTGACCAATCCCACTGATGGCGATTTGCCCAAAGAGATCGTCGAGGAAAGCCCGTGGCTTTCTCCGCAATCTCCGCGGGGCCAGCTCGTCTTTGGCGATCTGTTGATCTGTTCGCATTCCTTCGTCCTTGATGGCTTCAGCCATCGCGTAATTTCGCTCAAAACCTTGCCCGAGGTAACATCAGCCGGTCAGCTTTCAAGTTTCTTAAGGCTTCCATTTCACTATTCACTCACCCTCTCGTTCGAGGTTCCTCCACAGAATGCGGAGATGGCGAAACTCAATCAGCGCAGGAAAATGGCGCATTCGCTTGCGACAACTCACGGTGCGAGTGCATCGGACCTTGAAAGCGAAACAAAACTCTCCGCGACTGAAGAGCTGATCCGCGAACTGTTAAACACGAACCAGAAAATCTTTGCTTCACAGCTCGTCATCACGCTTAAAGCCCCCATTGGCGATGAAGGCACAAAGACTTTAAATCGCCAGGTCCGAGAAGTCCTGTCTCGCTTTCGTATGCTCCAAGGCGCTGAAGGTCTTGAAGAGAGTGTAGGCGCATGGAAGGTGCAAAGAAATACTCTGCCCGGCGCAGTTTTATCGCTCGACCGCGCACGCAAAATGAAAACCAACAACTTGGCGGACTTCCTGCCGGTGTATGGTCCGCGTGAAGGCGATCTGATCCCAGCAGTCCTTTTTAGAAATCGCATGGGTGGCCTCGTAAAGTTTAATCCATTTGACCCAAACCTTCCCAACTACAATGCGCTAGTCACCGGGTCATCTGGGGCCGGGAAAAGTTTTTTAAACAACTGCATTCTTCTTCAAGAGCTGCAACAAAACCTCCGCGTCTTTATTATCGACATAGGAGGCTCCTACAAGAAGCTAACCGAAACCCTTGGTGGTCAATATCTCGAAATGAATCTTTCAAACGGATACAAGATCAACCCGTTTGATGTTCCAAATCCGAAAGCCGAACCTAGCACGCAGAAACTAAAGTCACTGCTCGCATCCATTGAGTGCATGGTGTCTGATGACGACGGTGTCAAGCTCCCAAAAATCGAGCGCGTCCTTCTTGAAAAGGCGTTGCTCGATCTTTATGAAAAGTTTCGTCAAAAGGCCAAAGTGCCGACTTTGTCCGCTCTTCGGGATTTTTTAGCAGCGTCAAATGAGCCGTCACTAAAGCGGATTTCAACCATGCTTTATTCCTGGACCGGGGATCGCCCCTACGGAAAACTGCTCGACGGCGAAGGTAGCCTTCGCACCGACGCACGCATCTGCACTTTCGATCTTAAGGGCCTATCCAGTTACCCGGATCTTCAGAGCGTTATGACGCTCATGCTGACCGAGTTTATTCTCACCCAAGTTGAACTCGATAGAACATCGAACAAGCGAATCATCCTTGATGAAGCCTGGGAGTTGCTCAAGTCGCCGGCCGCGGCCTCGTTCATGGAGTATTGCGCCCGCACACTAAGAAAGACAGGCTCAGGGATTACGTTCATCACCCAAGGTCTTGAAGAGATTGTCGCAAGTCCCATCGGCTCTGCCATTTTGAACAACACGGCTACCAAATTCGTGATGCTCCAACGGGGCGATGCCAAGGTTCTCGCAAACACCCTGAAGCTCAATCCCCAGGAGCTGGCCCTTATTCATTCGCTTGAGCAAAGGAAGGGAAAGTTCTCGGAAGGGTTCATGATCGAGGGCAACCACCGGCAAGTCATCCGCATCTTTCCAACGCCGCTCGAGTATTGGATGGCGACTTCAGACTCCAAAGACAACGCGGAACTTATTCGCCTGCAAATGGACGGGCTCTCGATTGAGGACAGTATTTTTGAAGCTGCACGAACGTACCCGAAGGGACGTTTCAGTGCCTAAGAGGGGGTGTATTTTGAAAAGTTTGAAAAAAGCGTTTGCTGCCGTAATTGCGGCAAGCTTGATTCTAGTCTCTCCGCAAGGCAAGGCCGACATGTTCGGTGGAGACGTCGTAGTTCTAACCCAAATTCTTGCAAACGCCATTCAGCAGCTCATCCAACTTCGCGAAATTCTCCAGACTGGCGGCGATACACTTGATCTAATGAAAGAGATCAATCGCGGAATTAAAGACGGGCTTAATGCTATCCGAATGATTAATCCGAAGTTCAATCCCGGCCTTTACGGAAATCTCAATACGGCAGAGCAAGTCTTAAGCGCAATCGAGGATCTTTACGGCAGAATTCCACAAACTCGCGAAGCAAGGCTTCTTGAGGCGCAGGACCGGAGCGTTGCCGAAAGCATCGCCATGAATTCAACGCTCTACGAATTTGCAAATCAGGCCGACAAAGAAAGTCAGCGGATTATGGATCACGCAGCCGTCGTCAACCCGCAAGGAGCGGGTAAGCTCACCGCTCAATCCATTGCCGTTTTAATCGGTGTCACTACTCAAGTTCTTCGAACCAACTCGATGATGCTTAAGATGATGGGACAGGACATGGCTCTCTCAAATCGCAAAGGAAAACTGCAAGCCGAGCAGTTCAAAAATCAATACGAAGGAATTTCTGAAAGCGCCGGGCAATTGCCAAAGAAGATGTCCCTTCAAACCGTGAATGGCGGTCTATAATGCTTCAGTTTGAAAATTTAAGTCCATTGATGCAGGCCCTCCATGCGGACTTCACAAAACTGTACTTTCTGATGCTCCCGGTATTCTTCGCGTTGGCGGTTTGCCTTCAATGGTTCAAATCACCAAGCGGTGCAATTGACTTTGTGGATATCTTGAAACGCGCAGTTGTTTCAACGCTACTGCTCGTGGCCTTTCCAGAAATCTCAAAGGCCATCATTGCCGTGAGCGATGGAATTGCCGATCGAATCGACAAGATTGATAGCACACAAGCCATCATCGACATGGCAGCGCAAAAAGCGGAGAGCTACACCTTCACAAAGGAAAGCATCCTACTTGCCTTTGATGACTTGATTATTTCCGCGATCACATTTGTAAGTTACTGGATTTTACTGTTCGCAAGGCATCTGACGGTCGCCATGTACAATTTCTTCTGGGTATTTTTGAGCGTCGTCTCGCCATTAATGCTTTTGTTCAATCTTTTTCCGGGAACTAGTCACATCACGGCGAATCTTTTTAAGTCCATGATTGAGGTCGCGAGTTGGAAAATTGTTTGGGCGATCCTAGGAGCCATGCTCACATCACTCGTGTTTGTGGACGTCTATAAGCTCGAAGGCGCCTATGCAACATTGACCATTATGAACACGCTGTTTGCGGTGTCCATGCTCGCCACACCCTTGATCGTCAGAAACCTCGTGGGACCTGGAATTCAGCACGCGAGTACTGCCGTAGGACCCGCAGCCGTCCTTGCAATGGGGTGGGTTGCGAGGACTGGGCTCGTTACCGCCGGAAAGGCACACAATCAATTGAGGCAATGGTCAAGACCACGCCCAAAGGTTGAAGTTCCGCAAGAATTTGGAACAGAGAAAAGGAGTAAGAGATGAATCCGTTAAAGGTTAGTTTTAAACCCCAAGTATTTCCAAAAATGCTGGCGGATTTGAGTCATTCAAATCAGTTCCTAAAAGTATTTGCTACGGCAAGTATGCTCATTTCACTTGGACTTTTGATTCTGGTCTCTGCACTCGCGTCTCGCGGGCCAGTAGTTATCGCATTGTCACCTCAGGCAGGACGTTTGCAAAAGGTAGAGATGCCAAAGCCCGAGCTTGAAGTTCAAGAGGCGGTGCGAGCCTATGTTGAGCTTAGGTACAACTGGGACCACACATCTGTTGACGCGAAACTTGAGTCGGCCAAAGCCTTTGTGTCTTCGCAGTTTGTCCAAAATTTCGTACAGGGCGTCTCAAATGTTAGGAAATTCTCCAAAGAGAAGAACGTCGCCCAGCGCGCTTATGCCGCAAATATCACCGTCGATCTTAAGCGAAGTGTCGCCACCGTCACCGGCGACCGTATATCGGAAATTCAGGGCATTCGGGCTGTGGGCGCGCTCAACATTGAGCTAACCTTTCAAAGTGGACCGCGTACCGATTTGAATCCTTGGGGAATCTACATCGTGAGGGAAACCGAAAAATAAAAAATCGCCTTTAAATCGACACCGCGGGGCCAATAGGGCGTCCGCACACTCGCGAATCATCAACCTTAGCCCCGAGGAGACTAACGTGATATTCGCCTTTTTATTGTTTTCCTCCTTCGCACACGCAGATTTGGCTCGTGTGCGAAAGGTCGAAGTTAAAACCGATCAGATCGTGACCGTTAAAACCGCAATCGGTGTTGCCACCATCGTTCAAGTCCCAGATCGTCCAACAAGCCTCGTGGTCGGCGATAGTGAATCCTTCAAAATCGAATATCTCGATCAAGCGATCACCATAAAACCCTTAAGAAGTGGCGCAAAGAGCAACCTCTACATTTATACCGATTGGAAAAGATTTAACGTTCAGCTAGTCACCGGCCCTGAGGCCGCTGCCGATTACGTCGTTTATCTCTCAACACCGATGAAAGCCCCTCCGCCTCAAGATCCAATTCAATGGACAGACGTTGCCCTTGAAGCGAAAGCCGAGGATCTGTCTCTTACAATCAAGCGGATTGGTCGCCTAAAAAGTGAGTATATCTTTTTCGAGTTCAAGCTCGCTGGCAAGAAGATGGACGTTGATCCGTCGTGGTTCTGGCTCACTCAAGGTGCAAAGTCGCGTCCCGTGCATCGATTGCTCTTGTCCAAGTTGAGCCTGAATCAAGATGCCCCAGTCGAGGGGCTGCTACAGGTTCGGCTCAAAGATATCGCTCGAGATAGTTTGAACGTCGAAGTTAGACGCAAGAAGACCATCGTCCTCAAAATTCCAAAGGAGATTTTATGGCGGTGAATGAAGGTTTTTTTCGAAGGCTGTTTTTCGCAGAACGTGTGCCGTTCTCCGAAAAACGCGATGTGAATTGGAAAGCTGTTAAGTGGGTGCTTCTAGGTGTGGTCGCCCTGTTTGTTCTGGTCGTGCTTGCAATGCCGAGCACACCCGAACAAGTTCCGCCCGAAGAAGTAGAGGCCGTGACCTTGCAACGCAGGGAAATGGAGCCACATCAAGCTGAAGTGATTCCAAGTTCGCAAAGATTATCAAATTACTATTCCTCAAATCGAGGATCGGGCTCGGCGCCAAATCGACAGGGTCCCATGGTCGTTACTCGCGGAGGACTCGACTACAAGACTCAGCTTCCGCCAGGCTCCAGAATCCGCGTTCGATTGCTCCAAGGGGCCATTGTTTCATCTGAAAGTATGCCGATCATAGGACTTGTGATTGAAGATGTCTCTACTGAGAGCGGTGTTGCAGTCGAGAAGGGCTCCCGGATCTTTGGCGAAGCCTCTTTTGATGACTCAGGAGATGTGGCAACCGTCGTTTGGACCTCACTCCAAACGCCAGATGGCCGCGAGAGGCAGATGGCTGCAATCGGGGTCTCCCTTTCTGGTCACGTGGGAGTTCAAGGCGAGGTTCATTCAAAACGAGGTCAAAACATCGCTGGCAGCACCATTTCAAGATTCGTCGGCGCCTATGCCGAAGGCTCAGTTGAGCGCGGCGTGCTTGGCTTCTCCAAGGGAGGTGCCAAGAACGGCCTTAAGACTGCGGTTGCTGAAACGGCAAAGGATCAAGCCGACTCTTACGCAAGCGATCTAAAGCGTGAAAAACGATGGATTGAGCTCGAAGCCGGAAATGAATCGCTCGCGGTTTTAAAACAGCCCTTCGCTTTCAGAGATCCAGGTAGTTATGGAAGATAGGCGGTTTCAAAACTCCGACCACCTTCTGACATTTGCACTGCTTTTTGTCGGATGTGCGGTCGTGAATAAATACTGGCCGATCTTTCAGGCTTGGATGACTCCTGTTGAAAACCGGATGGCCCTGCTCATTCTTGTGCTCATTCCGGTAGGGCTCCTGCTTTACCGGGCAATCGACGCAGTTATACGTCGGCTTGAGAAGGCTTCCTTCGAGCGAAGTATTCTTGGGGCCGAAAATGGCGCGGTTTTCTGCGGACACACCGTGTCCGGCGAAGGCGTGTTCATAAAGACCCGCCAGCGCGGAATGCATACGCAAGTCATTGGAACAACGAACGCCGGCAAGACCGAGTCCGTAATTCTTCCCTGGGCTATTCAAGATATTCAACAAGGAAGAGGACTCATCCTTATTGACGGTAAGGCGGATCGCTCACTGCTAGAGAAAATCCATTCGTATGTAGTGAAGGCTGACCGTGCAAAAGACTTCAAACTCTTCTCAATAAGTAATATCAACGAATCATCGCAATTTAATCCGCTAATTGGGGGCACTACCGAACAGATTGCCGAAAGAGTCTTCAATGCTTTTGAGTTCGATAATCCCTACTATCGAAGCGTTCAGTTCGAGATTTTTGCACAGGTCCTTAGAATTTTTGAAGCGGGAAGAGTCGTTCCGACCTTCGAGCGTCTGCATCAGGCCATTTGCCAGCCAAAACGCCTGCGCTTGATCTTAGATGCTCACAGTCCAGCCCTAACTACGTGGCTCAATGAATTTTTGAACCTAGATGCCAATGAACGCGACAAGCGCACCAGCGGTTTAACTGCGGCCTTAAGCCATTTTGCATTTGGCGAGCCTTCGCTTCTTTTTAATTCGGAACGGCCATCAATCGATTTGAAGAAAGCTCTGGCTAATAACCAGATCATTTATTTCCAACTCCCGGTGCTGCTCGCACCATTTCTCGGAAAGGCGTCAGGAAAGTTGGTTCTTCAAGCCCTTCAAAGTGCCGTCGCTGAAAGGCACAAGAGCGGAAAAGGGACATTCTTTTCTGTGTTTTTGGATGATTTCACCGAGTATCTTTACCCAGGTTTTGTTTCAATACTCAACAAAACACGGAGTGCAGACATTGGTGTGGTCTTCGCCCATCAGGCCTTGGGCGACATCAAGACCTTAGGGGACGCTATCGCCAATTCGATCCTCACTAACTCGAATCTAAAAATCTTCATGCGTGGCAGTGATCCCGAGTCGGCGGAATATTTCGCGCGCGTCATTGGCACCAAAGAAGCCATGAAGTTTACTGAGCGGACCAAAAGAGGAGTGGCTGGTCAGAGTTACACCGGCGATGCTTCCGCACGAGCTGTTGAGGAGTTCGTGATTCATCCCAATCGATTTAAATCGAGCCTTGGCGTCGGTGAGGCCATCATGGTCGTTCCCCACGAAAAGGGAAGTAAAACTGTGCACATGAAATTTAGGAAGTTTGATGATCTTCCGGCAGCTCCAATTCCAAGTATCGAAAAATCAAAAGCGGGTCCGCTTCCGGACAATGAACCCATAATCCTAAAAAAGGAGGACGTAGTATGCGAATTGGTATTCGACTAGTCTTGAGCTTTTTTGTTGTTGGCTGCTCCACCGCCAACAAAAGTGTCGGTCTTGGCGGAGCGGTAGGCGCAGGAACCGGCGCGCTGATTGGTGGCATTGCCGACCCTGGAAAAAATGGTGAGCTTAGAACTCGCAACGTTCTAATCGGCGCGACCCTTGGGGGCATGACAGGAATGGTAGCGGGCTCCCTGATCCACAAAGAATCTGAGAAAGCGAAGAAAGAGGCGTTCTTAGCGGGCCAAAAGACAGCTGTGCCGGCAACCCCTGGGGCGATGCCAGCCATCAGCCAGCCCCGAGTCGAAACGCATTGGATCGAAGGCAGAGTTCAAGGCAATCGCTACATTGAGGGCCATTTTGAGTACGTGATTGTCGAGCCTGCGCGCTGGGATGTGAAGCAATGAGACCAAGAATTGAGCCCATCGAAGAGATCAAATTTGCAGCTCGCCATGGCTTTTTAACTAAAGCCTTGTGGATCGAGTTTTTCGGAACCGGCACCGGCAACTGGCGAAATCGGCGCTGGAAACATTTTCGAGATTCGGGAATGTTCCGCGGTTCCAGGGACCATCTGGACCTGCTTATACCTAACTCGAAACACCCCTTGGTAAGAGAACATGCACCTCTTGTCTCGCGGCCGCCACGGATTGAGCAGCTCGCGCACGATACGGCCATAGCTCGCGGGGACCTAGTCCTTAAGCGGTCCATTCCCCGGATACGGATAGTTGTTGAAGCCGAGGCCAAGCGAAAGGAAAGCTTTTTTAATCGAGGTTTTTCAAATTTAGAACTCGATAAGTTTCCCGACCTTGCCGTGTGGCAGGATGGCTTTGGGGTAGCAGTTGAAATCGAAACGTCGACAAAATCAAAAGAACGATACAGAGAAATATTTGAGCGATACAAATCCGCAAGCTTTAGTCACGTGGTCTATGTGGTCGCAGACCTTGAAATGAAAATCCTAATCGACAGCATAGCTGAGGGGTACAAAAACCATTACCTCATTGGCTTTGCCTCCCTGAAGAGTTGGCTTGAAGATCCGGCAAAGGCAAAAGTAGTGACCGACTCAGAGCCAGAAAAATTCAAGGATCTGTTTCGGATTTAAGAACAATTCGCGAACAGTTTCAGTACGAACGTACGAAAACGGTTCCGAAACTCGAAAATCTTCAATCGCGAAAAGGCAGAAAAACTAAATGCTTACCCCGCCACCGCCCAGATATCGGCCTCTGGGTCGCTGCTGACCCCTCCCCCTCCACGATGTTACGGGAAAGGGGTCAGCAGCTGAGTCCAATATCTGGGCGGTGGCGGGGTAATGGAAGGTAGGAAGAGATGAAAATGATTTTTAAGAATAGGGAAGGAAGAGAGGAGAGGGTGTTGACATTGATTGCAGTATCCTTACTAGCAATGTTCTGGATTGGGATGTGTTCGGCGAACGCTCAACAACATGTGCGCACCGAGGAGATCAAAGCCAAGCTTTGTAGCAAGGACCTCTGCCTCACTAGGTGGAACAGTGTCGCCATTCTAAACTGTCAGCCCCGGCCTGAGTATCCGTCAGCTCCAGACACTGACATGGTATTTGGCGCCTTTATCCAAGGACCAAGCAGCTGCTGGTGCCCATGCAACTTCCCCAAGTTCTACCCCTAAACATCGTTTCCTCTAGAAAGGAGATTTTATGAATCAAGAAAATTCGGACGGTCAGCCTAAAGGACAATTCAGAGTGGTGATTGACCGTGAAGCCAATGATGCCTTGGAAAGCTATGTTGCGAAGTTAAAC
The DNA here is from genome assembly GCA_022842925.1 of Bdellovibrionales bacterium. GTDB lineage: Bacteria > Bdellovibrionota > Bdellovibrionia > Bdellovibrionales > UBA1609 > JALHOQ01. The sequence goes on from JALHOQ010000001.1 coordinate 17,949, forward strand.
AGGGACAATGACACCTCAAAAGTGTCGAAATCCGACCTCGCTAATTTCATCTTCCAAAGAATTGACGATCTCCTAGGCGACGCAGATATCGCGGACATCCGGGCCAAGTATTTTGATGCGAAGAAAGCCATCGAAGTCATCCTAAAGGGTGGGGCAACCCTCCCTGGCGAAATCCATGAAGCCCTCCTAAAGCATTGTGGAATTAAGCCTGCGACCAAGGAGAAGCGAGCCAAGAAGTTATCCACACCAAAGCTTGTGGATAACGTCAGCTGACACTATTGGCATTGCGACATCTCGACATTCGCTAGAAGTGGAAAGGAGGTTTTGCTATGATCACTTCCGCAGAACGAGAGGGAAATCTCGTTAATTTTCTGCTCTTTGAAAATCAAAAAGGCTGTATGAGTCTTAAGGAGTTCTCCTCGAGATTCGGTTATCCAATCAAAACACTTTATGATTGGAAACATCGACCCTCGAAATACAAAGCTCCTAAAGACTTATTCATCAAGTTTAATAGAGATGTTTTTGTCCGTCTTGATGTCCTGCACTCATGGTTGATCGCCCAAAACCCGGTTCTCCGGGAAGGAGATTGATTATGAGTATAGAGGTCAGAAAGACGAAAAATGGAGTGGCTTATCACGTTCGCTATCGACCGGCGGGTAAGCACTCTAATCATGTTGCCAAGTCCTTCAAAAAAATGTCTGAAGCTCGCGAGTTTCAGGCCATTGTGACGAAGGAGATCGCCAATTCGCGCCTAGGATATTCGACAACTCTTAGTTTCGAAAAAACTACGATTGCCGAAGAAGCAAACTTTTGGCTCGAACAAATGAAAATTGAATTGTCTGCGGGGTGGCATAAGCGGGCCTCGAATCTGATTAGCCAGATTCTAATCCCTAAATATGGTCACCTTTCGCCAGACAAATTCAATGTCGCATTTATTCGGCGAATCCAAGCTGAACTCAAGAACACGAAGCTTCGAAACAGAGCTTCGAGAGTTCTTAGCAACAGTTCAGTAAATCGCTTCACTGAGGTCTTGTGCGCAATTTTGAACTATTCGGCAAAGACTCAACGAATTCCAGTAAACCCCGCTAAGGGGTACAGCAAGCTTCCTGACGAACGAATCGAAATTTCTTACTGGCAGCCCGAGGAAGTTAAAGACTTCCTCGGCTACACCTCTAAGAAATATCCGAAAGGCCACGAAGAGCGATGGGTGTATGCTGCCTTATTGGTGGCCCTTAATTGTGGGATGCGAGCGGGAGAACTGTGGGCCCTAATGCCTGAAGATATAAAAGAGGAGACTCTATATATTAAAAGGCAGTGGCGCGAGATTGAAAAGCGGTTCGACCTTCCAAAAGGGAAGAGGAACCGCAAAGCCAAAGACAGGCTTCCTTATCGTCACACCGTTCTTCACCCATTCGTCAGAAATGAGTTGCTTGAGATCATTCGGCAGCGAGAAGTCAGACCTAGCCAGACCATCTTCTACGGTGAAGAAGGTCAGCCCCGCGGACATAGGAGCTTTGCTCATAGATTCGAGCGGCTCATAAAGGCGTGGGGAGGTCGGCGGATTCGCTTTCATGATCTCCGCCACACGGCAATCACGCTGTGGGTGCATGCTGGGATTAATCTCAAAGTCATACAAGATATGGCTGGTCACGAGAGCATTTCCACCACCATGGGATACATCCATATGGTTGGCGGCAGTGTTAACAAAATCAGTCGGTTTCATCTTGTAGCCGAAGATCGCGATCTAAAAATGATCGAGGGAAACTCCGATTTCAAAGAGCGGAGTGATTCGGATTCTGACGGAGAAATTCTGAGTAGTTCTGAACGAGGTGTACGTTAGGTGTACGTTCGACTGCTCATTCCACGAGCAGTCGGAATTTTCTCAATTTTTAAGTGATTGAAATTTCTAGTAAAAAATTGGTTGCGGGGGCCGGATTTGAACCGACGACCTTCGGGTTATGAGCCCGACGAGCTACCAGGCTGCTCCACCCCGCGACAAAAGATAGATAGAACAGGAGCAGGGAAACTACGTGCCGCTCGCAATTGAGTCAAGGATTCATTGGCTTGAATGGATTAAAGCCATGCGTCATCGCGGCCGTCACGCAAACCTGTCTTAAGGAACCAGAGTTCAGATGATAGCGTGCCTTGGATTTTGCCGGGGGGTGAAACTCATGTTTTCAAAAATCATTCTGGTTCTGAGTCTGTTTTCGAGCGGTGCTCTTGCACACGAAAAGCTAGTCATTCAAGAGATGCACGAAATTCACGGGCTGCGCTCCCGTCTTCCGGTCGAAAAATCGGACACGCTCTTTGTATTCGACATCGACAACACTCTGCTTCGCACTCGGCAGGACTTGGGCGGCGATGCGTGGTTCACGTGGCAGGAGACGCTCCTCAAGCAGAGCCCGCAAAGTCCGGACCTCGTCGCGCTCGACTTCAACGGACTGCTTGTGGTTCAGGGGTGGCTGTTCGCGCTGAGCTCTATGATTCCGCCGGAAGCGGGCACGCCGGCCCTGTTTCGGGAACTGCAGGAGGCGGGGCACCCCGTGATTTTGCTCACCTCGCGTGGGACTGAATTTGAAAATTACACTGAGCGCGAACTGGCGCGAAATCAGTATGATTCCAAGCGGACCGCGCTTGCGCCACGAGCAGGCTTTGCGGCTCGCTTCTTACCCTATGACTTGAACGATCTCGAACGCAGCTGCCTCACCCAGGCCGACGCTCAACGTTTAAACCTGCCTCCGGCCAGGCCAATTGTTTACCGCCGTGGTGTGGTGCTGACCAGTGGGCAACATAAGGGCGCCATGCTGAGATCCCTGCTTTGCAAAGTGAACCGCTCCTTCAGCCATATCGTCTTTGTCGACGACCATCAAAAGCACGTCGACCGGGTGTATGCGGCCTACGAGAATCAACCAGGCGAGGTCTTGTCCGTGAAGTATGCCTATATGGATGCAGAGGTGAGCGCCTTTCAGGCCAGCGATAAGTCGCTTGTGCGTGAGCAGTGGCAAAAGCTGAAAGATGTTTTGGGCGACATTTTTTAGCCTGATACTCGTCTAAGTTATTGATATTCCATGATTAAAAAGTAGTACTAGTTTTAAGAGAATTCTCCGATAAGATAGTACTATGAAGCCTGTTTCAGGAAAATTTGTTTTGCGCCTAGAGCCCGACCTTCATCGGCGTTTGAAGGTGGAGGCCGAGGCGCACCAATCATCGTTGAATCGGTGGATTGTTCGTCGCCTTACAGGCGCGCCCGCCGTAGCCGATGATGTGACCCATCAGGTGATCGCGCGAGTGTTTGCAGACGATCTCGAAGGGGTCGTGGCCTTTGGCTCCTATGTTCGGGGCCAAATGACGTCCGCATCCGACATCGATTTGTTGATTGTGCTTCGGGCGGAACGCCGAATTGGCCGCGAGCTTTATTCGGAGTGGGATAAGCGCATCGCCGCTCATTTGGATTCCCGGTACTCACCGCAGTTCAGTCATCTCCCTTCGGCCAATCCGTCCAGCCTGTGGCTGGAGGTGGCCCTTGAAGGCGAAGTTCTGCTCGATCAGTCGGCTCGAGTGCGATCCTCCCTTCACGATATAAGGCGCCAAATTGCCGAAGGAAAATTTATCCGCCGAATCAGTCACGGGCATCCGTATTGGGTTTCCCAACAGGAGAAAAAATGAGAAACGCCACATTGGCCTTCGACTACATCGACCGGGCCCGCAAGCGCCTCGCGGCGCTCGACGCTCTTTTTAAACAGGATGCCTGGGCCGATGTGGTGCGGGAGTCCCAGGAAGTCGTGGAGCTGGCGCTGAAATCACTTCTCAGACATCACAACATTGAAGTGCCACGCATTCATGATGTCTCCGGAGTTATGGAAGCGGAAAAGACCCGTTTTCCCTCAGGGGTGCAAAAAAATTTGAAAAAATACATGGATATATCTCGCGCGCTACGCCGAGATCGGGAGCTGGCCTTTTACGGCAGTGAGGATCTTACGCCACAAGAATTCTATCGTAGAGAAGATGCCGTCATCGCCAAAGAGTCAGCTGAATGGGTGGTCCATACGCTTTTACCTGTCATCCGCTGAGGCGCTGTTCGAGGCTAGGCGGCCGCTTTGCGGTCAGCTTCGAGGATGCGCTTTAAGGCGCGAAAGGCTTCGCGGTTGTAGGGGATGCCAAGCGTGTGCTCGATGTACATCAAAGCCTCGCGCGGATTCTTGGGCACCGGGCAGTTCACGTTGGGAATGATCAAGTTGGCGTAAGCATCAGCGAGCGCCACGACTTTGGCGAGCGGGTGCATCTTCACGTCGCGTAGCCGCTGCGGAAAGCCTTGTCCGATGGAGTTCTCGTGATGTTCGTAAACGATCGAGACGATGTCGTCAGGCACAATGCCCAAAGACTGCAGCATCTGCATGCCCTTAAATGAGTGCGTTTCGTAAAGCTGAATTTCTTCAGGCACCATCATCGCCAGCGGCTTTTTTAGAAGCTCGGGCGGCAGGGCCTTCATTCCCACGTCGTGTAAAAGGCCGCCGAGGGAGAGTTTTTCCAAGGTCGCTTTTTTCTCATATCCCAGCGCCTGACCAATCATGACCGAGAGCGCACTGACTGCCACCGAGTGCGACATGAGCTGATCCGAGTACGCCTTAAGCGAGCCGAGCAGATCGGTGAGTGATCGATGGGTTTCGACCATTCCTAAAACAGCGTCGCAGATCAGTTTGGAGTTGTTGTAGGTTTCCAGATCAAGACCGACGGTCTCGATCTGACGAAACATCGCGCGGGCCGAGTGCGTGATGAGCGTGGCTTTCTTTGAGCCTTCCAAATCTTTTTTCGTGATCGCGATACCGGCGATGGTGATGCTTTGGTGGGTGATCTTGTAGTATTCCTTTTTCTTTACCCAGAGGTAGGCGACTTCTTTGTTCTGGTAATTTTTAAATTGATCAACATTGGAGTGGGCGCCGGCCTTGCCGACCATCACGAATTTCTCGTCGCCGAGGCGAATGTAAAGATCCACGGGAATCGTTACACCTTGCACGAATTCGGAGATTGGGATTGGCATAAATTCCGAGGATACGGTCGTCTCTTCCATCAAGTCCTTATCGGGAGGATCCAGCGCTTTTATTAGGTGAGAGCGCTTGTTCCTGGACCTTGGATCGGTGTAGGTTCGAGTCATGTCGCTTTCACCGCTCCAAGTCACAAATCTCGTGAAGCATTATGGCCCAGTACGAGCCCTAAACGGCGTCTCATTTTCTGTCCAACCCGGGGAAGTCTTTGGACTTTTGGGTCCAAATGGGGCCGGCAAGACCTCCTTGATCTCCATTGTCACCACGCTCGAAAAAGCCACCGGAGGACAGGTCCACGTCTTCGGCGAGCCGCTAGGCAAAGAGTCGGCGGTTGCAAAATGCAAAATTGGCTGGGTCCCTCAGGAAATCATCAACCACGGCTACTTTTCGACTAAAGAGATTTTGGAATTCCACGCCGGCTACTATGGCGTGGCCCAAGCTGATGTCGCAATTGAAGAGCTTTTGCGTCGGTTAGATCTGTGGGAACACAAAGATAAGAAAGTGCGCCAGCTCAGCGGCGGCATGAAGCGCCGACTGATGATCGCGAAGGCGCTCGTGCATCGGCCCCAGCTTCTTCTTCTCGACGAGCCAACAGCCGGGGTGGATGTAGAGTTGCGGCTCAAGCTTTGGCAGTTTGTAAAGGATTTGCGCCAGCAGGGGCTTTCGATTCTCCTCACGACTCATTACCTAGAAGAGGCCGAACATCTCTGCGACCGTGTCGCCATCATCCACAAAGGCGAACTGCGCGCCATCGATCGCACGGAAGATCTGATTCAAAAGTGGAGCCGAAAGCGCGTGCAACTCCATCTGAATCGCGACGTCGTTCTGAAGCACGCCGATCTGATGAGCGGCGAGGGCCGCTGCTGGACCTTTATGACCAGCCAAAACAAACCTCTTGGGGCACTGCTTAGTGAGCTTCAAATTGAGGTGAATGACATCGTCGATGTGCAGATGACGGATGGTTCACTCGAAGATGTGTTTGTGCACTTTACTCAGAAGGGCGCCCTATGACGGTCGATTTGGTTTGGACTCCATTCAAAACCCTCCTGCGTCGTGAGATCGCGCGCTTTATGAAGGTGGCCGCGCAGACGGTGGTCACGCCCTTCATCAACGCCAGTCTTTATTTGCTGATTTTCGGTGTCAGTCTGGGGCAGAAGATTGAAATTGGGAACGGGCTGCCATATCTCGCTTTCCTGATTCCCGGTTTGGTCATGATGGGGTGCCTGAACAACGCCTTTCAAAACACTTCGAGCAGTATTATCGCGAGCAAATTCGGTGGCGATTTGGAGGATTTAAAGGCCGCGCCGATTCGCAGCTGGCAGATACTGGCGGCTTTGGGCATTGGCGCTCTGGTGCGCGGGCTGATGGTCGCCGCCGTGACATGGAGTGCCGGTGCTGTGGCCTATTACGCCCAGTTCGGACAATGGCTTGGATTTCATAACCTTGGAATCGTTCTACTCTTTTTGGTTCTCGGGGGACTAATATTTGCCAATATCGGAATTTCGGTTGGGTTTTGGGCCCGTAACTTCGATCAACTCAGCGCCGTGGGTGGATTTATTTTGCTGCCGTTGATTTATTTAGGCGGAGTATTCTTCTCCACCGATCAGTTGCCCGAGTTTTGGCGAAACGTTGCCATGGGAAACCCGCTCCTGTACATGATCAATGGACTGCGCTTCGGGGCCATCGGCGTAAGTGACGTCGATTGGCTTACGGCCCTGGCCGTCTCAATTCTGGCTCTGGCTGCGACCTTTGGCTTGGCCATGTTGTCCCTGAAAAAAGGCAGCTTCCACAGGTGGTAAAATGTTTGAAGCCCTATCTGACAAGCTGACAGGCACTCTCAAAAAAATCCGCGGTCAGGCCCGGATCACCGAGAGCAATATCGACGAGGCGATTAAAGAGATCCGCATGAGCTTGCTCGAAGCGGATGTGAACTTTAAAGTCGTCAAAAATTTTTTGGAGCAGGTGAAGACAAAGGCCCTCGGCCAAGAAGTCCTCGGCTCGCTCACAGCCGGGCAACAATTCGTTAAAATCGTTCATGATGAAATGGTGGATATGCTCGGCCGCGATGCGGTCGAACTGAATATCCGCGCCGAACCGGCGGTCATTCTACTCGTCGGGCTTCAGGGCGTGGGAAAAACGACCACGGCGGCTAAGCTCTGCTTACATGTGCGCCAGAAACTCAAAAAGAAACCGGGACTTGTTCCGGCCGACGTTTATCGTCCGGCCGCGATTGAGCAACTCTCGATTTTGGCCAAGCAGAACAACGTCCCGGTCTATCCCACTCCGACCACGGGTGCGAAACCGCGTGAACTGGTGGCAGCGGCCAAAGCCTGGGCCAAGCAAGAGTTGGTCGAAGTCGTAATTGTCGACACTGCCGGGCGCTTGCAAATTGATGAAGCTTTAATGACAGAGCTTCGTGACATTAAAGCCGAATGGCCGCCCACCGAAATTCTGTTAGTCGCCGACGCTATGCTAGGTCAGCAGAGCGTGCAGGTCGCGGAAGGTTTCCATCAGCAGCTCGGGCTAACCGGTCTTGTTTTAACAAAGATCGACGGGGATGCCCGTGGCGGGGCCGCCCTCAGTATTCGCGCGGCAACTGGCGTTCCTATTAAGTTTTTAGGCGTGGGCGAGAAGGTCGCCAACCTTGAAGTTTTTCATCCCGACCGCCTGGCCGGCCGAATTCTTGGGATGGGCGACGTGCTTTCTCTGGTTGAGAAAGTCCAGGATGTCATCGATGAAAAAGACGCTAAGGAATCGGCCAAAAAGATTTCTAAGGGCGCGTTTACTCTCGAAGACTTCCTCAAACAGATTCAAATGATGAAAAAAATGGGCGGCCTCGAGTCCATAATGAAAATGATCCCCGGGATGGGGAATATGTCGAAGCAGCTGAAGAGCATGGCTCCTCCGGATCAAGAAATGAAACGGATCGAGGCGATTATCCGCTCCATGACCCCGGCTGAGCGCCAAAATCCAAAAATTTTAAACGGTTCCCGCCGGTTAAGGATTGCCACCGGGTCTGGTACCGAGGTCAAAGACATCAATCGCCTGGTCGATCAGTTTAGCCAGGCGCAAAAAATGATGTCGCAATTTATGAAGATGGGCGGGGGTCGCGGCGGGCGACTTTTTTAAGCATATCAGGTACGTAGCTAGTGCCAGGCGTTATTCTGTTGCTCTCTGGAAAAAACCCATGTAATCCATACGCTCTTTTGCATTTTCAGAAATGTTCAAAGGTTTGTAAACTGCGTTTTAAGGAGTGCGAACAATGGTCGTTATTCGACTCGCTCGGTTCGGAAAGAAGCATAGCCCCAAGTACAGAGTGACTGTGGCTGATCATCGCCGCTGGTTGGGTGGCAAAAATATCGAAGTGGTTGGATTCTATAATCCGACCCCTGCCGCCAATGAAAAAGGCTTCGATGTTGATTTGGACAAGATCAACGCCTGGATCGCCAAAGGTGCCCAACCTTCGGACCGGGTGAAAAGCCTAATTCGAAAAGCTGCGGCAAAAGCGTAGTTCTTTTACGCCCGGAATTGGTTAGAATATTTTAAACGCACGCAGGTGGATGTCAGTTAGACTGACATCAAAATTTGTAGAGTGTTCAGCATAGAGGTGAGCAAATGGATCCGCAGTCGTTAAAAGATCTTGTTGAGTTTATGGCTAAGTCGCTCGTTGATAAGCCAGATGAAGTCGAAGTAAATGAAATTGTTGGAGAGCAAACGACTGTGGTGGAACTCAAAGTCGCAAAAGAGGACTTAGGCAAAGTGATCGGCAAGCAAGGCCGCACAGCCCGCTCGATGCGCACCATTTTGAACGCGGCCTCAACTAAGCTGCACAAACGCAGTGTCCTTGAGATCGTCGAATAACCAAAAATTATTAAAGGTCGGCTGGGTCAAAGACGCCCACTCCCTAAAGGGAGAGGTCTATGTCCAGCTGCACGCCCGTACGGCCGACTGGCTCGATTCGACTAACGAACTCCATTTGCAGTTGAACGAAGGCGACGCGATTCAAGCCTACGTGATCGAACGGGCCAAGCCTTTTAAAGAAGGCCTGATCGTAAAATTCGAAGGCGTGACCGATCGCACAGCCGCCGAAGGCTTAAGAAAAGCGAAGGTTTTTGTCGACGAAGAGTTGTTGGTCGCAGCTCCGGGCGATGCTGTGTATCTAAATCAACTTCTCGATTTTTCGGTCGACGATAAAGGCCACGCCGTCGGGCAAATAGTGGGATTTATGTCGAATGGCCCGCAAGATCTGCTCCGGATCGCTCGGCCGGGGGCCTCGGAGGCTCTTGTTCCTTTGGTCGATGCCTATATTTTAAGCATTGATTTTGACAAAAAGCAGATCTCCATGGATCTTCCGCCTGGGTTGTTGAATATCGACGGCCCAGAGGAAGAATGAAGTTTACCGTAATCACTCTTTTCCCCGATTTGATTGAAGGCTTTCTTAAAGAAGGCCTGCTATCGTCCGCGCGCGCGAAAGGTCTGCTGTCCGTTGAGACCTTGAATCCGCGTCGGTTTACAAGTGACGTGCACGGCACCGTTGATGACCGCGCCTTCGGTGGCGGCGACGGCATGGTTATGAAACCTGAACCCTTGGCCGCAGCGGTGGAGCATTTGCGCGAAGGCGCGGATCGGCCGCACGTGGTGGTTTTATCGCCGCAGGGGCGCCGCTGGAATCAAGCGCTCGCCGAAGAGTACGTGGGGAGGGGTGGCCACGTGGCGCTCGTCTCGGGTCGTTATGCCGGCATCGATCAGCGGTTCGTGGCCGAATATGCCGACGATGAAATTTCCCTTGGTGATTTTATTTTAAATGGTGGAGAGGTCGCGGCGCTAGCCGTAATCGAAACTGTGGCGCGCCTAATGCCGGGAGTGCTCGGCAACCGCGAATCGGCCGCGAAAGATTCGTTCACCAACAACGGGCTTCTCGAGGCTCCTCAGTACACGCGCCCGCGTGAATGGAAGGGGCATACGGTTCCCGCGCCCTTGCTGAGCGGGAATCACGCCGAGATTGAGGCTTTCAAAAATACACTGTCCGTCTTGCGGACCCTGAAGCTGCGGCCGGATTTGCTGGCGGGACTGTCGGAGCAAGAGCTGCGAGATCTGGGGCTGAACTAAAGTTTGTGCTCCCGGCCTACCCAATGTAAATAGCCCCAATGGAAAAACAGCGGGCCTCCGTCAATGTCGCGCTTATACACTGGCCGATCTACGATCGAGCCAAGAATATCGTCTGCACGAATGTAACGAATTTCGATATCCATGATATCGCCCGCGCCTCCCGCACCTACGGGGTTGATAAGTACTACATCGTCAATAAAATGGAAGAGCAGCTCAGTTTCGTGTCCCGCGTGCTCGAGCATTGGCGGCTGGGCGTCGGGTCCGAGTATAATCCGAAGCGTAAGACGGCGCTGGGCATGGTCGAACTCGCACCCAATCTCGAGGCGGTTTTAAAGCGCTTTGATAAAAAACCTGTGATTATCGGCACCACCGCCCGGGATTTGGCTATCCCTCGGGTCAGCTTTGGCGCCCTTCGCGAGAAGATCTGGAACGACAAGGATCGGGCGGAAACCTCGTACCTATTGGTTTTTGGGACTGGTTTTGGCCTTCACGAGGACGTGATTAACCAATCGGACCTGCTATTAGAGCCCCTAAAAGGGGCCTCCCACGACGACTACCGCCACCTGTCGGTTCGGTCGGCGGTGAGCATCGTTCTTGACCGACTTCTAGGTAGCTGGTAGATCGAGGGTTTTCGGAAATAGGAGCGCGTCAATGGCCACCACGGATTTAGTTCGTCGAGTCACCTGGGATCGTAGCAAAAAGAACAAAAAGACCATGCCGGAATTCCGGGCTGGCGACAGCATTGGCGTATACGTCAAAGTGAAAGAAGGCGAGAAAGAGCGCGTGCAGCTCTTCGCTGGCGTCGTGATCAAAATGCAAGGCCGCGGGAGCGACAAGTCGTTTACCGTGCGCAAGATTGCGAGCGGCGTGGGGGTCGAGAGAACTTTCCCGGTTCTATCACCTTCGATCGATCGCATTGAAGTTCTCTCGCGCGGTAAAATCCGCCGTTCGCGTTTATTTTATCTGCGCGGTTTAAAAGGCCGTTCGGCTCGTCTCGATAGCGAACTTTATTACGGTAAGAAAGAATCCGTTGGCGCTGCCGATGAAATCGCCGCGCCGGTAGCTGAGGGATCTGCTGAAGCCGCCGCTTCAGAAGAAAAGCCGACTGCCGCACCTGACAAAAAAGCTGAAAAAGCTTCGCCTAAGGCCGATAAAGCTGAATAATCTTTGAATCGTGAGATTCAAACGTATTGATTGGACCGCGTTTCATCCGGCGCCTGTAATCGGCGTCGATGAAGCAGGCCGTGGCTGTTTAGCCGGGCCCGTGGTCGCCGCAGCTGTGATTATGTCCGAACCGAACAAGCGCCGCTTGTTCTACGATTCCAAACTCCTGTCCGAAGATCGGCGGGAAAAACTCTATAACCTCATTATATCGAAGCACAGATGGTGCGTGGGAATTGCATCGGTTGAAGAAATCGACCGCATCAACATCCTGCAGGCATCTTTGCTCGCGATGCGCAGGGCGGTTGAGGGCTTGGGGCTCGAGGCTGGACATGTGCTCGTGGACGGAAAGTTCACGGTTCCCGGACTGATCAAAAGCTTCAAGCAAACGCCGTTTGTGAAGGGCGATGCGCGGCTCGAGAATATCTCGGCGGCGTCGCTGGTGGCCAAAGTCACGCGCGACCGGATGATGCGCGAGCTGGATCGGGAGTTTCCGGCTTATGGATTTCAAACTCACAAAGGTTACGGCACCTCCGAACATCGCCGAGCGCTGGCGCAAGTGGGTGCGTGCCTGCACCACAGAAAAACCTTCAGCGGAGTTCTCCCTGCGCAAGCAGAAGAGCTCAGCGGCTGAACTCTTTGTCGCGGACTTTTTAAAAAGATCCGGTTGGCAGGTTCTCGAGCACGACGTGGAGGTCCACCATATTCAAGTCGATCTTCTCGTGCGGTCACCGGATGGCGTTTTGACTATCGTGGAGGTGAAAATGCAGAACGCATTTGGCGTGGCCCATGTCACCCCCGCGCAGGGCCGGCGCTTGGCCCGCGTGGCCCAGTTCTTGGCCGAGTTCGAGCCAGTCCAAATGCGAGTCGCGTTTGTCGAGAAGCAGCGGGTTTCGCTTCTACCGGTGGATGGATTGACAGGATTCTGAGATGTGTCAGACTTGATAGAGTATGAAGGTCTGGGTCTCCATTTTACTCTTTCTATCGATTGTTTCCGGATCTTTCGCGGCCGCTCAGGGAGCGAATGCCCTTCCGCCTGAGGGCCAAGGTAATCCGACGCGTGAATTTGCCATGAGCTGCACGTATGGCGTGCTGGCTGGGACATTGGTGGGCGCGGCCACTTTGGCCTTCACCGACAAGCCGTCGGACAATCTGAACAAGGTCGCGCGTGGCGCCTCGCTGGGATTGTATACCGGAATTCTTCTCGGCCTTTACGTTGTTTATGTCGTACCGGGGATGAACGACAATTCAGACGAGGAAGAAGATCCTCTGGCAAAAATAGATAAAATTCCTTTAATGATCCAGCCTCGCTTTGAGTTTGGTGAACTGGCTGGGGCCGAATTTAGTTGGAAAGTGCTGCGCTTCTAAGTTAGCTTGCCGCATGCGTCGGAGACTGTTTCTTGTCATACTCTTCTTTACGCTGCTCCTAAATCTCTACGTCGATTTCACGTTATCCACTGATGATTACCCTGACGCCACCGAGTTTTTAATTGTTACAACAAGTCTGATCGACATCGGGCTACTGATTGGATTGTTTGCCTTCTTTGTTCATGAGCAACGTGTAAATAGGCGAACTCAGGCGGCTCTGAGGTTGTCGCTCAAACATTTATCCGACATGAATGAGTCCCTAAAAACAGCGGAGGCCGAGCGCTCGGTATTCTTTAAAAAGACCGTTCATGACCTCAAAAATCCGCTCGGTTCAATTCGGGGATTTGCTGAACTTTTAGAGTGTGATGACAATGCTCCGAAAACGATCGTGCAAATGTCGCAAACAATCCAGAGAATTTCCGACGGAACATTGGCGATGGTGAATTCTCTCATGGCGGAGGGACGGTCGACACGAAAGGCTGGGAGCGGATTTAAAAAACTAGATTTGAATCAGTGTCTTGCTGAAACCTGTCGCTATCTGGAACCGATGGCGTCCGAAAAGGATCAAAAAATCGAATTGAGTTCCCCTTCTGAGCCCGTTTGGATTTTAGGGGACGGCCTAAGGATTCGCGACGTATTTTTTAATTTAATCGGGAACGCGATCAAGTTTTCGCCAGGTGGAACGACTACGAGAGTTTTTTTTAAAGCGAATAAAGACATGGTTTCGGTGGTCGTAAAAGACGAGGGGCCCGGCTTGAGTTCGAATGACCTATCGAACCTTTTCTTGCCGGGTCAAAAGCTCAGCGCAAAAGCGACGGGCGGAGAAACCTCAAGTGGATTCGGCCTGTATTCAGTAAAAGAGACTGTAGAGGCCCATGAGGGGCGAATTGAGGCGCAGAATAATCCCGACACTCAAGGCGCCTCATTTATCGTGAGTTTTCACATTCTTCGTGAGACCGATCAGTTCGTAAAACCCGTGGCCGTATTCTGCCCGCCGAAATCAAAGGCAGCGGAGACCTTCACCTGCGGGTCATCTGAACCTACGATTTGACGGTGCTCGAAGCGGATGAACCAGCACTTCCCCGGCGGTCTTAAACCCACCCTATAGGTCCATGAGGTCACTTCAAAGGTGCGCGCGAGCATATCGACCTGGCCCGCGGCCTCGAGATACTTGGAGGAAATACCGCCGCCGAAGCTCACGTTGCGCGATTCGTCCGTGACCTTGTAATCGTTGTTCACGATAAAGTTTCGGGTATAAATGACTTGTAAATAATTGGTCGGGGTCACGAGAAATTTGAGGCGACTCGAGAGGTTCGTGACCTTGGCGTAGGTGTTGTAAGAAGCGGTGGTGTAGGTTTCGAAGTGTTCGAAGCGCATGTCGAGAAGCGAATCCACGTTCGACCACGGATGCGGCGTCGTCGACTCGGCCTCTTTGAAGTCATAGCTCTGGCCCACTTTGAACAGCACCGCCGTCCGGTACTCCGGATTGCCGTTCAACCAATATTTCCGGGTAAAACGCTGACTGAGGCCGAAGCCAATGACCCGCTTTTCGTAAGTGCGGTCTTCGTAGTCGAACTGAATGCCAGTGTTGCGATTGGCGATGTCCGCGTCGGAAACGGTTTCGAACTGACGTGAATACTGAAGGCCCTCGAATTCGCCGAAAAACGGGTGGTCGGGTTTACGTGACCACGGAATCTGCGAGTAACCGATTTCGGGTTCGATCGAGTGCTTCCAGCGGTTGCCTTGCGGATTTTCGAGATCTCCCCAAATATGATTGAGTTCGGTCTTAAAGGCGATATCCGTTTGCACGTAGGAGCGCGCCGCAGTGTCTGAAAATCCAACCGCCTCCGCGCCGTCGGTCGGGTAAAACCGATACTGGGTGTTGCGGAACAGAACCGAGGGCAGAACATCGAAGCGGCGCGCGATTTGGAAGGGATACGATAAGGCCGGTTTCAGATCGAGCCGCTGACCGGTGCGAAAAATATCGGTGTCGCGATCATACTGACCGTCGCGCCTCAATTCTCCTTGCGGCCCAAGCACCCGTTGGCCTTTCGTAGCGTCTAAATCATCGTAATTGTGGCGTTCGCGGGCAAAGCTCACGAAGTTCGTGTCGAGACGGAACAACGGGCCCGATTCCCACAGCTGTTTTTCTTTGATCGAGTAGCGCAGCTCGGGAACGCGGTGAACGGCGTCTTCGTTGCTCGCCAAAGGGTAGGTCTTAAGCAGATTCTGATAGATATTGGCCTCGGCGCTGGCGTAAAAGTCATCGCCCGATTTGGTGATGGACATTTTGTTTTCTAAGGCCGGATCTCCATGGCCGCGCATCTCCTCGGGAAAGTCACGAGGGTAGCGCAGATCGCTGACCAGATTCAGATCGAGGCGGTGCACATAGTTGTTCGGCATATCGTGGTAGTGACTATAAAGACCCGTCCACCGATAGAACTTTCCGGTATAACCGCGCGTCTGCAAGTCCCGCTGAAATGAGCGATCTTCGAACCATCCGGTTTTGAGCTGTCCGCGGCCGTTCTCGGAGACGACGTAGCGGTAATCCGTATCGATCTTCCAACCCCTCAGGTCGTACCATTTGACCGAAGTGGTGAGATCCTGGGATCGAGAAATGGCCCAAAAGTAACTCATGCCGAGGGCCACGCCCCCTTTTTTAGATATGTCACCAAAGGGAACAAGAAAGCCAGATTGCCGGGCGCTCTTGAGCGGCACGATAATGCTGGGCAGGATAAAAATTGGGATCCCGCCCACGCGGAACACCGGTCGACGAATGCGGGCGTAACCGCCCATTTCGGCGTCGATCTTACGGCCCGAAAAACTCCAAGCGGCGGGACAGGTTTCACAGGCCGTGAATTCACCGTTGGTCGCGATATAACGGTCTTTGTCGATCTTTTCAATCACATCACCGACAAAGACGACCTGACCGCTTTGCACAAAGCCGTTGTAGATTACGCCGGTGTTTTTTTGATAATGGAATTCGACTTTGTCGCCTTCGACATGGGTTCGGTCGCTGTACATAATCACACCGCCCTCGGCGGTGATCTTTTGCGTTTTCAGGTCGAGAACCGCGCGTTGGCAACTCAGATGCTGCCCTTGAAACACGATCTGGACATCGCCTTCGAGTTTAACCGTTTTCTTTTCAATATCTCGATCCATAAACTTGGCGTTGATCAGAACGCCGTCGGTGACGGATTGAGCCAGAGCCGGCGCCGCGCAAACGAAAAGCAGAATAAAAAGCAACCGGCGGTAAAAAATCATTTCGTCTTCATAACAAAAACGCCATCCCAATCGGGGGCGGGCGGTTCTTGCAAGTAGTCCTGACAGCGTTGCACATAAAGTTTCGAAACTTCGTCGGTGGGGATCTTATCGAGCACCTTCGAAAAGCAGACGAGGCCCTTATCCCAGGCCTTCATGTGGTAGTGCTCATAGCCCTCTTGAAACCACTTGAGCATCTCCGCCATGCTGGCGACTGGCACCTTTTCTTCGGCCAGAAGTTCGTAGATCTTCACTGGCAAAGCTTTCCCCTTCACACGCACCCAATCCACTTCGCGACAAACAAAGTTATCTTTGACGTGGTTGTAAGTCATTTCGCTAAGAATAATTCGGGTGCCATAGGTTTTATTAATGCCCTCGAGACGGGAGGCCAGGTTCACCGCGTCACCCATGACGGTGTAACTGCGAACCGTTTCCGAGCCCATGTTTCCCACGCTCACTTCGCCCGTGTTGAGTCCGATGCCAAGGTCAATCGTTGGCAGGCCCTTAGCTGCCCAATCTTTTTGCAATTCGAATAGTTTCTTAACGCTCAAGAGCGCGCAACGGCAGGCGTGCTTCGCATGGTCAGGATACGCCACCGGCGCTCCGAAAAAGGCCATGATGGCGTCGCCCATGTACTTGTCGAGCGTTCCGCGATTCTTAAAGACGATGTCCGTCATCGGCGTGAGATAGCTGTTGAGCAGATCGGATAAAGCCCGCGGATCGAGTTTTTCTGAAATGGTCGTAAAGCCCCGGACATCGGAGAAGAACACCGTTAGATTCACCTTCTTACCACCGAGTTCGATGTTCTGCGGATGGGCGAGAATCTCCTCGACGATAGCGGGGGACACGTACTTCTGAAAAGTCTGGCGCAACTCTTTCTTACCGCGCTCCTCGGTGAGGTAGCGGTAGAAAGTCAGTGCCACATAAAGGAACGAAATCAGAAACACCGGCCACACCACGGTCACAACCATGCCGCGGTTAAAGAGATAGTATTGATCGAAGAGGGCCACGCCGATCAGAAACGAAAGAGTGAGCAAAAGTCCGGCCAAGGCGCCCAAATAAGAAAGAGCGATGCTCAAAACCAGACCCACCACACCCAGGACGATCGGCATGTACACTTGCTCGTCGGGGAGCGTGCGGAAAAAATTCCGGCTCAATATGTTATCAATGGCGTTCAGATGGGTTTCGGCCCCGGGATAGTTTTCTTCAAACGGCGTCACCCGTAGGTCGTAGATCCCCATGGCCGTAGCGCCGACTACGAAAATCTTGTCTTTAAAAAACTCGGTTTTTTTGACTTTGATATCGCCGCGGACTTTCCATTTTTTATCGGCGGGGTCATAGACCCTTTGCTCAATGATCGCTTCGGGAGAATCCGAAAGCAGATCGGCGAAGCTCACATAGGGATACATCTTCTGTGGGCCCGCGTAGTTGAGGAGGAGCTTGCTTTTGCCGTCGGTCGGAATATTGAATACCGGCTCGCCGGTTTCGTTACTGGTGACCTCCATCTTGGTGAGTTCTTTGCGACCCGAGGCCGGGTTGAATTCCAAGGTGGGGGCCACGTTCATGTCTTGAGCTACGAGAAAGGCTTTGAGCGAGAGAGAGGGAAAGTAGGAGTTTCCAGTGCGGAGAAGCATGACTTTCCCCCGAATTGTGCCGTCTGGATCCTGTTCCGTATTAAAAAATGCCGTGTGTTTGGTTCCTTGCGCGACCACCGGTGTATTCAAGTTCCAGCTAAAGGCGTAGGGGATGCCGTTGCGTGCGGTCCGGGACCGATAGTCCGCCAGCCATTCATCGTACGAAGCGTACTTGAACTCGGGATTATTTTCGCCTTGCACGATCTCAGCCCATTGCTGGTTCAGCTCCGCGCGGAAATCTTCGAGGATCGTACCGCAGGTTTCTCTCAGATCCTTGTTGATCTGTTGATTGGCGAGAACTTCATCGTTGCGCGACTTCGGCGCCCCGATTTTCTCTCGCATGTCTTTTTCTCTTTGCGTGAGAATTTGGCGGAACAAATCTTGAAGCGCGGTGGGGAGAGTCGCCTGGAAGGGATCGTTCGGAGTAACTAGAACATCTTCCTTGTCCCATTGTTTCGCGGTTGGTGTCATTTTGAAGATCATATCGAGACAAAAGTCGACGTCGCCGTTCCAAGTCGCATCCACCATGATTTCTGTGGAGAAGGTACCGGCCACGATTCGATTGGCATGTTTGGCGAGGGTTTTGCCAAGGATGTCGTCGTTGTCGAGCTGGGGCGAAAGGTCGGCCACCGTTTTTTCGATCTCTCCGGAGAGGCCGGCGGCTTTGGCCGCTTCCAGAACTTGCTCCGCGGGATTGGCGCTGGCCTCGGCAAAACTGACGTCGAAGGCGAGGACCTTGGCGCCGTACTTCATGGCATTCTCTACCCCTTGCGCGATAACGGCGCGGGGCCACGGCCACCGTCCGATGGTTTCAACCGCGCGTTCGTCGACCGCAATAAGCGCGACATTTGGCGAGACTTTTCTTGGACCTCTGACTTTAAGCCGGTAGTCGATCGACTTTTGGTGGGCCGTGAGCAGAAGGCCGGCCACGCCGTGGTTCTCGTGCTCACTGGACGTAAAGCCAATTCCATAAAACTGAAAAGTGAACGCGACCGTGACCATGGTGATGTAAAACCCGATGGCCATTGGGCTTATTAGATACGAAAGGTACTTCTTCATTCTGAC
>JALHOQ010000001.1:36598-56862 GCA_022842925.1 Bdellovibrionales bacterium
TAAAAGTCCGGGCGCTCAACTCCGGACTGTTGGACCGCTGTCTTGGCCCCATCAAAAGGGTACAATCTTAAGGTAGTGCTAATATCGGAGGTTCAGTGGAAGCCTGTTTTGCTGTAAGTGGCGGTGTTGTGGTGGTGGAACTTAAGGGCCGTCTGGATTTTGAGACGTCCGAACCTTTTCGGCGCACCTGCTTGGAGCGCCTAGTGCAAGAGAAGGTGGTGTTTGATTTGAGAAACCTGAGCTTTGTCGGTTCCTTGGGGCTTAAGGATTTCGTGGATACTTTAGATTCCATGGCGCAAAAATCGAACTTGGGTGTGCGCTTCTGCGGAGTGAGCTCCGAGTTCCGCCGGCTCTTCGAAGCCAGCGGGTTAGCCGGCCAAGAAATTTTTGAGACTCGTGATAAGGCTATTCAGTCTTTCGTAAACTCTGGATCTCCGCCAATAGGGTCTTAACCCGTTCCTCATTCATAAAGCGTTCTTTATCGAGCTCAGTCTTGAGCTCGTGAAGCTCTCTTCGCTGTCCGTTGAGCGTGGCGCTGAGGGATTGGTTGAGCTTTTGCAGACTGTTATTCTTTTCTTCCATCCGTTCGAGTTCGAACTGTTTGTGATTCCACAGCGCCTGCAGCGATTCGACTTGCTCCGTGAGGGCTCGTTCCCGTTCGTGCAGATGCGGAATTTCGGCTTCCAGGCGGGTCAACTCTTGGGTTTTGCTTTCGCGGTCCACGAGAAGCTCTTTTAGCTCGATGCGCAAGCTTGCGTTTTCGTTTTGCAAGCGTTCGATCGCGGCCTCGTTGTCTTTGCGGTGCTCTTCGAGCTCGCGTTCCGCATAAACTTTCGCATTCTCGGTCTGAACCAGATCTTCAAAAATTTTATCGCGCTCGAGCGCCTTTGGTCGGAGTTGGCCGATTTCGGCCTGAGCGTCAGCCAATTTCAGTTCGTAGGCGCTCACCATTTGCGAATGCTGGATGGAGAGTTCTTTTTTTAGCAAAAACAATTCCTGTTCAAAGCGGCCGGCTAAGCGAGCTTTGTTTTGAATCGAGGCGGAGGCCTTCTGCACACGGGCTCGGTAACGCTCGAGCAAGATCAGGCGCTTTTGCAGGCCTTGCGCCTGCTTATAAAGATCACTGTAATGGCGTTCGAGTTTTTCAGAATGAACTTTGAGCGTGTGGTTCTCTTCGTGTTGATGCAGTCCGCGCTGAGTCGCGCTCTTGTCTTTTTCTTTAAGGACAAGGAGCTGATCTTTAAGAATATCAAAGCGAGCGCGAATATTTTTGCGTTCATCTTCGAGGTGCCCCGTGTATTCTTCGAGCTCGTTCACTTTTCGCAAGGCCACGCTCAAGCGGGCCATTAAATCCTCGTTCTGACTGATCAGACTTTCCAGAGTGGAGGATTTAAGAGCCGAAACGGGAATGTCGGTGAAATCGAGACCTTTTGGCACCTGGCTGGGCAGGGGAATGGATTTGATTTTCTCGTCGACGGTTTTGGCGTGAATAGGCGAGGTTTGCTTTTCCATCATGGAACTCCTCTGACGGGCCGACCTTGGCCCTAAGCTTATTGTCCCTTAATGAGACATAGGCTGTCAAAATTTGGGTCCTGGCCCTGTAGCGCAAAGCATAAATACTCTAGACTTAAGTCAAATCTGCCGAAAGGCCAGATGTATGGAAGCCAAAACTTTATCCGTACTCGAGCATGCGCATATCACGGAGATGCAGCAGGATCTCAAGCGCAAGCTGCAGGAGTCGCAAAAGACTGAAACCAATGGGATCGGTGCCCTTCGACGCGCGATTCTCGGCCTCGTCGTGGGTGAGAACTACGATCAAGCGAAGGATAGTTTGAATGACTATGTCGGAGAAAAGCACCAGTATCCGGCTTTTCAATCTCGGGTTGAACGCTATATTCAACACTGCGTGGAGCTGATTCAAGCGATCCAAACCAAGCGCAACTTCCCCGGTCTGGCCACGCTGTCGCTGTCGAAACAACAAGAGATCCACGAAAAAGTGATCGAGCACTTTGAAGAGCTCAAGCAGAACTTAAAACATATTGAAAAGATTGAACGGGATCACAAGCTGACGGACGTTCGCTCCACGGTGTGGGTTGTACAGTCGATCAGCGTATCCGTATTCGCCGTTGTCGCCATGGCGTTTATTGTGGATCTGGAATCCGGCTTGTTTACATCCTTGATCTATATGATCAATCACTACGTGGACTTGGCCAGTACGTGGTTGGTCAATCTGGTCATGTAAATTCGAGCGATCGATTTTTCACTGGGCCGGTTTTTCCGCGGCCAGTGAACGCTCGCGCGCCTCCTGCAACACGGGCACAATGATGCGAGAAACCAAGCGGCCGTTGGCGAACAGAGTCGGCGTGCCGAGTACGTTCACCAGCGCGCCCTGTTTCGCTTGCGCCTTAATGGCGTCCACAGTGGCATTGTCACTCAAGCAGCTTTGCATGGACTCCCAATTGATGCCCAGCTTGGACAGCTCCTTCGATAGTAGCAAATCGAGTTCGGCCACGTTGCTGAGCCGGTTCACTTCTTCTTGGGCACTAAAGAGGGCGTCGTGAGTGGCCCAACCTTGACCCTTTAATTCCGCACAGTAAACCGTGGCTGCGAGACGGCACGAGAGACCGCTCGAGTCCGTGATCTTTTCGTTGCACGCCCCATCCAGGGGAAAAGAATAGAATTCGAGGCGCACATCCGGATGAGCGCGCGTAAACGCATGCAGGGTCAGGCTCGCCCGCTGACAGTGGCCACAACGGAAATCGGCGAACTCAACTAGGGTCAGCGCCGCCTGATCGGGAGGGGGACCCTTGGCCAGAGTGGGCTTGGCGACAAAGGAGTAGGGCTTGGCCGCCTGCCAGTCTTCGACGGACTCGGCCACCACGCGATCGATCTGCGAAATCCCGAGGTTCTGTTCAAAAATTTTATGAACGAAAAAGGCCAAAACGGGGACCGCGATCAAGGCGATCGATACACCGCGGCTCTCGGACCATAGATGGGGCAAGTCGGATTTAAGGTTGGCCCAAAACGGCTCGCGCAGAAACCCCTTATAGGCAAAGAACTGGATGAAGCTTAAGACGTAAAGGCCCATGCACACGATACAAAAGTTATGCATGAAGGCGACTGAGATCCCACCCATAACCAAAGAGGCTGCCGCAACCAGGCCTGCCAGCAGCAACGACCAGCGGCGCAGTCGCTCCGGATGTTCGCTCCACTCGAGCCAACTCATCATGATCAGGCCGAAAAGAACGGCATTGGCCACAGCTCCCCAAATGGCGAGTGGAATTCCCCACAGCACCGCATACGCGGAAGCCGATACGGCATCGCAATCAAACTTCGCGCTTAAATTGCAAAGAGATTGTCCGGAGGCTAGACCGACTTTGAGCGGATAGTAATGTAGAGCCAGGTACAGGTGGGCCGCTACGGAGAGCAGACAAGACATCAGCGCCAGACGTACGCGATTTTTCATAGCTGTTTCCTCGGTGGCGAAGCGGGGCTAAAGTTCAGTCTCATTAGAGCCGTTTTTGGATTCTTACGCAACGCTTGATTTCGGCCTTGGCGCTTGTAACCTAAGTCTAGCGCATGATCAATCAGCACGAATGGCTCCGCACCCGCAAAAACCTGCTTGACCAGGTCAAATTTCAGGTCGAACTGCGCGTTGGTCGCCCGTCGCTCGCCCTTCGACAATATGCAAAAAGACTCGATAATGAATTTCGTGGCGGCTGGAAGGCGAGTGCCGAAGGCGAAATTCTGCGGGCGCTCGGTAAAGCCCGCGTGCTGCTGAGCGGAGATTTTCATGCGTATTCGCAGTCCCAAAGGGCGCATCTCCGTATCCTGCGTGACCTGGTGCCGCATCAGCGCCTTATTTTGGCGCTCGAATGTTTGCCGGCCGAGGGAACCGAGGCCATTCAAGGTTTTTTGCGTGGCCGACTTTCTGAGAAGCGTTTTTTAAATGAAGTGCAGTGGGACCGCAACTGGGGCTTTCCCTGGGAGCACTATCGGCCGCTGTTGGAGCTCGCGCGGGACCGTGGATTTGACGTTGTCGGTTTAAATCAAAAGGTGGGGAGCCTGGCCCGCCGCGATCAGCAAATGGCCCGCATCATTCGAGAACGGCATGAGTCGAATCCGGACGCTTTGATCTATGTGGTGGTCGGCGAATGGCATTTGGCCCAGCAGCATTTGCCCCGGCGTCTGCGCGACCATCTTGCCCCGTCCGAGTTGATGATCTTATTTCAGGATGTCGAGCAGCTCTACTTCCGTTTGGCTAAGGCGCAGACGGAAACCGTGACCGAGTATCTGCGGGGCAGGGGCAATCGCTTCTGTGTCATGTTCTCGCCGCCGTGGATGAAATGGCAGAGCTATCTTATGTATCTTGAGCACGCCTATGACCGCGATCTGCAGGAAGAGTTGGCCATCGACTACTCCGATCACGTGGCGTCGTTGGTGGAGGTCTTAGAGAAGGACTTAAAGATCACGGTCGCCAAGTCGAGGTTGCAAGTCTACTGTCCGAATTCGCGCACTTCTCTGGCTCGACTTAAAGTTTCTTTGCCGAAGCGTTTTGTGCGGATTCTGCGCTACCATCTCGAGCACGATTTAAGTTTTCTGTTGCCCGAAAAAGACTGGCTCTATTTGTCGCGGCCGACCATCAATCACGCTTCGGGGTTGGCGGGGCAATTTATCCACTCGCAACTCGCGTCCCGCAAAAAGACGCTGTGGGATCTTCCTAAAGATTTTATTCCCCTGGTATGGACGGAAGCGGTGGGCTTCTTTTTTAGTAAATGGATCAACCCGAAGAGGAAAGCGGAAGATTGGGAGTCCCTGCGCCTCCGGCTGGAGGCCTCCAGCCCGAAAGATAAGGGGCGCACCGCCCTGCTTTTGGCCCTCGACCATCGGCTAAGTGAGGTGGTCTGGGTTCAGACGGGACGCTTGCGCCGCAGCCGCTACCGGGTGGCCGATCCCGGCGCATATATTGAGGCGTCTCGTCTGGCGGGCAATCAATTGGGCGAGCGTCTTTTTCAGAAAGTCCGGTCTAAGGATATTAGTTGGACACAGCTAATGGTGTACTTGAAAGTGAACGTGGAGAACCGCGATTTTGCAAAAACGTATTGGGCCTTGATTCGGCGGCTTGAAAGTGGGCAGCGGCGTTGACGGACGAGTTTTATTTTTACCAAGACAGCGGCAAAACGATCGGTCCGGTGAGTGAGCTGGACCTCAAGTCGCGCATCCGTGACGGCAAGCTCCGCCTGTTTGATTTGATCCTAAAGGAGGGCGAGGCGGTTTGGCGCATGGCCCTCGAGCACACCGAGTTTAAAGAGGAATTCAAGGGCCCGTCCAAAACGGCTTTGAAAGAGAAACCGTGGGTTTGCCTTCAGCGCAAAAGTCCGGATGGCTTTGAGTTCATGACCACGGGGCCCTACAGCCTCGATGAAATCCGCGAAGGCTTGATGGCGGGTCGCGTTTCTTACACAGATTATGTTTGGCGCAGCGGCTTCAACGAATGGAAGCGCATCGGCTTGATGGAAGACTTTAACCCGCGTCTGCGCAAAGCTGAGCCGGTCAAAGCCCGGCCGCTGGAAACCGGCGAAGAGTTGATGAAGAACGTGGTCGAACTCAAGCGGCCCAAAATTCCGGAGCCCGAACCTCCGCCCCCCGAGGCCAAAGGGCCCGACCTGACTCGCGAAAAAACCAAGGACAAAACGTCTCGGGAACTGGCGCGGATGAAGCCCGAAAAATCGCCATTGCCGCCGATTCCGAAAATGCCAGAGCCCGATCTCGAGGCCACCGTCATTCAGGCGGAGTCGACGGCCACCAAAGGCAAAAAGCGACGGCGCAAAAGCGTGCCGTGGGTCGACTGGGGAATCGTGGTGATTTTGGTAGTCGTGCTGGGTTCGGTGGCGCTCGTACTCTCGCGTAATATCAAGCGCCAGCGTACGCTCGATGTTCCGGCCAACACCGTTGTGGAAACGGTCCTGCCGGGGGCCAATACAGCCCCCATCGGCTACGAAGCGGAAGCGGAACCGCCGCCCGAAATCGTGGATGAAGAAGTGGAGCCATCGCCCAAGCGGGAGGCGCCGGCTATCGTGGATGAGAAACCCACTGCGCCAGTCAAGAAAGTTTCCAAAGCGCCGAGTGAGCTTATCTTAGCTGTGCAAAGCCGCAACAACACCCAAGCGCGAGTCGACCTCCGAACCAACGGTACGGCGGATTTTCCCGTCTATGTTCAGGTCGTCGGTCTTCCGGGCCAAGTGACATCCGGGGCCTCATTTTACCGGTATATTCGGCTCAAACCGACGGGCGATCCCCGGCAGCCCCTAGATCTATCCAAGGTCAAACTTCCCCAGGGTAAGCTTATTTTTCGAGCCAATACCGGTGATCTGAAACGCGAAGCCAAGCTCAATTTGGGTGTCAATGATCCCCAGTTCAAGCAGAACTTGAAACGGGTGCGGAAGCTTCATGCCTACTCCATTTGGAGTGAACGTCTGACGCTGCTTCGTGTAAGCGGGCTTTTAGCCGAGCGAATCGCCGCCGGATGGAAGCTTTCGACCAAGGGACTTGATTCTCTAAACGACGTGCGCCTGGTGAACGGCTACAAATTCGCTCTTTTTGACGATTGGTTTGAACTCAAAAACGTCTATGAAGAGGCCCGCAAGCAGTCTTCGCCAGCCTTGGCGGCCAAGGCCCGCCGAATTCGCGACAAAATGCTGTCTTTCTCCGTTTATAAATAGCCGACTCAGTGCTAAGTTCCCTCCCATGCTTAAATCTTTACGCACTGTAATCAGCCGAAATTATGCGGACCTGTTAAATCGGGATGCCGCCGTGATTGAAGACCTTCTTGAAACTCCTAAGCGCGACGGCCACGGTCATTTGGCCTTGCCTGTTTTTGCGTGGTCGAAAGAAGCCAAAATGCCACCACCAAAACTGGCAGCGGAACTGGCGGAAAAAATCCGCGCACGCCTTGCACCTGAGCTCTCGGCTGTGGAACCGGTGAGTGGATTTATCAATTTCACCTTTCAGCCTGAGTACGTGCAGAGCTTGATCGCGGCGGAGGTCTTTGGGCGGCGGGGGCGAATCGGCTACGGTACGAGTGGTGGCGGCAAAAAACTGGTGATCGATTTTTCTTCGCCGAATGTGGCCAAGCCCATGCACGTGGGGCACTTGCGGGCCACGATGATCGGCCAGGCCATCGTGAATTTGGCTAAGTCGCAGGGTTACAATGTAGTGGGGCTCAATCACCTCGGGGATTGGGGTGTTCAGTTCGGCAAGCTCGCTTGGGCCTATATGAACTGGGGGCACGAATATCCATTTGAAAAAGAACCTTTTCCCTCGCTTTATAAGCTCTATGTTCGCTTCCATCAGGAAGCGGAGAGTAAGCCGGAACTGGAGAATGCGGGTGCGAAAGTCTTTAAGCAGCTGGAAGATGGCGATGCCCAAGTCGTCGAGATCTGGAAAAAATTTGTCGCGATTTCACTCGCGGATTACCAGAGGATTTGGGATCAGCTTGGCGTGAAACATGATCTCGTACGTGGGGAGTCTTTTTATAACGACCGCCTTAAGCCGGTGGAGGAGGAACTCGAGCGGAAGGGCCTGTTGGTTGAATCCGATGGCGCCATGGTCGTGCACCTCGATGAGTTTGATATGCCTCCGTGTTTGATTCGGAAGAGCGACGGAGCGAGTCTTTATGCGACTCGCGATCTGGCCAGCGCCATTTACCGAATGCAAGAGCTGAACGCCGATCTCAATCTCTATGTCGTCGGCGTCGATCAGACCTTGCATTTTCGGCAGGTCTTTAAAGTTCTTCATAAGATGGGATACTCGTGGACCGACCGGTGTCACCATATCGCTTTCGGAATGTACCGCTTCAAAGATGCAAAAGTTTCCACCCGTAAAGGCACGGCCATTTTTCTTGAAGACATTCTCGAAAAGGCCGTGGAGCTGGTGCGGGAAATTATTAAACAGAAAAATCCGTCTCTTGAGAATGCCGAAAAGGTGGCCCGCCAAGTGGGAATTGGCGCCGTGGTTTTCAACGACCTGGTCAATGACCGGGTTAAAAACGTGGAGTTCGATTGGGATCGCATTCTGGATTTCGCGGGCGACAGCGGGCCGTATGTTCAGTATTGCGGCGTGCGCTGCCTGAGCGTGACTCGCAAGTATGGCAAGCCGGTGGCGTCGGAATTTAAGATCGCCCTCGACACCCCCGAGGAAAAAGAGCTTCTTCGGACTCTGCTTTCCTATCCGGACACGTTGGCCGCGGCCTTCGATGGTTTTAAGCCGCATATTTTGGCCGGCTATTTAATCGATGTCTGCCACCGCTTTAGTCTGTTCTATACCAAGTGCGACATCCTCGGCGAAAGTCCGGAGCTGGAGTCTTCGCGCATGACGTTGGTCCAGGCGGTTCATCACGTTCTCGAAGAGGGTCTAAAAATACTGGGTATGGAGCTGCCAGACGCCATGTAACAGGGCGATACCTCTCAAATTTCGACGAGTTTCTGCCGTTAAGTTGAATGCGGTATGAAGCTCAACACATTCTTTTCATTGTGCCTGTTTATGACTCTCCTGTGGATGCAGTTCTACGCCTCGGTCCGCGAAACTTACAACGGCACCTCCGAACTTAAAGCCGAAGTTCATCACCTTAACAGCCGACTTAAAAATGAAAAGCTGAGCGCCGAACTTGAAGCCGAAGAATTTTTGGAGTTTCGCCAGCATGTCGCCACTCTAATGCCCGATGTCCTCCGCAAGAAGGGCGGGGGTGAAGAAGGTTATCCGTTCCGCAGCCTAGCCAGCACGATCACCAAGGCCGACTCGAATCGGCTGCGGGTGACAATTGCCAAGACGCTGTTCGAGAAAGGCAAAGAGTCCTACCGCAAAAAGCAGTTCGCTCAGGCGAACCGCGCATTCAAGCAAATCGTCGACAAATTCAGCTACACCCCCTACGTGACCGAAGCCTATTTTTTGATGGCCGAAGGGTACTACCAGACCGACGAGATGGAAGAGTGCACGCACATCATTCAACAGATGATCGAACTCTTTCCCAACCACGAGCTAACCGGTTTCGCCATGGTTCGCCTCGGACGGATCTACGAAATACAGAATCGCAATGAAGAGGCCGTCGATATTTACCGTACGGTCTTGCGCTCCTTTCCTCAGCGCGACGTGGCCTCTCAGGCCCGCTCTTCGCTCAGAGGTATGGATCTATGAACTCGCTGGCGCGAGTTTTGGCGCTTGTGTTTTTTTTCTGCGCCGACGTGCAGGTCCATGCAGGCGGAAAAAAATCGGAAGACGCTCACGCGAAATCTCAAGAAAAGAAAATTTCTGAACTTGGCGACAAACCCTTATTAGCCGAGAAACGGGAAACCGTGGGTCTCTCGGGCTCGACGCTCGTGCTCGGTCGTGGCGGGTTGGTTCGCCGCGAAGGAAAGTTTGTGCAGCTGATTCGCGGCTCGTTTTATTTTGACGGATCCTCAGAGGTTGCGTTCAAGACGCCATTTGCGACTCTACGTTGTGGCGGCGGGGATTGCCGCATGTTAATCGAGCGCAAGCGCGAAGAGGTCGTGATCCAGAATCTGCGTGGTAACATAATTCTTCATCGCGTGGGGGAGCCACAGGAGTATCTGCTGCCGACGGCGACTCAGGTGACGGTGGGAGCGGTGACCGCGGCCGGTTTCGCGGACATGGAATTTCCGCAGAGCCTGCCATGGGCGGTGACAGCCCGGGATTGGGCCGCCCTTTTTCCGGGAACGGTAAAAGAATTTAAAACCGAACTCGAGACTTTTCGCCCCGTGTGGCAAGAGTCAGTTGAGGCGATTAGCCACCTTCATTTAAAGCGTGCCGGTCTCGAAATCGCAGCGGCTGAGAAGGCGGCTCGCGATACGGCCGCCAGTGCCGCACAGGTGGAAAAAGAGGACGCGAAACTTCGCCAGCTCTTCCGCCAGAAAAATGATCTCAACCCGTAATATTTACTCTAAATCAAAAGCGTCGAGTGTTTGCGTAGCCCTTCTTTTCTGTTACACCCCCTCTCAAATTTCACGGAGGTGAACAATGCTCAGAACGGCTCTTGTGCTCGCACTTGCAATCGGTCCAGTGGCGCCCATGGCGATCGCCGAGGAACTGAAACACGAACTCGATCAGGAACGCACGGTCGTCGTGCCGCTGGAACAGAAACGACTGTCCGCCCATCTGCCCCAGACCTTAATTATCCGCGAAGACACTCGCGATCCCTCAAAGATCGAAGTGGCCCATGTCAAAGACCATGTCCCCGCCGGTCAGAAAGTGGAACATATGACCTTCGAGAAGATGGCTTTGAATTCAGAAGTCCGCGGGATTTCTTATGACACCGGCAACGAGCTGGATGTGACGAGCAGCACGAATTCCTGGGGGTTTGGGTTGGCGCTGGGCGCTCTCGGTCTGGGTGTAGTAGCGGGAAGTGCGTGGTCGAATCGCGCTTACGGATATGGCTATGGCGGCGATTCCTATTACTATACTCCTCGGTCTTATTCCCGCTCCTATGATTATGCGCCTAGGACCTACTACGCGCCGCGATCGTATTATGCGCCCAGGACGTATTACGCGCCGAGGGCGTACGTTGCTCCCTCGTACACTTACGCGTCCTATCGACCGTATTACAATTACGGGGGCTATCGTTATTCGTACGTTCCCTATGATCAGTACTCAAACGGCTACTATAGATACACGTACTGCAATTGGCCCGCGTCGTATTACAACTAAGCGGCAGCTGACCAGTGACGTATATTATTCTTATTGTGACTTTGTTGTGGTCGGCGGAGACGCCGGCCCAACAGGCTCAGCAAAAACAGGAAATTCCTTCGGTTACGAACTTCAAGGAGCTAACGACTCCACTTAAACTGTCATCCTTCAAGGGCGTTAAATTTAAGCGAAAATTAAAGATCGCCATTCTCGATAATGGATTCAACGGACACGACAAGCAAATCGGCGTCTCGCTTCCGCGCGAAACGTTTTACGAAAAATACTCCAAAGACAAGCCCAAGCGCACGGCCGACGACATGAATCTCGGCACCTCCTACCACGGCACATTAATGGCGCAGACCGTGGCCGGCATTATTCGCGAGAGCGGCGTTCATGATGATTACGAACTCTATCTTTATCTGACCTACGGCTACACGAAACTCGCGGATGCCATCGAGGAGATCAGTGCCGGAAACTTCGACCTGGTTCTCTATTCTCAAGTTTGGGAGTACGGCGGCAATGGCGACGGGAAGGGTTTTATAAATACGCTGGTCAACAAGGCATTGGCCGCGAACACGGTTTGGGTCAACGCCGCCGGCAATTTCGGTCGCTCTATGAAAACCAACAAAATCGACGGCAAGCTCGAAGGGCAGCACGAGTATGTGGTCTTTTCAGGCTCGGATGCGAAAGGTGTGCAGATTGTTTGCACGCCCGCGAAAGGAAGTACGACTTGCCCGTTGCGCTTAACGCTCGCGTGGAATGATTTTAAAGACGACGCCGAGACGGGAACCGACAAGGACCTCGATCTCTACTTAGAAAAATCCGGTGGGGAACGGGTGGCGGCGGGAGTCAAAATCCAGGCTTTGCAGAAACAAGATAGCAATCGTTACTCGCTCTTTCCTCGGGAATTAATTGAAAAAGATATACCAGCCGGCAACTATTTGGCTCGGGTTGAGGTGATGTCGAAGAATTTCTCGACGTCACAAGATTGGCTACGCATCACGGCCAGTGGTTTGGGCGTCAAGGTAAAGAATCCCACCACCGGCGAAACCATTCTCCCGCCGGCTGATTTGCATGGCGTGATTGTAGTGGGGGCGAACGACGACGAAGAGTCCGGCGCCTCGAAAAAGTTCGAAAAGCCGGATGTGAAACTGAAGTCATCGGTTCGTTTAAGCGACGGTACGAACCCGCGCTCCAGCTCCTTGGCCGCGGCCATTGCGGTCGGTGTCTTGGCCGTGCATTTGGGAACGATGGAGGAGAAAACACCGGAGGCCATTCAGAGCAAACTGCTCGAGCTCAAAGGCAAGGCGCCGAAAGTGGCAAAGAAGAAGGCGCCGTTAGAGCCAAAGGTGGTCAAAACCAAGTCGACGCGCCCGCCGATCGTCGACGAAGAGCCGGTTAAAAAAGCGGAAACTGTTCGCCGACCAGTGATTAAAACAACGCCGAAAAAAGGCCCGGCCGTTATCGCGCAGAAAAAGGCGGAAGTGCCCGGGCCGCGCAGTCGAAAGCAGGAGCCTGTTCCTAAGCGGTCGCCACCTGCTTTGGCGACGGCGACTCGCACTGCGCAGACCTGCCTGCCGCGCACGCAAATTCCCACTGCGACCGGGGAGGTGCGACGGATCCTGTCCGAGAAGGGAGTCGTGGCCGTTCTTTTCCGCGGGCGACCCGCGATTCTCGTCACCTATAACTTCCCCGCGCGAATGAGCGTGCCGATAAAATCGGGTCAGCGCATTTTTGCCGGCCCGGCGCGAATCGCCGTGGCGGATATGAAACAACCGAAAGTTCCTGGGCTAGGCTTCTATGAGGTGATCACGACCCTTTGGGGGTATCGGGCTTGCGGCGGAACTTAAGGAGTTTGCAATGCTTTTTCGCACGGATTCTGTTGATGAAACTGGGCATACTCTCTCAACAGCGAACCCCATTCGTAGGATCCAAGGAACTGGCTCAGCTCACGAAGTCGGCTTCTAAGCGGATCTTGCAGCAAAAAGCTGTAAGCCGCATATTTGTCATTCTCGGTCCACTGGTCGAGATTGGTTAAGCTCTTATTCAGTCCCGCCCATTCCGTTTTGAAAAGCTGATTGAGAGCCGCCTCCGCGTCGGCCGCAGCCGATTGTTGCAGGCGAAGTTGCAGTCGCTCGGGTGAGGACTTGTCTTTGAATCCATCGAGCAGATAGTTCGAGAGCACGATCAGGCGCACGCCGGGTATCGACAGAAAATTCTGGCGGGCGAGCCACGCTTCGGTCTCATAAACGGGTTTGAACGCTTCGACCGTCTCGGACCTAAGCGACGTCAACATTCGCAAAATGCGTTCGATTTCCTCGTGATTGCGAGTCACTTTTGGTTTTTCCGCGGGCGGCGCCGACGTGGGCGTCTCGGCTTCCTCTTTGACGTCGTCCTGTTTTTCCAAGCGCTCTTCTGGAACATAATATTTAGGTCGCTGGGGAAGAATGGCGCGCCAGGGACTCTCGTCCTGGGTGGGGGGTGTGGGGCTGGGCTTTTTCTTTTGCGAGGCAGGAGCTGGAATGGCTCCTTCTGGGGTGGCATCGAGTTCGATATGCTGTTCGCCGTCACCCTGAAGGCGAAAGGCGACCGTATGCAAATGACTTGGCGATCCCTTTAAAATTCCATCGCCATCTCCGCCCGCATATCCGACCAGGTGCTGGGCTTGAATTCCAGCTAGATCCGGTTGGATTTTAACCGCTTCATTGAGCGCGGTTTGAAAAAAGATATTGGAACCCGTGCATTGATAGTGAAGGTGCCCGTCATTTAAAAATTTGGTGAAGGGTTTAAAAGCCGGGTCGGCCTTCGTATTGATCGACCATTTTTGGTTGGAAAACGTGTAGGTGGCGCCCGCTTGAAACATCTGGCTGAAATCTGTGAAGCGAACACCTTCGCCGGACTTTACCTGACTCGAGATATGAGCGGATAGGGTCGTGAATCCTGAGCTGAGTAGTCGGCCGTTAATTTGTTGCAGCGTTGAGAAGTTGAGGGTCGGGTTGAACGCGTCTTTAGCATAGCGGTCGTCGATTTTGTAAGAGGCTCGGTAGGAATAGGGTCCCCAGGTGACATTGGGGCTTAACTTGGCATAGGTTTGCCGATTCCCAGCGATTTCAAAGACATCAAAATCCCGTTGAGAAACGGCGCGACCCCAACCGTCATACAGGTCGAGACCGATAATTTTATAATTCGCCATTTGTAGAACCCCGAGACGCTTCTCAAGGCTGTACCCCCGAAGATTGACGTCTACGACCAAGTCCGGCTCTTCGGGATCTGCGACGCGGTTGATATACAGGCGTCGTGTAAACAGGCCATCGAGATCATCGCCCGCCGCGGTCTGGAGCGGTTTCGGCAAGTGGGAGACCGTACCAAAGTTATAGAACTGGGGGCGCGGAGCATAGGGCGCCAGCTTTAAAATTTCAATCGCGTAGGCCGAGGTCGTGGGATCATGTTTGGAGTTCTCTCCGCGCTTTGACCCATCTTGATTCTTAGGTGGATCAATTCGATAATTGTCAAATTTTGGATAATCGTCGAAGTTCATTTGGTCGCGGTTGCCACCGCCTAACAATTTGGGCAGGAAGCTCATATCCCAGTCGAGTGGCACTTGAATTTTCGGTAGCGAAATTTCGGGCATCGTAAAATTAGGCAGCTGGAGAGTGGGCGCGTCCTGAGTATAGACCAAATAGCTGGCCGCAAAAGCGCCGAGGGCCATGGCCGTCCATTTGGAGGTTTTTCTTTTGACCACCTGGCGTCGTGTTTGCTCGGTGCCGTAACGATAGCTCTGGCGCTCTTTCTCGGCCGCCGCTTCTTTGCGGCGATCGCGATCTAACGACTTTCGATGGGTATGGGGATCTTCGGTTTTGGAACTCGGAAGTTTCATTCGCCAGCTGGTCTCGCCACGAACTTCCCAATGCCGTGGGTGTTGGCTCCAGCCCCACCAGAGAAGATGGCTGACGGGATCTTCACTTGTCGCTTTAGGCCCGCGAGTCGCGATCAAGTCGGTGAGGAACGCTTCTCCGGTTTGTCGGCGTTCGTTTTTTATCCAAGTGCTGAGTCGGGAATAGAGTTCTTCTATTGTTCTGTCCGTTCGCCCTCTCAGCAGCTGGGCGGCGCGGGCCAGGTGATAATCGCGGGCTAGGGATTCTAGGCGGTAACGGTGCGTGGAGCGAGATTCATTAAACTGGTGAGCGAGAAGTCGGGGTAGAAGCGCGAACAGGATTTTATTGTACTCAGTTTCGCTCAGACTGAGGGTGCTCCCGTCCGGCGCGGTCAGGATAAAGGTCAGATTTTGAATTTGATTTTCCGCGCGAGGTTTAAAGATATAAATCTCTTCGCCGACTTTATCGAGGTACTTTCCTATAAAGGCCGAGGTTCGCGTTTGTGGAATCTTCTTTGGCGTTTCGGCCACTACGTGAGTGGGCACCAGGTTTCGAGTGGATAGGAAACTGATTTGAAATTTAGATAGTTCCGCTATCGTGAGGACTTGAGACTTTTTATCCGCACGTGCTTGCAGCTTGATTTTTTCATTCGCGAGCTCCTCGGAGGCGCGCAAGGCTGAGAGAAAATTCCGCACACGAAGCTCGGTCAATTTTTCGACCATTTGCGCTTTAAACTTTTCCGGTGAACGATCGATCGTTGGACCGCGAGAGGTCATCTGCTCCATCAGGCGATGTTCTCTGCGGCGAAAAAAATCGAGGGCTGGGTAGTGCTTGGGGTCCGAACGCCCGAGTTGTTCCAGATCGGCCGCGTTCGTAGTCGCCGGTAGAGAAAAGCGAGTGAGCGTCTCCGACAAAGCCTGCGCGCGCACCTCCCAGGGCTTGGGCTTCGTTTCGCCTGGTCGGGTTTTTCCTTTTTCTATCAATCCGAACAGCCGCGCGCGAATCTCGTGGATCGGGGTGAGAACCATCTTGCGGTCGGCAGAGGCGTCGAAGTCTCGCTCCAGGTAAGCTCCATAAAGAAGCTGCGCCAGGCGTCCTTTGGAGACCAGTTCTTTTCCTTCCGGAGTTTGAAGGAAAGCCTCGAGGCAGCGGAGTTCATTCGCGTCGCCCTTCTCAAGAAGTTCAAGGGTTTGGTGGATTTCGCCGTAGCGGGGAATGGTATCGTAGAAACGGCCTTTATAAACGTCTGGATCACAAGCTTCTGGCGGAGCGCTCGAATGGGCTTCGGCATTTAGGGTGAAGAGAAGTGCTGAAAGTAGGAGCCAGGTTTTCATTTTCGACCTTCCAGCATCGACTCGCATTTGAGGATTTTTCGACTTTCAATGAGAAAGGAGGACCGTTTAAATTTTTGGTAAGCGAAGCTCCACCATTTTCTCGAAAAAGTTCGTCCAGCCGTGAAGGCGGTTGCCGTTGAGAGGCCAAGAGACACAAGTCCCGTCGTCATAAAAACCGTGAATCTGACCCAATCGGTATAAAAAAGTAAAGTCGCGGGTTCTACAACGTAATTAAAACTTCCTATCAATGTTCCGAAGAAAAGTGGCACCGCCACTATTCCTGCACGCACCCCCTGGGCCATATTAAGTCCGTAATCTTGTGCGCTGTCTAAATTGCGCTCCAGGTAAGCGTTAAAGTTCACACCCCAGCTTTTCGGTCCTATTTCTCTTTTGCCGGCAAAAAACTGATTCACGCGATCCGTTTCCGCGGCGGACCATGGGCCGGCGCCGAGAAAGGCGTGGGTGTAAATCAGTTCCATCATCACAAGGTGGTCAGCAAATTCGAGGCGCGACATTTTCTGAAAGTCGAGGGCGTAGATGGAATCGAGCCAGGCCTCAAAAGCAAGGTTTGCGAACTTGGGCTGACCTGTTTTAATCATTCGAAACAGGCGATAGGAATTGGCGTGGAAGTGCTGGATTTCTTCGCGATTCGCTCCCGTTTCTTCAAAATCGCGTACGATTTCATTAAAAATGGCATCAAAGCTTCGGCCCGCAGGAAGTGTTGAAAAGGCTTGCAGGAACGAAGTTTGAATCCATTCGTAGCGCCAAGATGACGAAAAAAAGGACTCCTCTTTTGCATCTAGGGGGACAGTGGAGGTCAGGATTTTGGTCCAGAGGGCCTTTTGATCTCTTTGGTCCGCATGGGCTGGCCCACTCGGCCAGGCGAGGCTCAAGGCCAAAAATAGGGCCAGGGACTGACGAAAAGCGTTCCTCATCACGTGTTATAACCTTTGCTATCCAACCAAGCCCTCCTTAAAGCCAGAAATGTGCCGGGCACGGTCTCCCAGGGGGAGGTGGTGCCAGGCTTTATGCTATTCTAAAAAAGAGCATAGAAATCAGGAGGATGACTATGTCTTCTGTCAGTGGTTCAGACGGTTCGAATAATCGCGATGATCAAGTGGTTCGCCGCAATCGCGAAGACTATCAGAAAAAAGAATCTGAGATCGTCAAAAAACATCAGCGCGAGCTTCGGCGCATCAGTGAGAAACATTACGCCGAGCTCGAGGGCTTAAAAAGTTCCCATGAGGCGCAGCTTAAGAACATGCAAAAGCTTTCGAGCGACGCGATCAGTGAGCGCGATCATCGCTATCAAAGCGATGTCGAAGAGTTGCGCGGCATGTATCGTAAGCAGATGGAAGAGAAAGCCAACGAGACACAAAAGCGCGAGGAACTTCTTAAGCAGACCAACACGGGGCAAATAGACCAACAGAAGGCGAGTACCGACGCCCGCCTGGAAAAGTTAAACACCGACTACGCAAACGCCTTAAAGAACAAGGACGAAACCTACCAACAGTCCTTGCTTGAGACCCGCGAAGCACAAAAGCGGTCGCTCGATTCCAGTCGCGACAAGCAGGAGAATTACCACAAGCGCGAAATGGACTCGGTCAAAACCGAGCGCAATGAGTCCGTCGGTCGGTTGCAGAAAGAGTACCGCGATTATCGTGAGAATACTCAGGGCCGGCTGAAGGATCAGGAAGTGAAGCACATGCAGGACAATCAGCGCAGCTCCACCAACATGGTTCGCGCCGTGCAGAAGGAGCGTGTCTTGCGCAATGAGTCCGAGGAGATCTTGCGCGACGGATTCCAAGATGGGCTCGGCAAAACTCGCGAACGTTACGACAAGGCTTTGAAGAAAGAGCAAGAGGCTCAACGCATCAGTGGCGACGTTTTGAAAAGTGCAACCGTCGACCGGGTAGAAAATCAGGTTCGCCGACTCGAAATGGAAAATGAGGATTTAAAAGAGGCCAAAGTTCGCAACGAAGTGCAGCTGAAGCATAAGCAAAGCCGCGAAATGGCGAACGTGCGCAACGCTCTTAGTAAAAATGTGGAGAATCTGCAGGAGCAGCGCGACGAAGCCGTGCGACAGAGCAATGACCGCGTCCGTGAAGATGTGCACTCGGTCCGCAAGGAAATGGGCGACCAAATCGTTCACAGCAATCGCTTTTACCGCGAACGCATGGCGGAGCAGAATCGGATCAACCGCGACGCCTACGACAATATAAAGGGCGATTTTGATTCTCGCAATGAGCAGGCCAAGACCAACGCCGACTTGCGGGTGATGCGACTTTACGACGAGACCAATAATGAAAAAGCCCGCATGATCGAACAGCAGCAGGAGTATCATGCGGCGAGCCAGATCCAACAGTCGGACAAAGTGAAGGAAGTCCGCCTGGCCGTTGAAGGTGAAAAAAACCTGATCGTCCGCAATATGCAGGAGCAGATGCGCAAGCAGGAACTTCAGCACAGCGAAAAGATGTCGCTTATGGTTTCTAAGTACGAAAAGCAGATCCAGACCCTCAAGGACCAAATGCTTCGCGATCGTAAGGTGGGCGAGGACAATATGAAGCGCACCGTAGAGGAAATGCAGCGGGCCCATCAGCTCGTGGTTGACCAACTCGATCAGAAGAACAAAGATCAGATGCGGACCGTCCAGTACCAGCATTCCGAACAGGTGCGGTCTTTGAGTAAGCGCCACGAAGAAAAGATGGATTCTTTGATTACTGAAGTGAAGAAGTCATAAGAGATGTTGTCTGAACGCCGGGTGAAGATCGTCGCCACCATTGGACCTGCCACCAGCTCGCGCGAAGGTTTAGAAAAAGCCCTTCTGTCGGGAATGAACGTCTCGCGCCTGAACTTTTCCCACGGCACTCACGACGTGCACTCCGGCGTGATTCAAAATATTCGAGAGCTCTCCAAAAAGTGGGCGGCGCCGGTGTCGATCCTCCAGGACCTTCAGGGACCCAAAATTCGAGTCGGTCGATTCGAGGGCGGTCAGATCGAGTTGGGCGAGGGCCAAAAAGTCTTTGTGACTGTTCGCGATGTGGTCGGCAAACAGGGTCTTATTCCAACTGATTTTAAGGCGCTGGTCGAGACGGTTACCGAGGGTCACCGCATTCTTATGGATGACGGCCTGATCGAGCTTAAGGTTTTGTCGAAGAGCGGCACGGAGATCGAAACAGAGGTCATTTACGGCGGCCTGCTTAAGGACCGTAAAGGGATGAACGTGCCCGGAGCTTCGTTGCCGATTGAAGCGATGACCGAGAAAGACCTAAAGGACTTGGAGTTCGGCTTATCTAAAGGCGTAGATTATGTTGCGCTCAGCTTCGTGCGCCAGGGGAGCGATATTATCAAGCTTCGCCAGTTGATCGAGGCTAAACACCCGGCCACTCGTATCGTGGCGAAGATCGAAATGCTCGAGGCTCTACAAAACTTAGAAGAAATCGTGAGCTTGAGCGATGCCGTTATGGTGGCGCGCGGGGACTTGGCAGTCGAGACCGGGCAGAGTCAGC
Source organism: Bdellovibrionales bacterium (assembly GCA_022842925.1). Taxonomy (GTDB): domain Bacteria; phylum Bdellovibrionota; class Bdellovibrionia; order Bdellovibrionales; family UBA1609; genus JALHOQ01. The sequence goes on from JALHOQ010000001.1 coordinate 56,015, forward strand.
TTCCGGCGGCGCAGAAGCGCATTATTCGGATGTGCAACGCCATGAACAAGCCGGTGATTACGGCCACCCAGATGCTCGACAGCATGGTCGAGAACCCGCGGCCGACTCGGGCCGAAGTGACCGATGTGGCCAATGCGGTTATCGACGGCTCTGATGCACTTATGCTTTCGGCCGAGACGGCGAGCGGCAAGTATCCGTTCCGCTGTATTCAAACCATGCATGAGATCATCACCGAGGTCGAGAAGTCAGCCGAGCTCTACTATGATATTTCGCTTGAAGATGAGTATCTGGAAATTCCCGATGCCATTGGTGTGGCGGCGGCGTTGACGGCCATGAAGATTCGAGCCAAGGCGATTGTTTGTTTGTCGACAACGGGTAAGACGGCGACTTTGATTGCGGGTTCGCGCCCGCGGGTGCCGATTGTGGCGATTACCCACTCGATTGAAGCGTTGAACCGGTTGGAATTGGTTTGGGGAATTCAGACGTATCGGATTCATGCCTATCAGACTAGCGAAGAGGCCCTTTCGCAAACCGAAGAGCTTTTACTAAAGATCGGCCTGGTCCGGCGTGGCGATAAGGTCGTGGTGACCATGGGTACTCCGGTCCAGCAGAGCGCGAAGACCAATAGTATTCGCGTTTATACGGTGACTCGAGATCCAATCGAAGTGGCCGACGACCAGTTGCCGCTGCGTTGCCGCCGTCAAAAATACATTTAAGTCAGTGAGCCGGGTCGTGACTTTGCCCGGGCCGAGTTGTGAGTCGTGACTTTGCCCGGGCCGAGTTGTGAGTCGTGACTTTGCCCGGGCCGAGTTGTGAGTCGTGACTTTGCCCGGGCCGAGTTGTGAGTC
>JALHOQ010000002.1 GCA_022842925.1 Bdellovibrionales bacterium
CACGGTCTCGCGGTGCAGCGCCATTTCCAATGATTAAACAGAATTTGTCCACCGAACATCCCGAACGGGGTATCACCATATTTCATCATGAATGTAAAAAATGCCCAAATTTCTTCCTGGGGCATATGGCTCGCGCGGAGCAATTTTGCGAGGGTGGGCCCGTACCGATCAAAGGCCGGTCCCGCCTCGGGAAGACCAATAGTTTCGCCGTGATCGGCGTCGTAAATGGCGAGGAAGGTCTCGACATACTGAAACAGCTGCCAAGTCTGTAGAATATTTTTGGTCGACATCGGACCGACAGTGACCTGACCGAGTACGGTCTCCTCGGATTGCTTCATGTATTTGATAAACAGGGCCGGATCGCCCTTGAGCACGGCCGCCCGCAAATGGGGCAACGATTCGAGAGCTCGAGAATCCGGTCGAGTGGCGAGTTCACGCACGCAAGTGGCTTCACGGCCGTTGCAACGGCGGTCCGCTTCCTCCAGCCAAATCTCGGCCACGCGAAATCCCGAGGCCACGAAGGCCAGGTAGCGCGTCGCCTCACTTAAATCCAGCTCAAAATCCCCGTTTGAAGCATTGGTGAAAAGATCCGCCTCACGCAGGATCCGTTTTCCGACGGTGAGCTTAGTCTGAGTCATCCAACCGAACTTTTGCAGCATCGGAAGAACTTCCGAAACAGCCAACGCGATCTCGTCTTCACTCATCTGGGGCTTGGACCCGATGTAGGCCGACTTCAGCCAATTGAGAAGTGCGAAAGGCCAGACCATTTGCCTTCGGGCGTTTTCCGACCACTCGGGCAGCGGCTCACGCGCATGTACAAGCCGACCTTCTGCGTCCCACTGCATGGGGACTGAACGCACAATGATTTCGTCGAACGCCGGTATTTCGGGTATCGCATTGTACTTCTGCCCTAACTCGCGCCGATGAATTTCTCGCCAAATGTTTGCATGCTCCCTGAGTTGAATCACATGCCTGAGACTTAAATCGGTCGTTTGCTGGCCGCCGCCTAGGGCGCGAATCACCAGCCAGCGGAAGGCGCCCTTTAGGGCCTCAGCTGATAGACCTTTCGGTAAAAGGTCCGTATGCTCCAGGCGTTCAAAAAAGCGATCCCATTCCTGAAGTGGCAATCCACCCGTTCCGCGCTGGCGAATGGCCGCTGCGAATACAGTAGCCATGGTGTCTAAACTATCCGGCATAAGTTCCCGGCTTAGGCCCTCATTGAGGTGATGGCGAAAGGCCTGGCGGAAATTAAGAAAAATGCGAAAGCCCTGCCCCCCGAGCCGGGTGAGAGCCAACCATTCACGGCCCTCGATCTGATCCGGGGCGCCGGAAAGCAAAAGCTGTTTGGCAGCCGGTAAAAGTTCGGCGACCGCCTCGAACTGATTTAAGTCCGCAAGCAAACCCTTAAGTTGATGGAAACTGTAGGATTCGCGACGGCTGTCGAGCCAGCCCCCAACCCTTTGCAGTGCGCCTTCGAAGGCGCGGGCGGCTTGATCCACCTGGGCATCTGAAGCCGGTTGATTAGCGAAAAGCACGAGCACATGCGGGTGGATCTCTAAACTGAGAAGTTTGAGTTCCACGATCAAGGTATTTAAACGGCTGAGTTCCTCACGTGTGATTTCGCTCACCGAGCCTGAGAGTAGAACCCGCTTCAACTCCATCACGTGGGCAAGAACGGTGTCGTCGAGTGGCTTGGTTTTAATAAAATAACGGTACAAAAAACGGCGCAAGGCCTGCGGAGTGTAGCCCCCTTGAGGCGCATCGCCGGCGGTCAAACGCTGGTACTCGCGAACCGATTGAGCCGTGCAATCCCAAAATTCAATCACCTCCGGGCGACTCATCCGGCCCGTTAAGTAGCGGTTTATGTGGTCACCGAATTGGCTGAGGCACTCACCGTCACCCTTGAGTTTAACTTCAATAGCGGGATTGCTCGGCGCCGATTCGCGCGCGCAAGAAATCACGAAAAGAGCGGCAAAAAGGGTGAGTCCAAAAAGAGATTTAAAAGACATAACTGGTCCCCACTGCCACGCGGTCGTTGGCTCGATAGTTCGACAAGAAACCGTTTTTTTCCGCCGCGTCCTCACCAATCAATCCGAGCAGCTCCATCTCGGTATCGATGCGCCAACGCGGGGCCACCGTGTAACCCACCGAAAATCCGATCGAACCGCCGTTTTGGATACGGTCGTAGACGACTCGAGCTTGAGTGTCGATTGGCCCCTTGAGTAGCCCGCGTACGGGCACCACGACCGAGGCGAGATAGGCTTCATTGTACTGAAAGCGCTTCTCAAACAGCGATTTTTCGGTCGCGAACACGCCGCGGTCCGACTCGGCCCCGCCCTGAATTTTGAGCACGCCGAGTTTCACCCGAGCGGCAAAACGCCCCTCTTGCTCGAGAGGTCGGGACGCGCTCAACTGGTAAATCCAGGCCGGCGCGTAAGTTTGTTTGGTGTAGGTCTGATCGAACGCCGAACCAACGGGGGCATCGAGGGTGACTCCCGACGAGAGTGTCCAGGCCCCTAAGTCCGTCCAACTCTCCACCGCCGCCACCGAGTGGTACATCACTTTTGGTGTGATCTCGACCTGAAGATAGTCTTCGTTGTTGCCGACGATCACTCGATTGAGAGAGGGAAAGCCGAGTAAAAGCTGCGGCACTGGTTTATGCGCGAGCGTCGTGCGCCAGCCGGAAGCGGACCCGATGTCCTGCTCATAAGAGGCGATCAAGCCGGGATTGAGGGCGATTTCGCCGATGGGTGGCTGCTTAACGGAGTAGCGAATATCGCCCGCCTCTCCGCGAAAGCGAAAGTTTGCAACCGGCGGATCGAACCAAGGATTTTGGCTAACGAAACGATGATTCTCGACCGTGAAGTGGGCGCCCATGTCGGGAATGTAAAGAGGCAATATGGCAACCGACCAGCTGCGCTTATCTAAATTCTGACCGGCAAAGAAGCCGAACAGGCCCGCGGGTTCGGGCTTGAGGCGGTTTTGCATATATCTGGAGTGGAAAACGCCCTGTTTCCACTCGTCGTCCATTGCACTCCACAGTTCGAGTTTACGGCCGAAAGACAGGTTTACGCCTTCAACCCGTTTTTCACCGTATAGCTGGTAAATGTTAAGGTAGTTCCAATTCTCAGTGGCACTGTACTCGTCTTTCAGATCGACACGCCCGTCGATTCCCGAAAACAGTTTGGCCTTTTTGTCGAGCGATAGGATGACGGAGGTATTCTCGCCGCTGGCGTCTTTGCGGTAGTAATTCGCGCCCGAGCTGATGTACTGGCTGTTCTGTAGGCGAAGCGAAGCTTTCTCATCGAGGCGCAAGGGCGCGCGGATTTCACTCGACTGGGCACTCAGGGTTTTTGCTAAAAACAAAAGCGGCAAAAACATCAAACATGAAAGCGCGCCGCGATTCATCTCCCCCCCCTTTTGCAACTCGCCTTTTAAGTTATTCGATCCTCTTGTTGAATCCAAGACTGAATGTGTTGAAGGACCCAATCCGGGTCGTCCCACGTCAGATCGTGCCCACCCCAAGGATGCTTCTCCAAGCGCCAACCCATTTTCTTATGGAGCTCAATCGAACAGGACGGGTCCACCAGTCGGTCGCCCAGGCTGTTGAGTAGCAGAACAGGAACATTCGAGTCTTGGGGAAGTTCGGCGAAACGGCCGGCGGCCACCAGTTGATTAAAGAAATTGATATAGCGAATCGGATGCTCTACCGCGAGCCGAGTCCATAGCGGAACAGCCCGATCTTGCGCGTCTTTCGAGTTCATCACCAAGGCGGCCAACGCCCGCTCCCGGTCGCGCGGCGACTGCATGGCCAGGATTTGTACAACATCCCGCCACACTTGCCATCGCATTCTCTGAGTGATCGGGCTGACCGCCTTGGAACTGGAGTTGATCAGAATACAAGCGTTTAGATCTTCGGGCTTTCGCCTCAGCCACTCGAGCGCGACCATTCCACCGAGAGAAAGGGCCACCAACGTAAATGAAGTTTGCGATTGGGCGCGCTCCACGGCCTTGCCGCGGACGAACTGAAAGATTTCGCCTATGGTCCGAGGAGACGATTCATCGCGAAACTCACCGGCTCCGGGCAAATCGATAGCCAAAACTTCGTCCGCACTAAAGCGCGCGGCGAAGTTTTCGGCGAACGGCCCCCAATGGCCCTTCTCGCGACCCAGCCCGCGCAGCAAGATCCATGTGCGCTTCTTACTTTTCATACCACTGCCCCAACGCTTTACGGGTGTTCAAAGCGCGCATTTCCTCGCTCTGCGTGAACCAGCCCTCCGGGGATATAACGGCCCGATGAAGAAAATCAAAGAGATTCAAGTGTCGCCGCAAAATCCGACTGCGCCGATGCGGGAGTCGCGGATCGAACATTCCCTCTTTTAAAAAAACCTGCAGCGGATTTTTTTTGAGCCACATCCAGGAGCCCATCTCGAGCGTGAAAGGCATGAAAAAACCATGGCCCGCGCGCTTGCGATTCTCTTCAAAAATATGATCCCAAGGATCGCCGTGGATGGTGTACTGACGTGACATCGGTTCGAAAGCGTAAAAATGGTGAGGATAGGTTTGATCCAAAAGTCCCTTTAGCGCGAACGCTTCGGCCAAGTAGGGAAATGGCCGGCGCGAGTGGGCATAGGGAAACCAAAAGCGGTCCTTAGCGCCGAATCCGGAGTGCACGTCCACCGCGAGCGAGATCTTAGACGTGAGCAACTCTTTCTCGACAACCTCCATCAAGGCTTTGACCTCGACTTCCATCTCCACGCCTTCAGGACCCCGGTACCACGGCAGTTTGGACGACAGGCGGTGTCCGCGGAAAACGGCGCTCGAATGATTTTCACCGTCGAGAGGCGAGTTGCGCATAAGGTCGACGCCGTTGCCATTGCTGCGTGTGCGATTCACGATCCCGACCGGATTCAGCAGCGGCATAAAAACCAAGCGCGATTCTTTAAGGCGCTCTTGCGACTGGCGGTCCCAGCGCAAAAGTTCAAGCAGCGTGTGCATATAGGCCAGCACGACTTCACTGCCGATCTTTTCGAGCCCATGGGCGCCGGCAAAAAATCCGACACTGGGAGCCTGCGGATCCGCGCTGCCAATGCTCATGCTATAGAGCGGATAGGACTTGTCTTTGTGCGTGACTTCACCGACCACACGGGTACGGGCCCGATCACCGAATCCTTCGATCAAAGATTCAAGATCCGTCATTTCAGGGAAACTTCGACGCGCCAAAAATTCAGGCATCCTTAAATTATAAACGTCCTTGAGGACGCGTTGCAACTCATGTTAGCCAAAACGATTCATTGTGCGGGGGAAAATATGACGAACAATCAAACGGGCGAACAGATTTCTGTGAGTGACGCTTGGAGCAGCAAGGCCTGGGTCAATCGCGAGCAATACCTCGAGATGTACCAGCGGAGCGTGGACAACCCCGACGCTTTTTGGGCCGCACAAGCCGAACGTTTGTCGTGGTTTGAAAAGTGGCAAGAAGTTCAGAACTGCACATTTCAGCACCCCGTGCACATTGAATGGTATCGGGGCGGCAAGTTAAACGTCACGCATAACTGCATCGATCGTCATTTGGAACGGCACGGAAACCGGGTTGCTTTTTTTTGGGAGCCGGAAGATCCGGCGCGACATAAGGCGCTCGCGATCACATATAAAGAGCTTCATGAGAAGGTCGGGCGCCTGTCGAACGGACTAAAGTCACTTGGCGTAAAAAAAGGCGATCGAGTCACGATCTACATGCCGATGATTCCCGAAGCTGCGTATGCGATGCTGGCCTGCGCCCGAATCGGGGCGGTTCACTCCGTGGTTTTTGGCGGCTTTTCTCCAGACTCCCTATCCGACCGGATTGTGGATTGCGAGAGCGACTTCGTGATCACGGCCGATGAGGGTTTGCGCGGCGGTAAGGTCATTCCCTTAAAAGTGAATACGGATGAGGCCCTTAAAAAAGCGGCCCGGGTACAGAAAGTCGTCGTCGTGCGCCATACAGGAAGTGCTGTGGGTTTTCAGGCGGGACGGGATGTTTGGTATCACGATTTGGTGGCCGGCCAAAGCCCCGACTGCCCACCGGAAGTGATGGAGGCTGAAGACCCTTTGTTCCTGCTCTACACTTCTGGCTCGACCAATAAACCAAAAGGCGTTCTGCACACCACCGGCGGCTATTTGGTTTATGCCTCGTTCACCCACCAGCTGGTGTTCGACTACCACCCGGACGACATTTATTGGTGTGCGGCCGATATCGGCTGGGTCACCGGTCACTCTTATATTTTATATGGTCCCTTAAGCAATGCCGCCACCTCCGTTTTATACGAGGGCTTGCCCACTTATCCGACGGCGTCGCGAATGTGGGAGATTGTCGACAAATATAAAGTGAACACTCTGTACACGGCTCCCACTCTGATTCGATCTTTGATGGCGCTCGGCGAAGAGCCGGTAAAACGGGCTTCGCGTGCCTCTTTGCGCTTACTCGGTTCCGTGGGTGAACCCATCAATCCGGAGGCCTGGCTCTGGTACTACCGCACAATCGGCGATTCGCGCTGTCCGATTGTAGACACCTGGTGGCAGACAGAGACCGGCGGGATTCTGATCTCCCCTTTACCGGGGGCCACTATGTTAAAGCCCGGATCCGCCACACTTCCTTTATTCGGCGTGCGCCCTGTATTGGTGGACGACCAGGGAGCGCGCTTGAGCGGCGAGGCTCAAGGCAATCTATGCTTAGAGGGCTCGTGGCCCGGACAAATGCGTACGGTGTATAAAGATCACGAGCGCTTTTTCCAAACTTATTTTTCGACTTATCCGGGGCTGTACTTCACCGGGGATGGCTGCAAACGCGATCGCGACGGCTACTATTGGATTACGGGGCGCGTGGATGATGTTTTGAATGTGAGTGGGCACCGGCTGGGGACGGCCGAAATTGAAAGCGCGCTGGTCGCCCACGAATCTGTGTCAGAGTCTGCGGTGGTGGGATTCCCCCATGATATCAAGGGCCAAGGCATTTATGCTTATGTGACTTTGAAGGTCGGCGTGGCTCCTTCCGAGAACTTACGCAAAGAACTTGCAGAATGGGTACGCCTAGAGATCGGAGGATTGGCCAAACCGGATTTTATTCAGTGGGCGCCGGCCCTGCCGAAAACGCGCTCGGGCAAAATCATGCGCCGTATTTTGCGTAAGATCGCCTGCAATGAATTAGACAATATCGGCGACACGTCTACGCTTGCCGATCCGGGTGTTGTCAAAGATTTGATGTCTCAGCGCATGAGAAGTTGATCTTTTGACAGATGTATTCGTGACCACGCCAAGGCTTTGACCTCGAGAACCAGACTTGCGATATCAAACCGTTGCTGCATACAATTTAAGCACGAATTTGCAGTCAAGAAAAAGACTGCATCAAGGTGAGGTTGCGCGCGTGATTGTCTCCGCAAGCAAATTTCCTAGTGCTCGAATTGCCGACAAAAAATATTTTCTTTACTCGCCCGCCTGCATCGCCATTGACAGTTTTCTTTCGAAGGCGTTAGCGTTTGAGGTGTTAAGATTCTGTTGTTTTGTTTCATCTTTTTATTCCGGTAAAAAGACGGCCGACAGAACGACAGCAGCTCAAGCAGGTCCCAGATCCATTGACGGATCATTTTCCAGGAGCTTAAGGACGACGCTCCGATTGGCTTTGAGTCGCTTTCAAAAAAATTTGACCAAGGAACCGAAATTTTACGAGGGGGATTTCGGCAACCTTCCGAAAGACGGAATCGTCTTTAGGGCACAACATACTCCTCGCGTATTTAAGGGGGCTGCATGAATCAACAGACAGAGAACGTGGACACGCTTTCTCAGCCACATCCGCACCAACCGCCCACTCCTCCCACTGGTATGGGAGAGGAGCACTCGCCTGAAGGGCCGATTGTGATGCGCGTGCGTAAGCGCGACGGGTCTTTGCAAGCCGTGGATGTGAATAAGATCGTGAACGTGGCCCTGGCCTGTTCGACCGGTTTGAAAGAAGTCGACCCCATGCGCGTGGCCGCAAAGGTGATTAGCGGTCTATATGATGGCGCTTCGACCAAGGAGCTCGATCAGCTGTGCATTCAAACAGCGGCTTTGCTGATTGGCGAAGAGCCCCAGTATTCGAAACTGGCCTCCCGTTTGCTCGCGCGCTTTATCGGCGAAGAAGTGACCAATCAGAATATTCGTAACTTTTACGACTCGATCACCGTGGCCCATAAGCGCGGCCTGGTCTCGGAGGAGAAGTACAAGTTCGTGAAGGAGCACAAAGAGGCTCTGAATATCATTATCGACGATTCCCGCACCCACCGCTTTGAATACTTCGGTCTGCGTACTATATATGACCGCTATTTGCTAAAGGACCCCTCTTCGCGCCAAGTGGTCGAAACCCCCCAGTACTTCTTTTTGCGAGTGGCCTGTGGTTTGGCCAAATCGTTCCAAGAAGCCAAAGAGTTTTACGAACTGATTTCGTCTTTAGATTACATGCCGTCGTCGCCCACTCTTTTCAACGCGGCCACCATGCGTCCACAGCTGTCGTCGTGCTATTTGCTGGACTCCCCGCTCGACGACCTATCGTCCATCTACGACAAATATAAAGATATCGCCTTGCTGTCCAAGTTCGCCGGCGGCATTGGTGTTTCGTTTTCGCGCGTGCGTTCCCGCGGCTCCCTGATTAAGGGGACCAATGGCCATTCCAACGGACTGGTTCCGTGGTTAAAGACTTTGGATTCCTCGGTTGCGGCCGTCAATCAGGGTGGCAAGCGAAAAGGCGCGGCCTGTATTTATTTGGAGACTTGGCACTCGGATATCGAGGAGTTTTTGGAGTTGCGTGACAACACGGGCGATGAGGCCCAGCGCGCACACAACCTGAACTTAGCCAACTGGGTTCCCGACATCTTCATGCGCCGGGCGGAAGCCGACGCCATGTGGTCGCTCTTTGATCCCAGCCAGGTGCCGGAGTTTGTAGATTTGTACGGTGAAGAGTTTGATAAGGCTTATGAGGCAGCGGAGGCCGCCGGACTTTCCACACGACAGGTTAAGGCCCGCGATCTTTATGCCCGCATGATGAAGACTCTGGCTCAAACCGGAAACGGTTGGATGACCTTTAAAGATGCATCCAATAAGAAGTCGAACCAAACCGGCTTGCCTCATAACGTGATTCATCTGTCGAATCTCTGCACCGAGATCCTAGAAGTCACCAATAACGACGAGACCGCCGTTTGCAATCTCGGCTCGGTAAACCTGGGCGCCCATGTCTTGGATGGGGCCTTTGACTTTGAAAAGCTGGCCCATACGGTTGAAGTCGCGGTCAAGTATCTGGATCGAGTAATCGATATCAATTTCTACCCGATCCCAACCGCCGACTCGTCGAACCAGCGCTGGCGCCCGGTGGGCCTTGGCGTAATGGGTCTTCAAGATGTGTTCTTTAAGCTGAGCCTGCCGTTCGACTCGGATGAGGCGTTAAAGCTTTCGAGCAAAATTCAAGAAGAGATCTATTACCACGCTTTAAAGACGTCTTGCGCACTGGCCGAAAAATCAGGACCGCATAAGGCTTTTGCTGAAACCAAAGCGGCTCAGGGAGTCTTGCAGTTCGACCTGTGGGGAGTGGTGCCGCAGGATATGGAGCGCTGGGAGCGACTACGCCGTAAAATCAAGACCATTGGTCTACGCAACTCGTTGCTGATCGCCATCGCTCCGACGGCCACCATCGCGTCGATCGTGGGTGCTTATGAGGCCATCGAGCCTCAGGTATCGAACCTGTTTAAGCGCGAAACGCTTTCGGGCGAGTTTATTCAGATCAATCGTTATTTGGTGGATGCGTTGAAAATGCGCGGGATGTGGAACGACGAGATCCGCAGCCGAATTAAGACCGCCGAGGGCTCGATTCAGAATATTGACGGCATTCCAGACGACATCAAACAGATTTTCCGTACGGTTTGGGAGATTCCGCAGAAGTCGCTGATTGATTTGGCGGCCGGCCGCGGAGCTTTTATTGATCAGGCGCAGTCGCTGAACCTGTTTATTGAAAGCCCAACTATCGGCAAGCTGTCGTCGATGTATATGTACGCGTGGAAATCGGGCATGAAGACCACCTATTATATGCGATCACGACCGGCGACGAAAATTGCCAAGGTCACCACTGGGAATTATAGTGAAGAAACTTCCGCGACACCGAAGAAGACATTTGGCGATGAGGAGGCTTTGGCCTGCTCATTGGAGAACCCTGAATCGTGCGAAGCTTGTCAGTAAATTGAAGGAGTAAACATCATGATTTTGAACCCCGGATTCGATTTGACCTTAAGACCCATGCGCTACCCGTTGTTCTACGAGATGTACAAGAATGGCATCAAGAACTCCTGGACGGTGGAAGAAGTCGATTTCAGCAACGACATCGTCGATTTGCAGCGAAAATTGACGCCGGCAGAGCGCCATTTGATTTCGCGACTGGTGGCATTCTTTGCCACGGGCGATTCGATTGTCGGCAACAATCTGGTGTTGAACCTTTATAAGCACGTCAACTCGCCCGAGGCGCGACTATATCTGTCGCGCCAGCTCTATGAAGAGGCTTTGCACGTCCAGTTTTACCTGACGCTTTTGGATACCTATATTCCGGATTTAGCTGAGCGCGAGAGAGCGTTTTCGGCGATCCACAATATTCCCTCGCTAAAGAAAAAGGCCGAGTATTCGTTTAAGTGGATCGATTCGATTAATCAATTGGATCGACTGAACACAAAAGAGGACCGTCGCCGGTTCTTGCTGAATCTGATTTGCTTTGCCGGCACGATCGAGGGTCTGTTCTTCTTCGCCGCTTTCGCTTACGTTTACTTTTTGCGCTCCAAGGGTTTGCTAAATGGTCTAGCGACGGGCACCAACTGGGTGTTTCGTGATGAAAGCGCCCATATCGAATTCGCCTTTAAGGTGATCGATACGGCGATTGCCGAAGAACCAGAACTGTTTGATGACGGCATGAAAGAAATGGTCATCGCCATGTTCAAAGAGGCGATCGATTGCGAAATGGCATTCGCTACCGACATCCTAGAACAAGGTGTAGCGGGCTTAAGCACGCGGGATATGCGCACCTACCTGCAGTTTATCGCCGACCAACGCTTTGAGCGCCTAGGGATTCCCCACCAGTTCAACGTGAAGAACCCCTTCGGCTTTATGGAGTTGCAAGACACCCAAGAACTAACCAACTTCTTCGAACGCCGGGTCGCCGCCTATCAAGTCGGCGTCAGCGGAAACGTAAGCTTCGACGAGACCTTCTAGAACTCGGCCCGGGCCGAGTTCTAGCTACCCACCCGACCCTCCTCCGCACTTCCGCGAAAGTTTCCATATTTGGAAACTTTCGCCGCATCTTGCAAAAGCCATGGGATTATTAACAGGCAACTCCCGGGCTCCGAGCACCTCAAAGCAAATTTCGCTTCTAAGCTAAAAAACAGTGCGCTTTTCGCTGGAAGTGAACTTTACCGTGAGGTGGGTACAAGCTAGAGCGCATTTTCTCATCGGATTAGTGAATTAGCTTAACCAACTCGGCCCGGGTTGACGCTGGGCCCCTTCAAATCTTTACGCTTTCGAAGTCTTTTGGTTCCCTGAATCTTTCTGTGTATGTTCTGTCCCCGAAATGAAAAGTTCGACGCAGATTTTTGACAATGTTGATCGAGCCATCACGAACTGGATGGCTCGACTCAGTATTCCGTATTTACGCGTGAGCCTGGCGCTGATTTTTGTGTGGTTTGGTGCCTTGAAGTTCTTCCCCGGGATGAGTCCAACGATCGACCTGATCGAGCGCACAACTGACATCATTTCACTTGGTAGTATTCCGGCCTCAGTGGCGATCTACGCATTGGCTTCAACGGAATGTCTCATAGGCTTTGGACTTTTGTTCAATGTCTTGATGAGAACAACCTTGCTCCTTCTGTTTCTGCAGATGCTAGCAACCTCAACCCCCATTGTCCTTTTACCTGAAGTCGTTTTTGCAAGACCGCCCTTCGCTCTGACGATGGAAGGTCATCACATTATCAAAAACCTAGTCCTCATCGGCGCAGGCCTTGTACTAGGCGCAAATGTGCGCAGCAATAAATCTAGACAATTAAATTAATTCGCCTCTGCGACATCATAATAAACGATACAGGAGTTCGGATTTATCGATTGGACGGATACCGCCCTTTTCGTCGATTGTAGAACTTAAACAAGTAATGAAAGGATTGATTTATGTCTCTCTCAAAAGGATTCATCTTAGGATTGCTCTTGGCTATTGCAGCACCAACAGTCTCTGCAAAAACGTCTGAGTCGTTCGGCAACACCGTTGTCAACCATGCGATTTCGGTTGAGGAAGTACAGGCAGCGCAAGAAGCCTGGGGCAAAGCTCTACTAAACATCAGCCGGATCAACAGAGAAAAAGGTCAAAAAAAAGCCACTGAGACGGCCAGTCAGGTACTGGATGCGGCCTACGGTTACAACATGGGCCCTGTTCTTTTTAAGCCCACCTTGACCTCAGGCGAACAAACATTCCGCACAACCAAAGAGGGAGCGCTGGCCTATTTCGTAGGTGGGAATAAGAAATTTGCCAAAGACAACGGGTTCGCACTCAAAAAATGGGACAAATTTGAGTATAAAAACTCGGCTGTCTACATTAACGGCGATATGGCCCTTACAATGGGGAATGTCATGCTGACGGATGCCGAAGGAAAGATCACAACCGTCGACAAAACCTGGGGATTCAAAAAAGATGGCAAGGGTACTCTGAGAATCGTTCTCCATCACTCGTCATTGCCCTTTTCCCCTTAAGGGTGAATGGACATGAAGCTGCTCTTGATGCTCGGTTTGATCTCTAGCCTATTTCCAAGGGTCGTCCATGCAGATCGTTCGCGAGCCGGTTGGTGGCTTGGAACGTTCAGCAAAGCGGAAATCAGCTCGAGCTGGAATGGCTGGATGGAAACTCAGGTCCGAAATAACCTGGAAAGCGGGAGAGTGGATCAGCTTCTTTTTCGCACTGGCCTACTTTATTCTGTGGGCGAGCACGAAATGGGTTTGCTCGTGGGCTTCATTCAAACCGGATCCCTGCTGGAGCGGCGCTACAGCCTTCAGCAGGGCATGACTCTTGCCAAATGGGGAAACTCAAAACTCACCCACCGCATCCGCATGGAGTGGCGGGACTTCGCCGACAATCCAGACGACGCTCTTCGATTTCGCTATTTGGCTCGATACTCACATAAAATGGATGGATATGAAGCCATTCTTTGGAATGAAGCTTTCTTGAACCTTACGGACGAGTCCAAAAATGATCAGGGCGTGATGGAGAGGAATCGCCTTTTTCTAGGCACCCAGATCACGCTAGGAACGACAAAGGCTGAAATTGGCTACATGAATCAAGCCATTCTTCGCGGCCGGGAAAATATATTTGAGCACCTTGGCGTAATGTACTGGATATTTTAGAGAAAGATGACTTTTCTCAACGTTGATGCGAATGGCCCCTAGATCAAAGATAACGCCGTTCGCAAAATAACTAAACGGAGATTATATGAATACAAAGTTTTTGCTAGATCAAATCTTGGGTGCTGGCGGAGATCCAGCAAAGTTCAGCACTTCCAAAGATGTTTTGTCTTCTTTGATATCAAACAAAGGTGGCGCTGCACTCGCCGGCGGCGCCCTGGGGCTTTTGATCGGGAGTAAATCTGGTCGCAAAATGGGAGGAAAAGTTCTCAGCTATGGTGGCCTTGCGATACTGGGAACCTTGGCCTACAAAGCTTTCCAAAACTATCAGCAAGAAACCAAGCAGTCCTTAGGGCAATCTGCGCAACCCTTGCACCAATTAACCAACCAGGCCGCAGAGACACACTGCAAAGTGATTCTGATAGCTTTGATAGCCGCAGCAAAGGCTGACGGACATATTGATGAACGTGAAAGACAGTTAATCGATACCGAAATTCGCAAAATGACTACAGACCCGGAGCTTCATCAATGGTTCGATCGCGAACTGAAGAAACCACTCGATCCGGCTGAAGTCGCAAGTCATGCAAAAGACAAGTCCATGGCCTGTGAAATGTATTTGGCGAGCCTATTGGTCGTGGATCAGCAAAATTTTATGGAAAAATCCTACATAGAGGAGCTCGCACGCCAGTTGCAGTTGGAAGCTGGCCTCCAGAATCAACTCGCTGAAGAGGTTCGGAAGGCCCTAGTCACTGCGAACTGATATGCCCGAACCCAACCAACTCGGCCCGGGCCGAGTTGGTTATTTGAGACAGCGGAGTTTTTGCATGGCGGTTAAGAGGTGCTTGCCGTCGAAGTAGGAGCCAGCCGCAGCGCCGTCGATTTTTAACTTTTTCTCAGGTGTGTTGAGCATAAGTTTTTTTGCTAGTGGGTCGCCGGCGATAGCCGCCTGGACCAGTTTTGCGATTATCATATCGTAGGCGCCGAGTTCTTCGAGCTTCTGCTTCCCGGCGACAACATCGCGAACGGTCGCCACGGCCTCTTTGTCGACTAACGCATCCTTTTTAAAATCCCCGCATTTCTCCGCTCCAACAACGCATGCGCCGGGTTTGGTGCAGGTAATCTTTCGTTCCATGACCGAAAAATAATCGTCGCCAATATCCTCGCGCAGGGGACGGATTTGGCGCGAAATCTGGATTTCGGTATCGCTCACCTTGCGAATAAGAAACGAGTAGGCGTCGTTCGGCTTTTCACTATTGACCTCCGCGATCAGCGCGGTCAGCCGGTCGTCTTCCCGCCGGGCTACGTTGACCCAACCCGAGAAAGAGTTCTCGCTCAGCCGTTCCGCCTCCAGTCCAAATTCGCAGATCACAAACTGCACCCCATTGGCCATAGTCCATGTCGTAAGCGCGGCCGCGTTGGCGTGCTCCAAAGATTCACAGTCTGAATTGGGCAGAGCCTCGGCTTTTTCGTCTGTCCTCAGTAGCGCTTCCGGTGGCGCTTCCGCCGCCGTAACCTCAGAGGGGACCGAGGTCGGCGCTGTGTCGGGGCTCTTTTTGCCGCGAAAAAAATCACAGCCGTTCAGTATTAATACGGCGATTACAGGCAAAAGACGCAACATTGGGGCTCCTTCAGATTTTTTCGACATTCCGGCGATAGGCGACGACCAGGTAACTGATCGCGAACATAAGAAACGCGATGCTCAGCCACTGGCCGCGCGTTAAGCCCAGCCACTGAAAGCCAATATGGGCGTCGGGCAAGCGGAACTGTTCGCCGATAATGCGGGCCACACAATACAAAACGCCGAACCAACCGCTGACTACGCCGGGTTTTTGGGGTTTACGCCAGACCCAAATGAGAAACAAGAATACCAATAGCCCCTCTAAAAAAGCCTGATACAGCTGCGAGGGGTGTCTTGGGGTCAGGATCGGCGCCATCGCCTGACGAAGGATCTCGTCGCCATTTTGAATTCGGTAAATGATAAGCTCGATCACTTCGCTCACGCGATTGCGCGCCGATGGGTCCGGCCCGTAATTTTCGAGCCAGGTCGTCCACTGCTGTGCGGTCAGTTGGATCGCTCCCGCAGGAGTCGGCAGGGACTTTAATACTTCCATAACCGGCGTTAAACTGTTCAGCCGATTGAAATCCTGATCTCGCTGCAGCCACAGCACCATCTCTTGCGGAAACTTCACTGCCCATGCAAACGATGCCGAAGCCTCACGACCAAACAGCTCCCCATTTACAAAGTTGGCCAGGCGACCGAAAAAGAAAGCCAAGCTCGCGCCCAAAACAGTCAAATCGAGCACATGCAAAAACGAAAACTTGAGTCGACGCGCATACCACAGACACACCAGCATCACGCCGAATATGCCGCCATGGCTCGCCATTCCACCTTCATTGACCTTTAAAACGCCCCAGTAGGGAAAGCTCCCGTCAAACGACGTCAGCAGATCTGGCGAATAGAACAAGACATAGCCAAGTCGCCCGCCACCTAAAACGCCGATCGCACCATAGGTGATAAAATCGGCCACCTGCTCTTCGGTGAACTTGCAGCGGCCTTTGCGGATCATCCACACGATCGAGTAGTAACAGATTACGAACCCCGCCAAATAGGCCAGGCCGTACCAGCGGATGCCAAAAGTTTCGGTGATCTGAATCGCGAAGGGATCCAAATTATGGACATAGGGCATAACTAAAACTGTCACGGAAGGCGGAAGCTCGTCAAAAGAGTTCATTTTGACACGTATTGGCTTTTTGATTACCGTTCAGTCATGAAGTTGATTTTGGCCAGTCAATCCCCGTACCGCAAAGCGCTGCTCGAGAATTTCGGTTTGAAATTCGAAACCCAGGCGCCGCGGGTAGATGAAGAAAAGTTGAAGAAGAACGGGCCGGCCGAGCTGACGGAACTCACCCGCTACCTGGCATTGAAAAAGGCCGAAAGCCTGACCTCCCTCTATGACGGTGCCATTCTTATTGGCAGCGATCAGATCGCGGAACTCAACAGCCAGCGTCTCGACAAACCCGGAACCGTCGCCAAGGCCGTGGAGCAACTCAAATTTATGAGTGGGAAAACCCACCGCCTCATCACCTCCCTCGCCGTCGTTAGTCCACTTAAGACATCCGTCGCCACCAATATCACCAGCATCCGACTGCGCGAACTCAGCAACGAGGAAATTGAAGCCTACGTTCAGCTCGACCAACCTCTCGACTGCGCCGGCAGCTACAAAATCGAACGCGCCGGTCTGGCCCTTACCGAAAGCATTCAGACCGACGACCCCAGCGCCATTCAAGGCCTGCCGATGATCGCGCTGACCCGCGCGCTTTTTGAAATGGGATTACATCTACCGCAACTTTGGAGTTCTAAATGAAAATCACCGAACGCCCCCGCCGCCTGAGAAAAAATGCGGCCACTCGTAGCCTGGTCGAAGAAACTGAACTCCTGCCTAAAAATCTTGTGTGGCCCGTTTTTATTAAGGACGGCGCAAACACCAAGGAGGAAATCGCCTCACTGCCCGGCTGCCACCGCTACAGCTTGGACCGGCTCACCGAGGAGGCCGAAAAACTCAGCGATCTGGGCCTGAAGGCCATCGCCCTTTTCCCCGCGATCGACGACAAACTTAAAAACAGCAAGGCGTCGGAAGCCGCGAACCCCGAAGGCCTGATCCCTAAAGCCGTTCGCCATCTGAAAGCGGAAATCAAAGATCTCGTCGTGATCACCGATGTGGCGCTCGACCCCTATTCCTCCGACGGCCATGACGGCCTGGTGAAAGACGGAAAAATTCTAAACGATGAAACGCTGCTGGTGCTGGCCGCGCAAGCCAAGGTGCAGGCCGAAGCTGGCGCTGATTTTGTCGCCCCCAGCGATATGATGGATGGCCGAGTGGGCTGGATCCGTCAGGCCCTTGACGAATCGGGACTCGCTGAAACCGGAATTATTTCTTACACCGCGAAATACGCCAGCGCCTTTTACGGGCCCTTTCGCGACGCGCTCGCCAGCGCGCCCCGCTTTGGCGATAAAAAAACTTATCAAATGAACCCGGCCAATAGCCGCGAAGCCTTACGGGAAGCGCGACTCGATCGCAGCGAAGGCGCCGATATGCTAATGGTGAAGCCCGCTCTCAGCTATCTCGACGTCATTCAACGGCTGCAGGCCAAATTCGACCTTCCGATCGCGGCCTATAATGTGAGCGGCGAATACGCCATGGTTAAGGCCGCGGCGAAGAACGGCTGGCTTGAGGAACGGGCGGCGGTGCTGGAAATCCTCACCAGCATCCGGCGCGCGGGCGCGAGCGTGATCTTGAGTTACCATACTCCGGACGTTTTAAAGTGGATGCAGGATCGAAAGCCTTAAGCGACTTGCCAACAGGCAAGTCGGCCAGTTTTAGGCGGCCTTTTTGATTAAGTGGCTGACGACCACTTCTTCCTGGTGCTGATCTTTCTCGTCTTCTTTTTTCAGATGAGGAATAAGCTCGAGGAAGTAATTCACCAGCTTGGCATCGAATTGCCGGCCAGAGAAATCTTTCAGCTCTTTGATGGCCTTCTCTTCTGGCAGCGGATTGCGGTAGGGGCGCGCGTGAGTCATGGCATCGAAGCTGTCGACCACGGCGATGACGCGGGCAAAGAGGGGAATCGAATCCCCGCTTAAGGCATTCGGATAACCGGTACCTTCGATCTTTTCATGGTGATAGCGAACACCCGGAAGCATAAAGCGGAAGAACGGCACGTGCGCCAAGTGCTTGATCATATCGGCGCTGAGTTCGGGATGAGTTTTGATGATTTCGATTTCGTTTGAATCCAGTCGCCCGGGCTTAGTGAGGATTTCAGTCGGGATTTTGGCCTTGCCGATATCGTGAAACAGTCCGGCGTATTCGATCACACTCTGCTCGAATTCATTCAAGCCGAGCGCCTTCGCCAATTTGCGCGAACGCCGGCCCACGCGGCAACAGTGGAAGAATGTAAAAGGATCCTTCTCTTTGACTTCAGCTAAAAGTTGCTCTGCAACTTCCAGGGACCAGTCCGGGATATCATCCCAAGCCACGAACACTCCTTAGACGAGCATCATACACACCATTAAAAATATCGGATCAGTTTGGGAGTTCCTTGACGAAAACCTAGACGATTCTCACCTTAATACGCTTAAATTTCGCGCCTGACTGTCTCGCTCTGATACGCCCGCCAGATACGGCCTCAGGAACTCGCCGGTGATACTCTGCTTAGCTTTGACGACGGCTTCGGGCGTGCCGGCGGCGACGATGCGCCCACCCCCGCCTCCGCCTTCAGGACCAAGGTCGATTACATAATCGCAAACCTTCACCACATCCAAATGATGTTCGATCACGATCACAGTGTTGTTTTGGTCCACCAGCTGTTGCAGCAAGTCCACCAGTTTGCGCACGTCCTCAAAGTGGAGGCCGGTCGTGGGCTCGTCTAAGATATAAATCGTTTGCCCAGTTCCCCGTTTCGACAGCTCCCGTGACAGTTTGACCCGCTGGGCTTCTCCCCCACTTAGAGTGGTGGAGCTTTGACCGAGAGTCATATAATCCAAACCCACCTGATGAAGCGTCTCGAGCTTGCGATGGATCTGCCGGTGATGGGCGAAAAACTCGAGCGCCTCCTCAACCGTCATCGCTAGAATATCGGCGATCGACTTCTCTCGATAGCGGACATTTAGCACTTCGCGATTGTAACGCCGCCCCTGGCACGTTTCGCATTTCACAAACACATCGCTTAAAAAATGCATTTCAACGCGAATTTGACCCGCACCCTGGCACGATTCACAACGCCCGCCTTTGACATTGAAACTGAAGTGGCCCGGACGATACCCGCGAATTTTACTCTCAGGCAGAGTCGCGTAAAGGTCTCGAATCATCGGAAAGAGTCCGACGTAAGTGGCCGGCACCGAGCGGGGCGTGCGGCCGATGGGCCGCTGATTGATTTCGATCACCTTATCGATGTGTTCCATTCCGGAAACTTTTTTGAATGGAGCCGGCTTGAGCGACGATCCGTTAAATTCCTTCGCTAGCAGCCGGTACAAGGTGTCGATCACCAAGGTCGACTTACCCGATCCGCTGACCCCGGTCACCGCGGTCAGGGTGCCTAAAGGTAGCTCGAGCGAGACGTCTTTCAAATTATTGCCGGTCGCGCCTTCGACCCGCAGCCATTCGCCTGTGCCCTTGCGTCGCGACTTTGGCAGAGCGATCTTTTTCTTTCCCGATAGGTACTGCCCCGTGAGCGAGGCCGAATCGCGCACCAGATCCTGCGGATGCCCCACGGCCAGAATCTCGCCGCCTAGGCGGCCCGCGCGCGGGCCCATATCAATTAAATGGTCGGCCATGCGAATCGTTTCCTCATCGTGCTCCACCATTAGAACCGTATTACCCCGGTCGCGGATTTCTTGAATCATCTGCAAGAGCCGACCATGATCCCGCGGATGCAGGCCGATGCTCGGTTCGTCGAGAACGTAGAGCACACCCACCAACCCGCTACCGACCTGGGTGGCCAAGCGAATCCGTTGCGCCTCACCGCCCGATAGAGTCCGGGTCGGGCGTGACAGACTTAAGTAGCCGGCGCCCACACGATTTAAGTAATCCACACGGTAGGAAATCTGCTGCAGAATTTTTTCGCCGATCTTTCTCTGTCGCGAGTTTAACACCATCCCGTCAATCCAGGCCTTGATCTCGCTCGCCGGGAGCTCTGACACGTCGGCGATATTGTAAAGCCCGATCCGCACATGGCGGGCATTCGCATTCAATCGCGTGCCCTTACAATCTGGGCAGAGCACGATCGCATATTCATCGATCGTTTCTTCGTCCTCGTCATCGCGGCCCTCGCCGCCGATCCGCTTATTTTTAAAGTAAAAGCGAGTCACCTTGGTCTGCCGGCGCTCACCCGGGTCACCGGTCCACGTGCCCTCCGACTCGACTTCCTGAAAACTCAAATTGCCAATTCCATTGCACGTTGGGCACGCGCCCCGCGGATTATTGAAGCTGAACAAGCGTGGCTCCAAATCCGGAACCGCATGTCCACACTCGGGACACGAGCGATGGATCGAGTAGACGTCAATCTTGCCGCCGTCCACGGCCTCCACTTTCACCAGGCCACCGGCCAAACTAAGAGAGAGATTTAGGCTCTCTTTGATTCGACTTAAGAATTTTTCTTCTACAATGAGGCGATCGACCAGCAGATCGATGTCGTGAGTTTTATGCCGGGCCAGCTTGCCCGCCTTCTCCAGATCGATCCACTCCCCGTCGACAAAGGCTCGGGTAAAACCTTTCTTGGCCCATTTGGCGAACTCGGCTTGAAATTCACCCTTCTTGCCGCGCACGACCGGCGCCATAAGCAAAAACTTGGTGCCCTTCTTCATGGCCATAATGGAATCGACAATCTCTTGCGGAGTCTGCCCTTCCAAGGCCAAACCGTGAGTCGGACAGTGAGGAATGCCCACACGCGCGTAAAGCAATCGAAGATAATCGTAAACTTCGGTCACCGTGCCCACCGTGGAGCGCGGATTCGTTGAAATCGATTTTTGATCGATCGCCACCGCCGGCGAGAGCCCTTCGATGGAGTCGACCTCGGGTTTTTTCATTTGGTCGAGAAATTGGCGCGCGTAGGTCGAGAGGCTCTCGATAAAGCGGCGTTGCCCTTCGGCAAAAATCGTATCGAAGGCCAGTGACGACTTCCCGCTGCCACTTAAGCCGGTGATCACTGTGATCCGATCGCGCGGAATAAAGGCATCGATGTTTTTTAAGTTGTGCTCGCGGGCGCCCTTAACCAGGATTCCGTCGCGATCTTTGTCGATTTCCATGAACCTCTACTCCGCTTGACAGCGCGGGCAGATACCGTACAGCTCAAGTACGTGATGGGTCAGCTGGAAACCGTGGTCATTCGCCACTTTTTCTTGAAGATTCTCGATGGGCGGACACTCGAACTCCACGATCTGCCCACAGCTCACACAAGTCAGGTGATCGTGATGCCGACGCGGTGTCAGCTCATAACGGGCCGGGAGGCCCCCCATTCGCACTTCAGTCACCAAGTTTTGTTCGGCCATTTTGCGCAAAAAGCGATAAACGGTGGCAAAGCCAATTTCGGGATGGGAGGCATTCACCGTTTCGAACACTTCTTGCGCGGTGACATGCGCGCGTCCCGCGCTCAAAGACTCCAAAATGGCCAGCCTCTGCTGGGTCACTTTTAATCCCATCTGGCGGATCATCCGCTTGAATTTGCCAGGGTCCACCGGCTCACGCCGGATCAGTTTTTCGGGTTCAAGTGGGGTTCGACCTTTGGCAAGATGAGGTACGGTGGTTTCCATAGGTCTAAGAGCTATGGTAATTGAAAACGATTGTCAATTCTCGACTGGGAGTTAACGGGCCATGCCCAATTGGCTAAGCGCGGCAACATCGAGAGGTCCGCGATAGAGGCTCAAGAGCCAAGATGGAACTTCCTTCGCCTGTATCGGTTGCGCCGCGGCTGATCGCAGCCAACCCAACTGCTCTTGAAAGCGATTAAACAGTGCCCGAAGAGCTCCGTTATCGCCAAGACCGCTTTCGACCTCGGCCAAAATCTCCTGCGTACGGTCGCGACCGACCTTTAAAATGCGCTGCTCACTGACCGAACGCCGGGCCACGCTCACCGACTCCAGTCCCAGAAACAGCGACCAGGCACAGAAGCGGCGAAACTCCATCTGCTGTTCTGGAATATCGAGCAAAAACTCGAGAGCCGAACGCGCATTTTCGGCCGAACTAGCCTCTACAAGCTCGCGGGAGGGGATCAGATGCCGCCCGACTTTTTCATCACCGACTTGATCTTTGAGCAAATTCACCTTTTGCAAAAACAATCCGAAGTGATGAGCTCGCAGCAGATTGGCCTGAGAAAGAGGAAATCGCGGCTCGACGCAAGCCACAAGCTTAGCCAAAAGCTCACCGACCACACCCGCCACAAAGAAACAGTATTGATTCACTTCGGACAATGTTTGCAGCCGCAGATCCCCGCCGTTCTTTTTGCGGGTAAAATGCTGCATTCCGGCCGACATAATCGAGACCAGCTCACGAATGATGTCGCGAACGGGCGCCGGCAGAACCCTAAGGTCGGCAAATAGAGTGGGGGCATCTTTTAACAACAAGCGCTCGCTCGCCGGTATCGCCACTGAAAAATCCGTAATCAAGGCATCGAGAGCCTGTTCCTGACCGTCTTTAAGCAAAGCTTGATCAAACTCACGAAAAGCCGCGAGCTGCTTTTCGCCCTTCGGCCATTCGGCGTCCTCGATCGTGTCCAGTGTGCGGCAGAGCAGATAGCTCAGCGCGATCCAGTCTCTGAGCGGAGCCGGTAATTGCCTAATGCAGAAGGCGAAGCTGCGGCTGACTCGGTCGAGGTGCTGTTGATAAAATTCGGTTCGCATCATGGTCTAAGCGACTTTGAATGAGGCCCCGGACAACGTCAATTCAAAACCTTGACAGGAATAGGGGACGACACGTCGAGATGAACGTCCCGCTGCGGAAAGGGCACGGAGATGCCATTTTGAGCAAGCAGGTTATGGAGATTAAACCGAATTTGACTCTCGATGCCCCGCCGGAGCGGAAAGGAATTCGCCGAAATATTGTAAAGCAAATCAAAAATCAGCGCATTGTCGCCAAAGTCGGCAAAAATGACACTGGGCTGGGGATGGGTCAGAACTCCCTCGATGCCGGCCACAGACTCGAGCAGCACCTTGCGAACAATCTCCGGATTACTCGTATAGCCCACGCCAATGGTGACCTTGGTTCCGACCGTGGAGTTGCGGGTCCAATTGATCAGATTTTTTTCAATAAACGAAGTATTGGGAACAATAACTGAAGCGTTGGTTACGGTCAGAACAGAAGTGGAACGAATGCCAATACTGACCACGTGTCCACTGACCCCGTCGACCTCTACAAAGTCGCCGACGCGGATCGGTCGCTCCACCATAACGAGAATCCCGCTGATAAAATTATTCACCAGATTCTGCGAAACAAAAACAATCCCCACGGCCAAAGCCCCGCCGATAACGGTAAATATGGTGATGGGAACATTTAGCGAGCGCAGGGTAAACATGGTCGTAATAAATAGAAGAACGTAGAAAATAAACCGACGAAATGTGTAGCGCAGGGAGGCTTCGAGATTTAAGCGCCCCAACACACGATCGTCGACTTCGCGCGCCGCACGGCCTGAAAGCCAATAGCCTAAAATTAATAGGACAATTCCCGTAAGCAGCTTGGCCACGGAGACCGCGTTGCCGTCGAGCTCAAAGAGTTTGTAATCCAACATCGCCGCAATTTGCCGAAGAAATTCGCCCCAAGTTTTTTCTGCATCCATTTAGTTACCCAAAATCCCTTTCAAAAGCTTTTCGCCCTCTTTACGCAGGGACTCCCCGCCGTCTTTTTTGACTTTCTCAATCAGTTTGTTTTTTTCGCATTCGAGCAGGCGCCCGGCCAATTTTCCGGCGGTGTCCGTGACCATAGACATCTGCGGTTGCATAAGATTGCCTTTGATCGCGATCGGCACCACCAGGCGGCCCTTGGCGTCGGCATTGCCCTCAAGCAAGCAGCCTTTGACACCGGAATTCGCCCACATAAAATTGCCGATCAAATCGCCCTGCATGCTCGAGATCACGATCTTGCCCTTCAGTTCCAGCTCGGACGTATCTTCTTCTCGGGCAAAGAGCGGTGCGAGCGTCATCGTCTGCGCGGCCAGAGTGTAATCCATTTGCACCATTCCCTTAAGCGGGTCGACTTTGGCCGGTGGAAGCTTTACGCCGGGAATTTTTCCCATCAGGTCATTTAAGATCTGCCCGATCTTGACCGTGTTCAAGGTGATCGGCTCGAGGATGATCTGCCCTTTCGACTTCAACTCATCCATAAACCGCGCGTCCGCGGGCAAATGAGTTGAGAAGCTGAGACTTCCCCGCGCGCGCCCGGTGGCCATGGTCTTATACTCGGGCTTCACGAACTCGAGCGCGTCCTGCACGATAACTTGCTGCAAGGCCATTTGCCCCTGGATCGTCGGGAGTGGTTCGAGTAGAGGCACGTTCAGCCCTGTCAACTGCACCTTGCCACCGAAAATCTCCGCGATCGAAACCGTTCCGGTGAATTTTCCGCCCGCGATCCGGCCCGCCGCCGCAAGACCCTTTACGGTTAGCTTGTCTTTACGCAAAACCCCGATCTCCGCACCCACCTGCAGACCGAGTTTTGCGGTCAGCGGACCTTTGGGCAAAAAGCCCTTTGGCTCGCCCGCTGCGACGGACCCGGCGCCGCCCCCACCACTTACATCTCCCGCCGCCCCCGCCGGAGCGGTGGCAATCAAATACTCGGGCAGATTCACGTTCACTTCTCCGCCCACCACCAGCGGCCACTGCGGCCAGGCCTGATCGAGCGCCAGCTCGCCGTTGAGTACCAGTCGACTCGTGACCGAGCCCTTAGGGATCAGATCACGAAACTCCGGCATCGCCACTCGGAGTTCAGACAGATCCAGAGGCTTGCTTTCCAGCCGCAGATTCACTTTTGGCCGTTTGGGTTCGCTGACTCGCCCGGTGACGCGAATGTCGCCCAAAAAGCCTTTTACCGAGAGCGGTTCGAGCTGGAGAGCCGAACCCTCGGTTTTCAGATTGAAGCTGACGGCGAGAGCCTGACGGGGCTCTTTACGTAACGGTCCGGCCACCAAAGCCAATCCGCTCAGCTGAACTTGTCCGCTTCCCTGCAGAGCTTTCGGTGCACCCTTATCGATTTCGCCCTGCACTTCAACCGAGGCCGTGACCGGGCCGCGGGCTTTGAGTGAACCCTGTCCCTCGTAAGTTACGTCGGCCGAAAAATTTTTGAGTGAGAGTTTCTTGATGCGAATGACGGAACTCCAGGGATCGTTCAGCGGACCACTGTATTCCGCCTGGAGAGCGGCGTCCCCTTGCACGGGCGATTTTCTCAACGGCAATAGCACGGCTTCGAGACCCTTGAGCGACGTGGCCGGTAGATCGATCGCGAGCTGACCCGAATAGGGCGCCTGAGGCACCACGGTCCCACTGACATTGGCCACGAACTGCCAAAAACGAGCCTCAAGCTTCTTAATTTCCATTTTCAGTTGATCACCCGTGACCACGGTTTCCACTTTGAGCGGTACATTGGGCGGCTTATTGACCAAATCGCCATAGACCACGGTCGCGGAAGACAGATCGACGATCCCGTTCAACTCGGGAAGCGAAAATTTCTGGTCCTGATAGATAAATTTACCAGTCAAATCGACCGTGGCCGGGCCGTCGACCGAGATTTTGTCCTTCTGCCATTTGATTTTCGCCTTCACGGCCTGCGCTTTGGCGTTGCCGGAAGCCGCCCAGGGCGCGGTCGCTCCGTCTTTCACAATTTCCGCCCGGACCTCAATGGCTCCCTGCCAATCGGTGGCCGGAATCTCAAACGGGGGCTTCGGTAGCGCTTTGAGATCGGGAGCTTTTACCTCCGCCAACCAACGGTGCCGCCCCTGACCGAGCAAGCTTGTCCCCTGAACGTTCGCGAGAAGCCCGGCGAAGCTGGCGGTCACCGATTGGGCCTTCACCGTATCCTCGCTTAAGACCAGACTGTCGCTTTGAAGCGTGATCGGCCAGCTTCCCGGCAGGTGCTGACTCGCGATACGCGCCGAAATGTTCACTTTGGCCGGCGCCTTGGCCGACATCCAGAGCTTTTGCTCGAATTCCAAATTAAGCGCGGTCACACTTAAATCTTGCGCCCGGAATTCCCCCTCCCGTACCAGAATGGCCAGGCGGTACCGACCCGCAGTGCCTGCAGCCCCACCCGTCGACCCAGCTGGCGCACCGTCAGCTTTAGGCGCCGTGGAAAAAGATGCGAGTGGCCCGTTCAAGATCACCTTGGGCCTGTCCAAGCGAACTCGAATGTCATAAGGAGGAGAAAAGCTCGACACGACAACCTGCGCGCCGCCGATCTCCAAATTCACATTGGGTGCGGGAATGCGTGAAAGCCCGAGATTCACCGTAATCGGCCATTTCGGCTCGAGCCGAATTGACCCGATCTCGACCTGCAATCCTGTCTTAGCCTGGGCTTCCTTTTGAATGTAATCTTTGAGCAGACCCGAATTGATCGCAAAAAACGCCACCACAACGCCAACAATAAGAGAGAGAAGTGCGTAGGCTAAGTACTTCAAGGTTGAACCCTTTCGATGTTGCCTTTCGAGTATAGGGTTTTCAGCCCCCTCTGACACCGACTCTCGTCGCAAACACTTAATTTATGCATCGCATTTAGAGGGCTACGACGTGCCAGACTTGGCATCTTATTGCTATAAATAGAAGGTCTAAGACACTTCTTCAGCTGGGAGTCCGATTGGAACGCTTGTCGTCGATCAATCATTCGAACGCCGAATACATTGAAAACTTGTACCAAACATTTTTGCAGAACCCCGAAAGCCTGGACCCTCAATGGCAGATGTTTTTTGAGGGGGTCGCCTTCGCGCAGAATCTGCAAGGTCCAGGAACCGGCACCTCCGCCTTTTCCGAGAAAGAGTTGTCCGCCTATAATCTGATTGAACACTATCGGAACTATGGCCACCTAAAAGCCGATCTCGACCCGCTCAAACTTTGGAAATCCGACACCTCGTCATTTGATCTCGCCCGCTTTCAGCTGACCGAAGCCGACCTGGAGCAAACATTTGCGGTCGGCAATCTGCTCGGTCTGGGCCCCGTTCCTCTGCGTGACATCATCGCCTACTTAGAAAAAGCCTACTGCCGCACCCTCACCGCGCAAGTGGCTGAGTGTCGGCCCGAAGTGCGAGATTGGTTTCGCAAGGAGATGGAGAGCGAGGTCTTTCGCCTTGAAACGGAGGAGCGCCGGGAAATTTTTCGTCAGTTGGCGCGCACCGAATCCCTCGAAAAATTTATTCATACTCGGTATGTCGGCACCAAACGTTTTTCGGTCGAGGGCGGCGATGCTGTAATTCCCATGCTCGAACGCTGCGTAACTAAAGGCACCCAGTTGGGCGTTGAAGAAGTCGTGATTGGCATGGCTCACCGCGGTCGCATCAATGTGCTGGCTAATTTTATGAACAAAGCGATTGAGGTGATATTTTCGGAGTTCGACGGCACCGCCTTTGAGGGCTACGATTATGATGGCGACGTAAAGTACCACCTCGGGTATTCCACCGATAAGCAGACACCCCATGGCCCCTGCCATATCTCGCTCGCCTTTAACCCTTCTCACCTCGAAGTGGTCAATCCCGTGGTCCTCGGCATGGCGCGGGCCCGTCAACGTCGCCGCCTCGATACCAAAGAGCGCAAGAAGGTCGTTCCGATTCTGATTCACGGCGATGCGGCCTTTATCGGCCAAGGCGTGGTTTTCGAAACTCTGCAGCTTTCGCGACTTTCTGGTTATACGGTCGGCGGCACCATTCACGTGATTATCGACAATCAAGTTGGATTTACCACCGATCCCAAAGACGCGCGTAGTGTCCGCTACTCAGCGGATGGGGCGAAATCCATCAATGCGCCCATTCTCCTGGTCAATGGCGACGATGCGGAAGCCTGTGTTCGAGCCATGGATATGGCCACACGCTTTCGGCAAGAATTTGGCGAAGACGTGGTGATTGATCTGATTTGTTACCGCCGCTTTGGTCATAATGAGGGCGACGAGCCGGCTTTCACCCAGCCTAAAATGTACGACGTGATCAAACAGCACCCCACTTTAATGACTCAATATGGTCGACAGCTGACCGACGAGGGCGTGCTTAAGCCAGATGAAACCGAAGCTTTCTACAAAGAGAAGATCGACAACCTACAAAAGATTCTGGAGCACACCCGCAAAAACCGGCCCGTGATCAAGCCGAATGCATTTGGCGCGCAGTGGAAGGGATTTCGCCGCGGGCGTCTCGAAGATTTCGATTTGCCGGTGGACACGCGCGCCACCGCCGCGACGGTGCAAAAAGTCGCCCAGATTTTGACCGAGGAACCCGGCGGCATTCACCTGCACCCCAAAATTCAGAAGTTGATCCATGCCCGCAAGCAAATGGTGGACTCTCAATCTCTCGACTGGGCCATGGGTGAACTCTTGGCCTATGGCACTCTCTGCGCGGAAGGGACACCCGTGCGGCTCAGCGGCCAAGACTGTAAACGCGGAACATTTACTCACCGCCAGGCCGTTTACTTCGACATCGAGACCAACGTCGAACACTGCCCGCTCTCCACCATTAACCCTGATAAGGGAGAGTTTGTCGTGTATAACTCTCCCCTTTCCGAAATGGCGGTGGTCGGCTTTGAATACGGCAACTCCTGTTCGGATCCGACCTACCTGACTCTATGGGAGGCCCAGTTCGGCGATTTTGTGAACGGCGCTCAAATCATCGTCGACCAGTTTTTGAGTTCCGGTGAGGAAAAGTGGATGCGCGGATCCGGTCTGGTGATGCTTTTGCCCCATGGCTACGAGGGTCAGGGGCCCGAACATTCCAGCGCCCGACTTGAACGCTTTTTGCAACTTTGCGCCCAAGGCAATATGCAGGTTTGCAATCTGACCACTCCAGCCAATCTCTTCCATGCCTTGCGTCGGCAAGTGAAGCGCGACTTTAGAAAACCACTCATTATTATGTCGCCCAAATCTTTGCTGCGACACCCGAAAGCCGTGTCGCCGACGCGCGAGCTGACGGATGGTGGATTTTTGGAGTGCCTGGCGGATCCGAAACATCCGGATATGAGCCGAGTCGAGACCCTGGTGCTATGCTCAGGTAAACTCTATTACGATCTCGATGAGGGCCGCGAGAAGACCTACAAAAACACGGATCAGATCGGCCTTGTGCGGGTCGAGCAGCTCTACCCGTTCCCCCGCGTGCAGCTGACTCCGTTTTTAAATGGGATGCCGAAATTGTCACGAGTGATTTGGGCCCAAGAGGAGCCAAAAAACATGGGCGCTTGGTTCTTTATGCAGCCGCGTTTGACGGAATTGCTGGGCGAGCTCGGCAAAAAAGTTCGGGTCGAATACGCCGGCCGTACCGAGCGAGCCAGCCCGGCGGTCGGATCGCCTTACCTGCATCAAAAAGAGCAAGCGGCCATCATCGAAGCTGTTTTTACGAAGTAGTTTCAAGTTTTATAAAAGGGAGCATCTTGTGAAAGTACAAATCAAAGTCCCCGCTGTGGGCGAGTCGATCACCGAGGGCACAATCGCCCAGTGGACCAAAAAGGACGGCGAATTCGTCAAGCGCGATGAAGTCGTGATGGTGCTTGAAACGGACAAGGCCAGCGTGGAAGTCGTGGCCGAATCCGACGGTGTCATCTCCATGACGGCAAAAGCCGGCGATGTAGTGAAGGTCGGCGCGATCATCGGAGAAATCGACAGCGACGGTAAGGCCACGAGCGCACCCGCACCGGCGGCGCCAGAGGCGAGCACCGCGACCAAGACCAGCGCCCCACCCCCGCCCGCGTCGCCTGCCGCAAATGGCAACGGCAGCGCCAAACCTCCGGCGGCCGGTTTTAAAACCGAGACCATGAGCCCGAGTGTGCGCCGGGTCGTTTCTGAAAGTGGAATCAATCCGGAATCTGTGCCGGGAACCGGCCGCGGCGGACGCCTCACCCGAGCGGATGTACTGGCCGCTTCAGCCTCGGGCCCGGCTCCCGGTGGCGCTCCCGCGACTGCGGGCAATATGCCCGCCACCCGCCCCGCCGCATCGTCGGTTAGCTTTTTAAAACAGCCCAGCACCAAGCCGCAATTGGGTGAAGAGATCGTGCGCGAGCAGATGACGACCATCCGCCGTCGCATCGCCGAGCGCCTGGTGCAAGCGCAAAGCACGGCCGCCATTCTTACGACTTTTAATGAAATCGATATGACGAACTGCATGGCCCTGCGCAAGAAGTACAAAGAGCCGTTCGAAAAGAAATACGGCATCGGACTGGGCTTTATGGGCTTTTTCGTTAAAGCCGTAATCGAAGGGCTAAAGGCTTTTCCGCGAGTGAACGCGTTCATTGAAGGCCATGACATTGTCTATCACAACTACCAGAGCATTGGCGTCGCGGTCGGCACCGAGAAGGGTTTAATGGTTCCCGTTTTAAAACACGCGGAACACATGAGCCTGGCCGAAGTCGAAATGGCCATTAAAAATTACGCGCTCAAAGCTCGCGACGGCAAAATTTCCGTCGACGACTTGAGTGGCGGCACCTTCACCATCTCCAATGGCGGCGTTTATGGTTCGCTCATGTCGACGCCCATCTTGAATCCTCCGCAGAGCGGAATTCTCGGCATGCATAAAATTGAAGAACGACCGATCGCCATGAATGGCCAGGTCGTAATTCGACCGATGATGTACGTGGCGCTGAGCTACGATCACCGGATCGTAGACGGCTCTGAAAGTGTCAGCTTCCTCGTGCGCGTGAAGGAGTGCATCGAAGATCCCACCCGGTTGCTGTTGGAGATTTAATAGCGCATGTCGCGTGGTCAATGGGCCGCCGCTATGGTGGCGGCCGTCTTCGCCCTACGATTGCTGCTGATTTTGGCCGAGCCCGGAATGGCTTGGGGCCGGAGTTTGGGGCTCGTCAATTGGGCGTGGATCGCCTTGATCCTCTCGATTTCAATCACCTTGGTTATGGCTCCACTTTTGAGCTGGCTTCGCCACCGGCGCCGGGATGCGCGGATCAACTTGATCGTCGTTGCGCTGGGTTTTGTGTTGAGCTTCGCCTTACACCACCTGTTCGTGGAGTTCGCCGACCGAGACTACGGCTTTAAAAAGGCGCTCTACACCGATCAAATCGAGTACTTTTGCTTAAGGGGGTTTGACGTGGAGAAGTGCTCGCTCCTAGTCAACTCGTGCCCCGAATGCGCCAATGAAATTGAGAAATACAAGCGCGACCAAATGGTCGAAAAGTTGAAAAACACGCGGCCGAGCGTCTTAAAATGAGAATTCGCCTAACCCGAATACACTCGTCAGCCTCCCGATCAGACCAAGCCGGAGCGAACCAACCTACCGTAAAAGGCTGGGCACTCAACTTGTAGTTCCTAACCCTGATATGGGGAAGATCGTCTCAATTTTATTCGGAATTCTCGCCACCCCAGCCTTCTCGGCGGAGACGGCCGTTTCAGGCGGAGAGGCCCCGGCCGTCCTGAAGCACAACATCATCTTTCAGGCTCCGCAAGAGGGCCTCGACATGATGAATCTTCCGCATTCACTTGTGGCCACAGCACCCAACTTCGAAATTCTCGACGACTCGGGCCGACTACTAGACCGTTGCACGGCTTCCGTTGTCTCCGATCACGGCCATCTTCTCACGGCCGGCCATTGCATGGAGAAATGCCTTAAACCGCAACGAGTCTACACCGGCGATGCGCCGGTAAATTCCGCAGCCCTTGTGGGTAAGACGTGCAACATCCGGATCAACGGTCAGATTCACAAGCTTCCCGTGCTCGCGACCAACGGCTGCCCTGGCCAAGGCCGCTGGGGACCGCGCTGCACGGGACTTGACTACGCTCTGCTCGATGCTTCGAGCCTGAAAGACCAGCTTCCCAATTGCGTCTCCGTCTCGCCGGCAAAGCCCAAAGCCACGGATCGAGCACTGGCTTTAAGTTATCCCGAAAAAAATGAGCGCACGTTTAAGAAAAACCAAAAATACGAACGTGAGATCTCGGATCAAGTGTCGTCGCTCGGCTACGTGATCGAGCCCCGCAACCACTGCCTGGTCGAAGACCGCGAGGGTCTGATCGAAGACCGCAAGGAGAACATGGATAGCGAAGTCTTCACCATGGCGACCGTTCGCCGCTGGATCGAGAACCAGCACATTTTGCAAACTGATATCGACATTTTACGGGGCTCGAGCGGAGCCGGTCTGATCAACTCACATGGCGAGTTGATCGGAATTGCCCGGATGTACAATGGGCGACTGCACAACAAAAATCAGGAATGTAAGGGTGCAACACTCTTTACCAATGCGAAAACGGCCGTGGAAAAGATTAAAGCGAGTCTACCTTCGGAAACCGCCAGCGCGGCTTTTGAGTGCCGCAAGAACAATTTCTTAAAAAAGCCCATGTCGGGAGGAACTGACATATGAAAATCCATTTTCTTTTCGGGATTATCCTCAGTTTGTTTCCGCTCGGCCTTGCGGCCCAGCCTCTAGACAGCCACTTTCTGGATTCTTGCGAGAAGAGCAAGTCTCAGGTGAAAGCCGTAGAACAGGTATTAGCTCAACGTGGGGGTCGCCCTCTGGCCCGAACAACTCCCTTGTTCAATAAGAGTCAGGAAGAGTGTTTTACCCAGCCGAAAGACGTCAAACTCAGCGACGATGAAGTTCAACAAAGTCGCGGCGGAGGCGGGACGGTCGGCCTGATGCGAACAGGTCTCGCTCGTTCCCGTCTCGGAGCCGAGAAGATGAAGGGTCGCTTTGACCGATGCAGCCAAGATCACAATGCCTTTCAACAGGCCATCAAAGATGACCGCGATCAATTGCACGATCAGATCAGTGAACAGCAAAAGGCCTTACGCGATTACGAAGAGCAGGCAAGAAAGAACTACGTACCGGCAGCTCAGCAGCAGCCTCATATCGACCGCTTTCGCAAGCAGATCCGAGAACTTGAAGACGATGTGAGCAAAACAGGCCAAGTGAGCAGCTATGGCCGGGATGCGTATCAGGCCATGACTGCCTGTTACGCCCGCTTACAAAGCATCTACGACAAAGCTGCCTACGACTATGAAGAAGGATTGGCCATGGTCTCGGGCGACGAAGCGGCAATGGCGTCCCTCGGTCCTCCACCGGAGGGTCCTAAGGATTCCGCGGTCACGCAGCTCGGTAACCAAGCTCAAGATAAGGCGAAAGAATGGTTGCAAGAAAAGGCCGTGCAGGCGCCCATCGAACAAGGTGTAAAACAAACTGCAAAAGCCGTGGGCCGAGCCCTGGCCACGCAGCTACCTAAGCGATTGGTCGGCGGTCTCGCCGGCGCGGCCGGAGACATCGTTATCCCAGACGCAAATCCCGGAGGTGCCTGCTCGGGCGCCCCGATCGATGACCCGTGGAAGCGCTACAATGCCGGCTGCTTCAGAGTGAACTCCGTCGGCAGCGCCATTTCAATTTTGCAGCGGCCTTAGGCGTCGATACCCATGGCTGTGCGGATTTGTTTTATAAAGGGAACGGATTTTTCGCGAGCGCGCTGAGCGCCCTTCTTTAGCAACTCGTCGATCTGCGACTTGTCCGCCATCAGAGACTTATATTTTTCACGATTCTGCGCGAGAGCCGCATCCATCACGTTAAAAAGCTCTTCCTTCGCCGTACCCCAGGCAATCCCTTTGGCGTAGCGAGCGCGCATGTCTTCGACCTGCGCCGGCGAGGCAAAGCATTCATAGAGTTCAAAAATAATCGAGCCCTCAGTCGACTTCGGCGCCTCGGGCGGTAAGGAGTCGGATTTGATTTTCATTACGAGCTTGCGCATTTTGGTCGGCTCTTCAAAAAGCGGAATGTAGTTGTCGTAGGACTTCGACATCTTTCGTCCATCCAAACCGGGAACACTCTTGCCCTTGGCCTGCACGACTTCCTTTGGCACTTTTAAAATCTCGCCGTATTGTCGGTTGAATTTTTGCGCGATATCGCGGGCGATTTCTAAGTGCTGGGTTTGATCATCGCCGACTGGAACTTTATCGGCCGAGAACATCAGAATATCCGCCGTCATCAGAATCGGATAATTGTAGAGCCCCATGTTGACGCCGAAATCGAGATCCTCTTTGCCGTTCTCCTGATTCTCTTGCACTTTCGCCTTGTACGCATGGGCGCGATTCATTAACCCCTTTGGGGTGAAGCACGACAAAATCCAATTGAGTTCCATGATTTCAGGAACATCGGATTGACGGTAGAAAACCGTCTTTGAGGGATCAAGACCACAAGCCAACCAGGTCGCGGCCACTTCATAGGTCATCTCACGCATTCGCTTCGGGTCAGGCGCGCCGGTCAATGTGTGATAGTCGGCGATAAAGAGCCACGTCTCTGTATTCGGCTGCCCACTGAATTCGAGCGCGGGCCGAATGGCACCCAGATAATTTCCGATATGCGGCTGCCCGCTGGGCTTAACTCCGGTAAGAACTGTGGTCGGTTTCATATAAGAAGGTAAATTAAGGTGCTCGTCGACTTTTTGCAACCCTATGCGTCGTCGCACCTAGGCGTGGCGGGCAAAATCGCGCCACGTGGCCTGAGTCGGAAGCGGAGGCTTCGGCGGTGGCGCATTTAGGCCGTGGAGAATGGCCAAAGCTTCAGGCGAGAGCGCGAGATTTTTTTGCTGAAGCGATGAGCTAAACATGTTGCCTATCCACATAAGAATTGCGCCCGGGATCGCGAAGGCGATAAATACCGCGAGAGGCCCCACAAAAAGCAGAATCATATACCCCAGCCCCGCCGTATCGTGAAACTTGAGCTTCCCGCTCATCCCAAACGCGATAAAACCTAAGAACGTCACGGGTGCCCAGATACATCCGTTCACGAACAAGGAAAGGCCGACTCCCTCTAACCAATTCGATTTTTTGCGCTTGGCATAGAGATAATAAACGATCGCAACCGGCAAGGCCGGAATCAATAAAACCAGGATCTTCAACCCATCCTGCATTTGCTTATCCCGCCCTTTCTTCCGGACGCCAAATCGTCTCGCCCACTTTCATATCAGCCAGGACACGAAGCATCGACTGCAAACGAAAAGCGTCTTCTTCACAAGACGCAAGCCAAGCGGTCGGCTCGTCACCATTCAAAGCGAATTTAGTGCCCGCCTCTGGAATGGCCAGCATAAGTGTGGATTCGAAAAACGCACCCATCATCGCTCGCTCACCCAAACGCCGTTTAAGATTCAAGACATCCTCAATCGTACTGGCGGACAAAACATAGTGCGCCACCACCGGGTCACTCGCCCGCACGACGAACTCGCGCTCGAAATCCTGGTTCTCCAATCGCACCGCAAACTGATCGCGCAGCTCACGCCATTCCGTTGCCAGCCAGCCAAGCCGGCTCTCGATATGATCGGGGGCCAAGGTCACCCAACCGTCGAACTTGCGCGGAAAATCGGCCAGCACCAGATAGCCGTCAAAACAAATTTCCTCGACCTTGCGTTTGACTTTGCGGTTGCCGATCGTCTCGGTCACTTCCCGATAGTACCCGGCCCGAGTCAAAACAATGGCCACATCGGCGGCACCCATACGGCCCGCGATACACCCGTACTCACGTACAAATTCGATTTTTTTGAAATTTTCAAACAATCGCGACTTCGCGACGAGGGCGTCGAGCTGCGGGGCCGAGCGGGTAAAGCGAAAGCCGGGAGCGATAAAGCCGACCATCTCGTTGATCCCGCGAAGATGCACGTCGGCCGCCGACGCCTTATAGCGAGCCGGCTTAAACCTCTCATCGGTCAGAAAATAGTAGTTGAACAGGGCCAATGCCCCGACCAGCAGAAGTCCGAGGGGAGTGAGTTTTCCGGCGAACTGAAAAAAAATCCCGGCCGCCATAATTGAAACAGCAGGAAAAGCGAGGCGCCCTAATGCCAATCGAGCTGATAACCCGAGCGCATGAGCGGCTTCATAATACGGCCGGACCTTCCGGTCATAATGTTCAAAAAAGCCATCAGGCAACGAATCGGTGGAAAAGCGCACGGGTTACCCCGCCCGGTCGCCGAAAAGTCGATCTAGATTCGGCACCTCTTTTTGTGCCTCTGAAACCGTAAGGACGGCCTTGCGTTTATACCCCATAATCCCCGCCACTATATTGTAGGGGATCATTTCGACGCCATTGTTGTAACTCGTAACAGAGGAGTTGTACGCGCGACGTGCCGCCGACAGCTGTTCTTCGACTTCATTAAGTGAAGACTGCAAATGCAGAAAATTCTGATTGGCCTTGAGCTCAGGATAAGCCTCGGCTCGCACCATAATGGTTTTAAGCAACTGCGAAGTCTGGCCGTCCCAGTTTGAGCTTTCTTCGGGAGTGTGCGGTGAGCGACTCGCACGCTCGCGTAGCTGCACGATTTTTTCAAGAAGGTCCTTTTCGTGCGTCATGTACGTCTTTACGGCCGAAACAAGATTGGGAATTAAGTCGCTGCGTTTTTGAAAATACGCATCGATGGCGCCCCAGCAGGTTTCCACATCGTTTTTGCGTCCGACAAGTGAGTTGTATATTACGACAAAGCCCAAGACCGCGACCGCCCCAGCGATCATAAACCAAATGCTCATTCGACCCTCCGTCACCTTCTCTTCGGAGTGCCCTGGACCCGTCTAAAAGAAATTAGCACGAGGTATCACATTGACGCGTTTCCAGACTTTCATCCTAGCGTAGCGTGAGCGAGCTCGGGATAAAATCCCACGAAAGGTAACCCCAAGCCGTGAATCCCTTATCTTTCAAAGTGGACTCAAACTCCCCGGCCCCCACACCGAGCGCAAAATCCCCGCTGGTAAAGCGAACCATGCCAAAGGGCATTCGCGAAAATCCCCCATCGTCCTCGGCGTAGCGAACCCCGCCGATAACGGCCCAGGTCTCCGAGATTTTGTAACCGCCCACTCCGTAATAAACCGTCTGTGATTCACCCTCTGCGCGCAGCACAAGCCCCGATGTCGGTTCAATAAAATCGCCGACCTGTCCTTTCGGTTGCGACCATCGTTCGCGCCGCCAAAGTCCTCGCACAAAAACCGGCCCGGCGCCCAGAGTCAGTTCACTACCAAAAAAAGTACGGTGGAAGCGACCCAGACACCGACTGGTCTCACAGTCGTAGGGCGTATAGTCCTTATCGTTCTGAACGGATTCTCCACCGGCGCGTATTCCCAAAAAGGCGAGTGGAAAGACCTCGAGTTGAGCCATTCCCGAATTGTAAGTCGCGGCGCTGTTGACCGCGAAGTTCGGCCGAACGAAGCCCGAAAAAGGTGAGCCCGCGGTCCCATATAATAGAAAGCCATATCCGGCCCGCCCTTCCACCACGCCACTTAAGGGATAGGAGCGAAAGGTTCCTCCTACACCTAGGTCTAGGTTGGCCCACGCTGGCCAAGACAGGACTAAAACGACAAATGTCGGCAGCCACCATCGAATTTGGTCATCGACTTTTTTCATAGGTAAAAAACTTCCCAAATCGAGCACAAGTTGTACAGCCCAATTGAGCCTTCACTCTAACTCCAGTTGCGTGCCGATTCCCACCATGAAAATTGGAAATGGGTTGTCAAAAAGAATGACACAGGCACTCCGGCGGCCCGGCGCTTGCTCAGTAGTCGGTGCGAGGAACGATGCCTCACGCATGAACCAACCCAACAGACCGTGAGTCCAGGATGGACTTTCGGCCCTCCTGTCCGCTCGCCTCCTTGTGAAAGGGGAGGCGGGCGTTCTTTTTCAAAACCTTCTACCTTTCCACTGCCAACCCACCGCCCCCAACCCGGGGGCCGGCAGCCCCGTTGTGTGAAGCGTGAGCGCTTAAGGTCACCGGGAGATAGAATCTTCACTCTATTTCAGATATCTCGCCCGTCATATCGCAGACTTAACGGCGGCACTTGAAATGCTCTATGAGCTTGCAGAGGTTTAATGCCGCAACCAAGGAGTGGTTCAGGTGAACAAAGTCGACCAAGAACTTGAGAATTCAACTTTTGCCGTCACGGCCGCGCTCGGCGCATTCGTTATGGCCTCGCTGATCCAGATTTATTTCTGGGATAAATACTCACTCGACATCATTCCAATCACACTAAAAGAAGTGGTCGGCGCCACCTCGCCCTCCGACTGGGAAGACAAGGCCTCCATGTGCTCGGATCTAAAGAAATGGGATTGCGTGGAAGCGCAATACCTGAAGGCCGCGCAATACGATAAAAGCAAGTATGTTCGTCTAGCCGGTTTTCAGTTCTCACGGCGGAAGTATGAACGCTCTGCGCGCAGCTTCGCCATTTATTTTGAAAACTCTAAAAACATAAACGGAATCTTAAAAGGCGAGGAGATCGAAATCGCCCTCACCTATGCGAAAGCTTTGACAGAATTAAACCAAAACGAAGAGGCCGCAAAATTTTACGAGAAGGTGCTCGAAGCCAAACCCGACACAGTGCAAGTCAGCGTCATTCATAGCTACGTCAAGATCTTGTTCAAAAACGGTAAATATGGCCGCGCGCGCGTTCTAATTGAGGACGTACGCAAAAGCAGCTCGACCGCTGCCCAGTTTATGGAGGCGGAGTATCAGCAAATTCGTAAATTGAGGACCGCGTCTCGCTAGCCATATGGTTCTATGTTACTCTTCTTCTAACCGATAAGTGTTAGAAGGAGATTTGGACCATGAATCATTCTGAGATAAAGAAATTGCCCGACGAAAAAAAGGCCATCAACTGGGTCGGAGCTCTCTTTCTCACACTGTCTCCGATTGCCGCGATCCTTTTCACCGCCATGCACCTCTACCTCGACGGCTTTATCTGGGAAATTTGGGCCGTTGCCATATTGTTTTACGGCATGACCGCCTCGGGCATTACAGGCGGGTACCACCGCTACTTTGCTCACCGCGCTTACGAATGCCGTCCCTGGCTCAAGTGGTATTGGGCTTTGACCGGAGCGGCCGCCTTTCAAAATTCTGTCTTTGTGTGGGCGCGCGACCATCGCATGCATCATCGTTTTGTCGATTCCGACCTCGATCCTTACTCCATAAAAAAGGGCTTCTGGTGGGCGCACTTTGGCTGGATGCTTTTTAAAGAAACCGAACACGCTTTAACGGTGGCGGAACCCTATGGCCGCGACTTGAAGCGCGATTCCGTGGTGAAGTTTCAGCATGATCACTACGTCGCTCTGGCCATCGGGCTCGGCTTATTGCTGCCGACAATTATTGGCGGCGTTTTCGGCTCCGCCTTTGGTGGCCTTGCGGTCATCGGCTTTGCCCGCATTGTGGCTTTACACCATGCCACGTTTTTTATTAACAGCGCCTGCCACTGGTGGGGCAAGCAGACCTACACGGACGTCAACTCGGCGCGAGATTCTTTGATAATGGCCGTGGCCACGTTTGGCGAAGGCTACCATAACTTCCATCACATTTTCGCCAGCGACTATCGCAACGGCATTCGCTGGTACCATTGGGATCCGACCAAATGGATCATCCAGATTTTTCGCATGGTCGGCGGCGCCTACAGCTTGCGCACGACCCCGCAAGCCGAAATCATCAAGGCACAATTGCAAATGGACGCCAAGCGCTTGAAGGAGCGAATTCACCCGCAATGGCAAATGCAGGTTCAGACCCAGCTGGACAGCTTAAAGGTGCGGGTTGAAGCAGCGTATACACGGTTCGAACAGGTGCGTGAGGAGTACAAGCGCTATAAAACGATTTCCGCCGAAAAGATGGAGGAAATCCGCGAGCAGCTCCGTCAAGCCAAAGCCGAATTCCGCGAAGCCTTACGCCAATGGCGTGAGTATCAGACCTACGTGCTCCGCACCGTTCCCGTCACTTCTTAGTCCAAATTCGCCGTCTGTAAATGATGTAAGAACCCGGCCAGCGCTTTCGAGCGCGTGGCCAGGGTATCGACATGAAGGAACTCGCGCGTGGTGTGCATTTCTCCACCCACGGGCCCCATTCCATCCAGAATAAAGTTCGTGGGCGTGCTCAAATAATTCACATCACCCGCCCCACCCGCGGGCTGCGAATAGATTTTACGATTCTCAAGTTGCGAGACCAGGGCCGCGTACATACGAGCCAAGCGCTTCGATCGCCGGGTGAGTGAAAACGGAGGGCAATCGTCGACGATTTCGAAGCGGGTCGATATGGCGTGCTTGCCCGAGATATTCAGATCGCTCGGTTGCTGCAGAATTCTTTCGATTCGCTTGTGCAAATAGTCGCGCGTGTCCATGCAGGGGAAGCGCACGTCGATCTTGGCGGTGGCCGCGCCACAAATAATATTGTGCCGGTCTTTGCCGCCACTCACGTGGCCCACATTTACGCTTAAGTGTTTCTTGTAATTGGTCAGCTGGGATAGCTGGTAAATTTTTGCCGCCAAATCGTGAGCGGCGTTGCCGTGATCGCCGTAGCTGCGGCCGGCATGAGCTTCGCGGCCCTCAACGGTGATATCGTACCAACGGTTGCCCCGGCGTTGATGAATAATGGAACCGTTGTCGAGCGCCGGCTCAAGCCCAAAGCCAACGACCGTATCCTGACCGAGTTCGCGAAAAATATCTGTGAAGCCGATGGACCCCATTTCCTCATTGGGCGAACAAATCCAACGTAGGGAATATTCCGTATTGGGATAGGCTTTTATAAAACGCCTCAGCGCGCTTAAACCCACCACCACGCCACCCTTGTTGTCGATCACCCCACTCCCAAGGGCACGGCCGCGCTCGAGATCGAGATTGAACTCCTGGTCATTGCCCAGAACCGTGTCGGTATGAGTGACGAGCGAAACAAAACGTCCAGCTCTACGGCCGGGCCGCTCGGCAATAATCAAGTGAGAGAACCGGCCTTCGCCCGAAACGGTTTTGATGTTGAACCCGAGCTCGGCCAGAGTTGCGCTGACCAAATCCTGGGCCGCGCCCACCCCCGCTTTGTTCAGCGTGGCCGTATCCATCTCGGTGAACTTCTTGAGCAGCTCCAGCTCGCTCAACGGCAAGGGTTGATCGAGAAAGCTCAGATCGCGAGCTCGAAGCTGAGTTCCCATCAGCTTTTCGATGCGCGCCCGAAAACGCGCGGTTACGGCTTTGACCATGAACCCAAGCTAGACAACCGGCGACATTTTGGGAACAATAAACTTCTATGCTCGCGTGGTCGCAATTCTTTTTAGTCGCCTTCCCAGCCATTTTTACCATTGTGAACCCCTTGGGGGCCGTTGGGCCCTTCCTCGCCATGACGGCCCGGGATTCGGTTAAGAAACGAAATTCAACGGCGAAACGGGCCTGCGTATTGGCCGCCGTGGTGCTCTTTGTTTGCGCAGCCGTAGGCGGATTCGTATTTTCGGTATTCGGCATCACTCTCCCCGCCTTAAAGATCGCGGGCGGATTCCTCTTATTTCTGGTCGGCATGGATATGATCAATGCTCGCGAGTCCGGTGCCCGCTCCACCGACGAGGAGCGCGAGGAAGGAGTGCTGAAGGAAGACGTCGCCATCTTCCCACTTGGCATCCCACTCTTGAGCGGACCGGGCGCCATGGTTTCGGTTTTTATTTTGGTTGAAAGGGCGAAGGAGCCAATCGAGTACGCTTTAATTTACTTTTCCATCGCCCTGACAATGGGGATTTCACTTATCTTTCTTTTGCAGGCCTCTAAACTCGCGCGCTTTCTCGGCGCCACAGGCATCAACGTGATGTCGCGGATCATGGGTCTGATCCTGGCGGCGATCG
Organism: Bdellovibrionales bacterium; assembly: GCA_022842925.1. GTDB lineage: Bacteria > Bdellovibrionota > Bdellovibrionia > Bdellovibrionales > UBA1609 > JALHOQ01. Next base: position 41,662 of record JALHOQ010000002.1, read on the forward strand.
CCGTGCAGTTTATTTTAAACGGGCTTCTCGATGCGCTTCCTGGCCTAAAAGGCTAAGTCGGCCAGCTGTTAACCTTTTTTACAGGACCACACCTCTCACTCACGGGGGGTGTTCATGGATAGAATAATTAGACTCATTGCTTTACTGATCGGGTTAGCGGGATGCTCGAAACCCAATACTGTATTGGATCCCAAACAGTACATCGTGGTGTTTAAGAAGTCGGCCGTGGCTCAGGAGGTGCGGTCCAGCCGCGAGCCCTTGGCGGCGTCGGATGTGATTCGAAAAATTTCTGGCTCGCTCGAGTCCCGCCACCAAATGGGACGGCCAAAAAAGATTTTTTCGAGCGCGCTGCAAGGCGCGGTTTACCGTTTAGAAGACGATCAGCTCGCGTCACTGAAAAATGATCCGGACATCGCCTACATCGAAAAGGATCAGCTGATCCGCATTGGCGGCATTCAGTCCTCTCCCGAATGGGGGCTGGACCGCCTCGATCAGGCGCATCTGCCTCTCGACAAAAAATACGAACATGACGAAGGCGGCGGCGCGGTGAATGCGTATGTGATCGACACGGGCATTTTGATTTCCCACCAGCAGTTCGAAGGCCGAGCGGCGCACGGCGCGGATACGGTCGACAATGACGGCGACGCCACCGACTGCCAGGGGCACGGAACCCATGTTGCCGGTTCGATCGCCAGCCGCCTTTATGGCGTAGCCAAGAACGTGAAGATCTTTGGCGTACGGGTGCTCGATTGCTCCGGCTCCGGCACGAACTCCGATGTGATTGCCGGGGTCGACTGGGTCACGAAGAATCACATCCAGCCGGCCGTGGCCAATATGAGTTTGGGCGGAGGGGCTTCGCAGGCGCTGGATGACGCAATTCGAGCGGGAGTCGCCGCGGGAGTGACCTTCGTCGTCGCTGCCGGAAATGAGAATCAAAATGCATGCAACGTCTCCCCTGCTCGTGTACCCGAGGCCATCACAGTCGGTGCATCCACGATCAGTGACGCGCGCGCCAGCTTTTCGAACTTCGGCACGTGCGTGGACGTCTTTGCTCCGGGTCAGGACATCAAATCCCTGGGCATCACCAATATCACCGCCACCGACACCATGAGCGGAACCAGCATGGCCTCACCTCACGTGGCCGGGGTGGCGGCTCTCTATCTCTCTCGGCATCCACAAGCTTCGCCCGCGCAAGTCGCCCAGGCGATTGTCAGCGGCGCGATCAGCGGCAAAATCAGCAATCCCGGGACAGGCTCGCCCAATCGCTTGGCCAACGCCCGCTTTCTTGGCGAAGGCTCTCAGCCGCAGCCCGGGCCGGAGCCGCAGCCGGATCACGAGCTGAAAAACGGAGAAGCCCGAAGCGGCCTTAGCGGCGCCAAAGAAGATGAGAAATATTATGTTGTAAAAGTGCCCACGGGAGCGAGCCGTCTCACGATTACGATTTCCGGAGGGAGCGGAGATGCCGATCTCTACGTGAAATCGGCGACTCAACCGACGCTCAGCAGTTACTCGTGCCGCCCCTACCGCTCAGGGAACAGCGAAACCTGCACATTCCGCTTTCCTCGCGCCGGCGAGTGGCACATTTTGATTCACGGCTATACGAGCTACTCCGGATTGAGACTGCAGGCGAACTGGTAACTCTAGAAAATCGAGAAGACTGTGGAGAAGGATAGCGAAGTGGTGGTCCACGCTGGTCGTTCCCAGAAAAAATTCAAGTAAGGATTGAAGTAAATTTCGCGGGTGATGGCCCAACCCACGCCCGCGCGAGCCGTGGGTTGGATCGGCTCCCACAACCACCAGCTGCCATTCATTCGGAGATTCGAAAGCGAATAGCCGACGGAGGTCCTGAGATTCAAACGGTCGGTGAGTTTGTACTCGAGGCTCGGGATAAACGATATATAGTAGTTCGAAATGCGGCCATCACCGCGCTGGTACTCGCGGTTGAAACCGTAAAAGTCCACGTCCGCGACCATTCCCAAAATAAATCGATCGACTGTGTATTTCGCGCCTTGCGCGAATCCGAGCGAGCCGTATTGTCCGCGGTCGAGGTAATACTTGGCCGTGATTAGAGAACTCTTGATCGAAGTTCGAAGTTGAAAAGGCCCGGCCGGATAAGTGCGGTCAAAGCTGACCTGAGGATTGGTTACATCAAAATCCTTGGCTCCAGGAGCCTTCTCCACCTTGTCCCCGGTCACGGTCTGGATCGGCGTAAACCATTTCAGCCCCGTGCTGGCACTTATGGCCGCGCTCGGGCTCATTCGGTAACGAAGGCCCATGTAGCCGGCGACATTGGTGCGATCATCGAAGGGCCGATTATCCGGATTGGGCACGCTGGGGTTGCTCAGGTTTCCGACGGGAGGACCGTAGTAACTGAGGTCGAATTTCATAGAGTAGCGCGAAAGCGATCCGGCCTGAGCTTTGAGTTCCATGTCGGTGATGCGCTTGTCTTCTGAAAATTTCTTGTTCTGAATTACGTTGCCTAAGCCAGTCGCCGAGGTGCTCGCACTCTCCGCCCACGCCCCACTCGCCCCGATCAGCCCGAACGCGACCAGCGTTCCGGTCCAAATCCTCATTTTCATATTTCCCCCTATCAAGACTGGGCCCATTTTGACCTGGGTGGTGTCATCCCGCACTCGTCGCGAGGGTGTTTGCAAAGTTTTCCCGCACGTTCAGGGTCAGCTCGACACCAAAACTGAGGTTTTGTGAGGCAAATCATTGGCCTCTGATTTGTAGAGGGAATAAGCAGGGTTGAGGGGGAAAGCGCCCTCCAGGACAGGAGTTGGACATGCGTGGTTTGTTAGCTGTATCGTTCGCGATGCTGATTTGGGGAAGTCAGGCCGTCGCGAGCTTGCCCGCTGAGGGGGGCCGTGAACGTTCCGGGCAGCTGCAAACCATCCAGTCCTGGACGGCGCATTTGAATCAATACTATCCCGCGTTAAATTTAAAGATCAGCTGCAAGCTCGATCGCGCGCAGGCCATCCAGGGTGTGCTTCATGAATTGAAGTCGCTCGAGGATTCGCTGCAGGGCGCGGCTCGACTGCCCAAAGATTCACTGCTGCATCTCGCCTGCACCCGCCCTGAGTGTGGTGGGGGCGGGGGCGGCGGTATTTGCAAGACGTGTCTTGCGCCCGATGTCGATCAGAACCAAGACACGCTGTAAGCTTTTTGCTATATTCCGAGGATGCGATTGATCAAATACATCCTCATTTTTTCGTTCGCCGCGTCGGCCTCCGCGCTGAATGCGGACAATATCAAAAAAGATCTGCAAAAAGTCGGTCAGGACTTTAAGCAACTGGGCCAAGACATTAAGCAGACCGCGAAAACGGTTGGCCAAGAAGTAAAAAAGGCCGGACAGGATCTTAAAGAAGATTCTAAAGACGTGCGACAGGACGTGAAAGAAACCGGCCAGGATTTGGGCCAGCGCTTTCGATCGGCTTTTTCTGAACTGGGCACCGGCATCAAGAATGCCTGGAACAAGCTCACTTCCAAACCCGAAGAGAAAAGAAAAGATGATTTCAACTAAGCTGATTCAAGGGCTAAACATCGCCCGGAGCGGTGTTTACTTTTTAGAATCCCTTCCGGTGTTGGCCTTTAATCGATTTGCTCACCCGCACCTCCCGCCACCCGCTCCTGAGCAAGTGCAATTGCTATGGAAGCACATTTTGCGTGTGCATGAGCGTGAGGCCGGGCGGATAGAAGCCGGCGCTTATCCATGGACCGCTTTGGACTGGGAGAAACCCTGGCAACACTTGCGCTCCTACGCCGAGGTCTTAAGCGATGGGGTGAAAGTGGCTTTGCGAATGCGCCTGAACAAGACCAAAGATTTGGGTGGCGAGGCGGCCGCGCACAGCGCCGAGACTCCCGACTACTACGCGCGCAATTTTCATTTTCAGACCGACGGATATTTCTCAGAAGATTCGGCTCGGCGCTACGACCATCAAGTCGAGATTTTATTTAACGGCACGGCGGGCGTCATGCGACGGTCGATTCTTCCGCCCTTGGTTTCGCTTTTGCCACCGGGGAACACTCGCATTCTTGAATTGGGCTGCGGCGCCGGTTCCGCGACCCGCTATATGGCGGAGACCTTTCCCAAAGCTAAAATCACGGCCCTCGATATGAGCGCGCCCTATTTGAAGGTGGCGCAGGAAAAGCTGCGGGCCTACCCGCGAGTCGACTTTGTTCAGGGCGATGCCACGGATACGGATTTTAAAGACGGGCTGTTCGATGCCGTGGTTTCGGTTTACCTGATGCATGAGCTGCCGCTCGAGGAGCGGGTGAAGGTCCTGCACGAGGCCTGGCGGCTATTGAAGCCAGCCGGCGTTTTGGTTGTGGCCGACTCGCTTCAGATCGACGATGACCCGGACTTAAATTGGGCCCTCGAGCGGTTTCCTAAAATCTATCACGAACCTTTCTATAAAAACTATATCGTCACCAAGTTGGAAGACTTGATGGAACGCGAGATCGGCACCCGTCCGGACTCCGATTTCACTTTGCTCACCAAAGTATGCTGGGTGCAAAAGGGTAAAAGCTAAATCGGCGGTTGCCGGGATTCGTGCGGGCGCGTACAAGCTGTACGCTATATGCGCTGGCTAATTCTCGTTTGTTGCTTTGCCGCTCACTCCGCCCACGCCGAATTTAAATTCGGTTTTGCCGATTTGAATGCCAATTTTTTGGATTGGAGCGAAGGGACTGAGAGGAAGTCGACCAAGCGGGACTTTTCTTACCTGGAGCTGGAAGGCTACGCCGAATTTGATTGGGGCGATGTTTACGGGTTTTTCGATTATGAGAATCCCGGTCAGCGCGGAGTCGATGTTCGGACTGCGGCCAAGGGCGCAGTCCATCGCAAGCTTGGGTTGGGTGGACTCACCGCCTATGCCCATGTTTACAGTTTCTCCATGCATGGATTTTTTGAACAGAATCGTGTTTTAGGACTTGGCTATTCCTTTGCGGGTGCGGGGTGGTGGTTTAAGCCGTTTGTCGGTTTTCACGATGTATCGCAGACATTTTTTAGTGGACCGAATGGTTTTATGGCCGGATGGACGGTCGGCTATTGGTTTGAGTTTCTGGGTGAGCGCTGGATGGCGGCGGACTGGCATGAATTTGAGTTTGAGCGGAAGGCCGGGTATGCGGCCGGTCAGGGTGGCGGTCGAACGAGTCACAATGGAGCCGTGTCTCTGTGGTGGCAGATAGACGAGAAGGTGTCGGCTGGAGTTCAGGGTCGCTACGTGACAAGTAAGCTTGGCACGCCGGGTTCGAGCGGAGCCATGATTTACACTCTCAAATATTTTCTTTAATTGGCTTTTTGTATTTCGGCGTGGATGCGCGTGAATGCTGCTTCCATGTCGGATCGGACTCGCTCGACGAGCGTCTGAAGGTTATCCGGATTTAGACCCTCGGTCGAAACCTTAGGCAGAATCTGCATGACCACTTTTCGCCGCCAGCGGCCCATGTTGATCCATAATGAGTTCTTCGGCATCACTTCGAATGCGCCGACAATCACGACCGGAAGCAGATCGGCTTTGGCGTTTACGGCAAAGATAAAGGGCCCTTTTTTAAAGGGGCCGATCTTCGGCTCTTTTTGCCGGGTGCCTTCGGGAGCGAGCGCGAAACACTCTCCCTTTTCGACTCGCGAAATGGCGTTGTCGTAAATTCGTAAGACCTTGCCGCGATCGCCCCTGTCGATGGGAAGAACTCCGCACATCGCCATGGCCCGGCCGAAAAATGGGATTTTGAAGAGTTCGATTTTGGCGGCGAAGCGAAAGGAGTGCGGAAGGCAGAACAGGACCGGGATGTCGAAGTTGCTACTGTGACTGAAGAGGATAAGAAAGCCCTTAGCTGAGTTCTGGATATTCTCGGCGCCGCGAATTTCCAGGTCTACACCCGAGAACCAGAGCATGGGTTTGGCCCACATGTCGACGCAGGTGAAGTCGATCGCTCGACGGGATCGCGTGAGGGCGGCGACGAGAATTACGACCGCCGACTGCATAAGCGTAAACAGGCCGCCAAACACAGAGACGATCGGTCCGCGAATATAAGAGAGAATGTCGAGCATTTGAGTCACCTTACATGAGTAACGAACCCGCCTGCGCGATGTCAATTTGTTTGGGCTTTCCCCGTTCATCGATGTCCATACCTCGCTGGCATGTTTCATCGCTGAAGTTCGAGCCGGATGGTCGGGCGAGCAGCAGAAGCTCAGCCATGTCGAACTCGATGGTGTCCCGCACATAGAAGCTCAAGATTGTTCAGCTCATCGAGTCCCCCCGCCCACACCGGCTGAATGTGATGAATGTCAAGAAAGCGACGCTCTCGACACCGCTCACCGTTCGCATGGTGAAAGGCACACTGACCGTTATACTTAAGGTGAACCCGATGCCGAGTGGCGGTTGCCAGCGACTTTCGAACCTTGCCCGGGCCGTGTTGCCGATGGCCGGGCGACTGCGTTGACTGCGTTGACTGCGTTGACTGCGTTGACTGCGTTGACTGCGTTGACTGCGTTGACTGCGTTGACTGCGTTGACTGCGTTGACTGCGTTGACTGCGTTGACTGCGTTGA
>JALHOQ010000003.1 GCA_022842925.1 Bdellovibrionales bacterium
AAGAACCTCGATTGGAAATCCGTAGCCCGCATCAAGGCAGAGGTTTTTGAAAACTGCCCGGTGCCGTTTATCCATGAGACCGAGTATTTTGACGGGATGAAGCCCACTATCATGTCCTTTGGCCGTCGGCCGGGAAATTTCCAAGAGACCTTGGACCCAACGTTTGACCTTAATGAGGTTTTTCGCGACGGCTAACCCCTGTGCCTCAAACATCGTCAGATCGAATTAAATGGTGGCTGAACTTAGGCCAATAGGCTGCTGACAAGGGGTCGGTTGAATTTCATTGGGTTGTAGCGCTCAGGCAATCCGTAGCGTTTTGCCTCCACTACGCCCCACACCTTTAGTCCTGTAAGTTTCAAATACGACTTTAGAACTCCGAATAGATAGGATGCTACCTTGGGCAACCTACATCGGCTGGTTCATTCTAGTTTCTTTGATCAACTTGGCTATGTACGGGCTTTGTGCGCACAGGCTCACCTGCTGGCGCGCAAGGCTCAGGATACGCACCTAAGCCCGTCGCATTCAGTTTGGCACGAGGGGGCTATCTCCGAACTTCGGTCTCATAGTCATTTATGCACTTGTTGAACGCCTTAAATGCCTTCGCTTTAATGTGTACCTCGTAATACCCAGGATTGACTTCAAAGCCATATCGATTGGCACAAGATCGCATTGCGTCCCTCAAGTATCTGGAGTCCATAGTGCAGACAGCCGATCCCTCTTCCCCAGAATGTGACTCAAAGGAATCCCAGGTCGACAGAACCACGTCACCGAGGGAATACGAAGTGTGCAGGGACCATACCTTACCTCGATAATTCTGAATGCATTGCTGACCCATTTCTTTATACTTCGGATGTGAGGCAATATCGATAAAATATTTATCCGAAAACAACTCCGCCAGAAAGGCTGGGATCGCATCAATCGCGATCTTCACTCCAGTTGCGGGAATACCCCAGATGTTTGAGCTTCTAGCAGGCACAAAATACTTCGCCATAAGCTCTGGAGCAAACGGTTGATCGGCGTATTTCGCAATCAACGGAGTGTTTTTATGAACGTTCTGGTTGGTTCGATGAACAAAAAGATTATAGGCTCCACCCCAAAAAAATTCCTTTAATATATAACAGTAACTGGAATCGTCCTGATCTCTTTGCCACATAACGGACCTTATTTGTCGACCGATTAGGGCCTCGCTGGATCTATACTTTGTCCCCACAGCATTGGTATCAGCTACGAAGCCCGGGAAAGGTGAATCCAATGCTACTTCACGTACATATTCACACCAGGTCGCCGATGGATTCACATTGTTGCCATAATGGTTTTTAATATAATTAATGCTTTTTTGAATTTCGTCCATAGGGAGTGCGTAGCCTGACGAAGTAAAAAGAATTCCCACCATGGAAAACACAGAAAATGCAAAGGCGCACAAGAATCTTATCGTTGTCATTACAGCTCTCCTATTGAGTATTCACAAATGGTTAGAAGCAAAATTGATTTCAGCTTTTCAATTGCTACCGGTAACCGACCAATGGTTCTTTTGTACACATTAGATTTTCTAAAATTTCAATTAATCTAATCTAATGTTCAGATGATAACCCTTCCATCCCAGGGGGGCCATGGTTAACGCCACTTTGCCCTGGCGACCGCTTCTCGAGCGTTGATTTTGGCGGCTCAATTCGGACGTTAGGCGCGAATTACGCAGGGGTTACGGAACTTCAGGCAGGATTGAAGTGTTTGAGTTCAGTCGTCAGTCGAGCGAAATCTCTCGGTCATGCGAAGGAACGTCAGCTTACTGCACCAATTCGGTCTGCCAATTCAAAGATGGCACTTGTCAGTGCGAGTGCCAGCAAACAAACTTTGGTCGTTAAACACTCGATTCTGGAAGGGCTCACCTATTTTTGAGCGCGGACGACCTGTCCGCGCCGTGAACGATCACGCCTAATAGCCTTTGATGAGTTGTTTGGGTCACTCGCGGCCGCCGGCTCTCCGCAAGGCCGAGCATAGCCCTGACTTCGTAAAGCCGAAATGAGCCGCAATTTGATTGAGGCTCCAGTTTTCAACCCAGCGGAGTCTTGCCAGTTCAGCCGGATCGATGCATTCTCGCTCCCAGTGGATCTGGTATCTTTTTGATGCCGTTAGATTGCCCCTGAGTTCGTGTAGCTTGGCGCAGCCTCCACCATTTCGAAAAGCCGACCTTTGGTCGTCTTCCTGACTCCCCGGTTTTCTCCATTCTGTTTTGTGGCCCGGTGCCGTTGCTGACAAGGATGCGGTTGGGTTTCATTCCTTTGTTGACTTCGTCATGTCGGAGCGAACGGCGCAAGGCTTTCGGCCAGACCCAAATGATCGATCTTATCTTCAAAAACATGCGCTGATATGATTTTCAAATGAGGGGGATTTTTATGAAATCTATTTTGTTTTCGATATTAACCTTGTTGTTTTGCAGTCCCACCGCATTTGCGGGCTGGAAGATCGATTATCATGTCATCGACGTAGACACGAAAGATATGAGCGAAGTCGGAATGAATTTGCCTTACCTTAAAATGCTATCAGGTGAATTGAATGGATTGCATTTGGCGGCTGACTCTAAGTTGAAGGTAGTGGAACTTCGAGGTTTGCTTACGTGGTATGAGTGGGAGAATGACGCCACTTGTACGGTTGCTGACCCCTCAAAGGAGCGACGCCAGGGTGAATATGGTTTGGCGAACTTTGTTTATTTGGCAGATCCTTCTGACGTATGGACCATCGAGTTGGCGGAGCTCTTTATGCCACCCTGTCCTCCCTTCATCAGCGCATCAATTCCAAAATATTCGAGAGTCCTCAAAAGATCCGCGATGAAAAAGTGATTCAAAAACACTTAAATCTTGATGATCTAGCGAATCGAACCGCGCCGGCAATCTGCTCGGCGCGATACCTTTCGATTGCTGTGGCCTTTGAGTGATTGTTTGATCCTATCTCAAACATGAAGCTGAAGCCCACCCTCAAACATCCCCAAATCGATTTTAATGAGGGTGGTACTTTGGCCGGCGCGAACTCGCGTAACAGGCAGGCGGCATTCATTTGGTTTTAGAACGACAAAAATCGGCCTTTGTTTAGGGAGTTCGGGGCGAATCTGAGCAAGCTCAGCCTAAGCGGGTTCACAATTTGCAGTACCTTGGGTCCGTGCGAATCTTTAAAGTCCTCCTTATTCTATCGACTTGCTTACAAGGGGCCATGGCTCTGGGCCACGACGTTACCCTATTGGGTCTCAAGCATAAGGAGACGTCCTACGAAGAGGCTACCCCCGAGGTTCGTGGGAAGGTCATCGAATCGAATTTTCAGATCGCAAAATCGATTAGCGAAATATCCAAAGGCAACCCGGCGATTGTCTTCGAGGAAACTGTTCCTGGTGATGACGTATACGATTTCCAAACCATCGATGTGCCTCACCTAAGAGACTTAAAAATTGTGGGTCAACAATTCCGGCAGAAATTTCCAACTAAGGTGGCAGATCTCACTGAATTGCAAAGGCGAGTGCTCTACACTTATGGTGGTGTATATGTTGCGCTGATGTCTGGATCTGCTTCTGAGTTGAGAGGAACTGGTCGGGACGGCGATGAAGACCATCGCGTTCAACAAAAATATTCTGCAGTTCTGGAGAAAATGAAAGCATCTGGAATGGGCGAGGATCAGGCTATCCAACAGATTTGGAGCCGCGCTGACTTTATCTATGACGTCCATACGCGACGCGAGGAGCAGGCGCTAGAACAGGTAGCAGGCTACCTCAAGCGAAAGCCTTCAGGCACAGTTCCTATCTTTTTAGTCTTTGGCTACAAACACGATTTCAAAGAGTCAGGGCTAAAATTTCCCACGGTCAGACTTCGTCGAGGCCATCCATCTTCCTCCCCACAGGCAAGCGATCTTCAGGAATGCGAAAGAGCCTTAGGCGAAAAGGGTCAGTAATCACTCGATTCTAAAATCCCTACCTACCGTTTAAACGCGGACTACCCGTCCGCGAGCGTTTCACCGCAACCCGTTGACGTTTGAGCCCTCGTTTGGGTCAACCGGGGCCCGCTTGACCTCCTCAATACTGAGCACACGCCCGACTTGGTACAGCCAAAATAGGCTGCAATTCGATTGAGGCTCCATTTTTCAACCCAGCGGAGTCTTGCCAGTTCAGCCGGATCGATGCATTCTCGCTCCCAGTGAATCTGGTATCTTTTAGATGCCGTTAGATTGCCCCTGAGTTCGTGTAGCGTAAAATCGCCCTTGCTTGCCAAGATAACTCTCATCACAATTAGACTTATGAAGGCGCGATCTTTCCTACTAGCTCTAGTTCTTATGTTCCCGAACTTATCTTTTGGGCGTTCGCTATGGGATATGTTAACGGGAACCCCGGATATAAAAACTTCGATGGCGAGTGGGTTAAATCCGGCTCTCAAAGCGGCTTCAGAAGAATGTCCCGGTCAGAAAATCTATATCGACGCTGTCCGCCAGGAACTCAATGACACTCGCGCGGGAAATTTCAACGATGTTTTTCTGCGAATGGCGTTGAATAGAGGCGCGTGCGATAATTCCACCGAGCTTTTAAGCCTGGCGCGAGAGAAAGCCAGTTCCAAAGACGTGCAACCCACTAGCGATTTCGACTATCTTAGGGATGCGATCATTCAAAAGCGTAAGATTTGCGGAGTGTCCGTGAGCTTCAGTGTCGACGCTTCAACTCGAGAAGTCGTATCGACCTATAGTGCGTTCCACACCGACACATCGGGGCGAGACCGTAGGATTGGTATACCGAAGGTAATTCGCTCAAAAGTCGCTAAATTTCCCGAAGGCGTGCAGAACTGTTTAAGGCGCCCTATCTTCACCGATATTTCAAATTGCAAATATGCGGGGAGCCCACCAACGTCTGATTCGGATTGCCGCTCTGGAATGATCAACTGTGAAGCCTCCTATACGGTGGGCTCGGGTACCCCACCGAAGTCGATGCCCATTGCCATTAACTCTGCAAGCTTCTTGGCTAAGAATTCGCGAATGGGCTCCACTTGCCAGCAGGATATTACAGGAATTGTGAGAGACAATTTTGCGATCGGTCGACCACTCGACTTTAAAATAGATGAATCTGGATCGAGGATCACTAAATGAAGAAGTTAATAGCCAGCTGTATTTTGTCCTTGGTGTTCCTGGGCGCAAGCGCAAAAGCCTCGCCTTTAGAATTCTTTGTCGAAGGTAAAGTAGTCAAAATTACCGATTCTAAAATCAAACTTGTCATCTCTCGCGGCCAAAGCATCGTCGTGCCTTCGGGTATGATTGTCGACGAAGTGCCTCGCCTCGGTCGAGTCGCCCGAGCCCGCCTGACTCTTGAAGATCTGAGTTTGGCGATTGCAGAAGCCCGCTAAGGACCGACAATTAGCTAGGCGCAGCCTCCACCATCGCTGAACTCGGCCCGGGCCGGATAACTTGCACCCACTCCCGGTTCAGTTGTTGCACCTCGACTGCCCAAATAGACTCTAAAACGCTTGTATACGAAAAGGCTTGAGTCATTGGAGCCAGTATGAATCCATGGTTGAAAAATATATCCATTGCCCAGATCGCCAGCGGGCTGCTTGTGCCGATCGGCGCGGCCCAGGCAGGTCCTGCAAACCCGCCCACCCCTCCTCCCGAATGCGAAGCCGTCTTGGTCGCAAGCTGGCTCCCCAATCTTCCCCGGCTTACCGAGCCCGGGTTTTTGCGCCAGCGCCTGGCGACGTCGAAAGCGGACCTCAAAACAGCCGTACGAGAAATCCTCGAACTCGACAAAAACCAGCGAACCTTTACCAACACGGTTCTGCGCCTTGAAGACGCCCGCGCCCAGTACTTAGAAAAAATCATCTACTACCTCGCCGTCGCCTCCACGGTCGTTCCCGGGGATAGCCAACAGGAACTGCAAAAGATTCAAGTCGAAGCATTCGATGCGCTCAATGAGTTGGCCTTAAACCACGAACTCTACCTGGCGACTCAAGACCAAAAGCCCGAGAATCCGGCCCAGCAAGCTTTGCTGAAAGAGTACAACGAGATGTTCCGCGAAAACGGCGCGACCCTGATTGAGGCCAGCCGCAGGAGGATTCAAAAGCTGCAAACGGAGATGTCCGAATTGCAAGTGGCCTATCTGAACAATCTAAAAAAAGAAATTCTGATCTCCTTGCACAAAGATGAATTAACGGGAGTCGATCTCACCCCACTCAAACCAACCGCCGAGGGACTTTACCAGGTCGCTGCACAAAGTTCCGATTCCGTACGCCGACTGCTCACCACAGCCACTAGCGAAGAAACCCGTAAGAAGATCTTTCTCGCTTATCGCTCGCGCGCGCCTAAAAACAGTGCGATCCTGATCGACTACGTCAACAAGGCCGGAGAAATCGCCAGTCTCCTCGGCAAAGACAACACGCTCGATTCGATGATCTCGCCTGAATCTTTGGCCCGTAACCGTCATGAGGTCGCACGGGTGATCAGTGAATTACGCACGCACATGCAACCAGGACTCACCGCCAAGCGTGAAGCCATGCAAGCCTTAAAAGCCGCCACTGGCTCGACTAAGCCCTTGGCCCCTTGGGACGTATTCTACTTTGAAGCCCAGCTGGAGAAGCAAGAAGCTGCTGCAAAAACAGACGAACTCGCCGGTATTGAAAAGCACTTTCCCGCCATCCCCACCATGGAGCGGACGCTCCATGTGTTTGCCCGTTTGCTTTCTCTTCAAGTCTTGGAACGAAAAGACCTAGTCGGATGGACTCCGGAGGTGCGAGCGTTTGAAGTTCGAAAGCTGGATGGAGCGCCTGTGGGTCTCTTGTACCTCGATCCGCATTCACGACCAGAGAAAGATCCCAACACCGCGTTTGTGTCCAGGCTATCACCGCCGGTGGCGAATCGGCATGCGCCCGCGGTAGCGGTCGTGTTCAACATGGGGCCGAAGGAAGAAGCGGCCTCCAAATATCTCGAAATCTCGAAGGTCGGCACCCTGGTTCATGAATTCGGTCATGCTTTCCACGCACTTTTAGCCAAGGCCGACTACGTCTCGACCTGGGGCTACAATCGGACGACGGACTTTGTCGAAATTCCGTCTAATTTTGGCGAGCTGCTTTTAACGGATCCCAACACTTTGACGGCGATTGCGGATGGCGGTCTCACCCGAGCACAGGCGGAGGCGGTGGCGCGTGAGCTATCCGGAACTCCGCGAGTCAGCCCGACCCATTTACACAACACCTTCTTTTTGGCCTGGCTCGATCAGCTCTTGTTCGACCGAGCGACTGGCCCGTCGACGCTAACCCCGGCGCAGTTGCATCGCCTTTATCGACAGGCCCATTTCGATTTCTACGGCTTTGAGACTGATCCAGGTGATCGCTTTTTCGATTCGTTTTCACATTTGGTCGTTGGTTATGGCGGCAACTACTATTCCTACTTCTGGTCTAAGATGGCGGCCATTCATATTTGGGATCGGATGTCGGCGTTGGGCGGCTTTCACTCACCTCAGGCCCGCGCCCAATATGTGAGCGAGGTGCTGGAGCCGACGACGGCCGTTCACGCTAAGCAGGCGCTCGAAAGCTTCTTAGGCACGCCGATGAGCCCCGTCCCCTACCTGCGCCGGTTGGGTTTGGCGTCGGAGTAATCGCGCCGCGCTGGGGCTCGCGGCGGATCGGCCCGGGCCGAGTTCGCTCCCACCGAGGCGGCGCTGATGGTTTTACGTCCGAAGCCGTAAGAGTCGACCTTAATTTCCAGTTAATGCGGCACATTTTTTGCGGTGACTTCTGAGATTCTTACACAGGAGAACTAAATTGATTCCGGGCCGAAGAAAATCCATGGTTGCCGCTTTTTTAAGTGCCTTTGTGGTGCCTTTACAGGCGGCGGTGGCCACACCGGAGCTGACTCGCTCATGTCAAGAACATCTGCTGAGTGCGGTTGAGAACAAAAATCTTGTGGTTGATCTGGGCATGGGAATTTTGAGTGTGGAATCCTATGACTCCGAAACAGACAAAGCGATGGTTCGATTTAAAGACTTGCATCGAACCTACCGTCCGGAAAAGGGGCGCACCAAAAAAGCGGGAATGTATTCTCAGGCGCTATTTGAGGTTGGCCAAGCCTCTCAACGAATTCTAGCGGAGATGGGCCATCCTGATTCCGTGAAGTTAGTGCATGAGCGAACCCAAAAGCTTTTAGGACTTAAGAGATCCGGGCTATTTTTTGCCCAAGTGGGTCTTACCGCACGCCTAAATGCCAGTGAACTTTGGGCCAACGTCGTTTTGTTCCCCGCCATCGAGCGAGTGAATTTACAAAGGCAACAGCAGGGTGCGCCTTTGATCAAAAGGCATAATTTTTTAATGGAGCATTTTATTTCAAACCCCGATGCCAACAGTCCAGAGGCCGTGGATATGGTGTCGGTATTGCGCGAAATTTATTTGGCGACGGGTGAGAACTTAGTGCGAAGTGGCCTTCTTCGAGACTATAGTCAGGGTTATCACAGAAATTGGCGCCGCTCGGGAGAGTCTGAGGGCAACAGGGGTACCCTGAGAGTCGTGCAGCCGACCAAGCGAAGTCATGTTGAGTTTATTCCACAAGACATCGATCATTACGTGCGCTCATTTCTTTGGGCCAGGTCCGATAAATTGTTTGGATTGGAGTCGATATCGCAAACTCTCCCCCAGACCGTTGAATCGCACCAGCAGGTGAGCGACGTCTTAGACTTCTATCGCCTAAATCGGATTGTGACATTAGATGTGGGTTACGTTGTCCCTGAGTTTATGACTCGAGTGAAAACGTTGTTGGTTCAGTCGGTAGACAAAAAATCCGAATGGGTGCCTGACGCTTTTGCCCAATCGACAAAGTGGCGAAGAATTTATGAGGTGGCCGGAACTCTGAAAATTGCGCAACCTGATTTAGTCCATGGGCAAATCATTCTGCTGGTGAGATCTCCCTCGACCTCAGATTATCGTCACGCAGAAATGCTACGCGCTTTGTATGATCTAGGCGCGGTGAGGGTCCTCCAAATTGTGCTGGATGAAAAAGAAACCTCATCCGCGCCGGTTAAATGAATTTAACTGTGTGGTGACGTGTATTGGCACGCCTTTGGCACTCCCCGCGCCTTGCAATCGTGAGCGGTCGCTGCGCTGATAGCGATATAGGGATTGCTGAAAATATTCAACTGAGACTGCCCGCACTTTGTGCATTGATAGTGAAATCACCACAATCCTGAAGGCTTCAGTTCACAGGAGAATAAAGGCAGGAGAAGCTCCCTTCTTTCAAAGGGGAAATAAAATGAAAAAAATTGCTCTCGCCTTAGCTCTCGGCCTTTCCGCCTCAGCCTTTGCCTCGGACCACTGGGATTACTGTTCCAGCGCTGATGGCGTGGTGAAATTAGAGAATGGAATTCTCACCGTTGAAGGGATCGGCGAAATCGCCGAAGAGAGTGTTAAGATCAACCAGCTCAGCGTTGTAAAACACGATAAGGAAATGTGCGTTTTGCAAAAATCTGGTCAAGAAGTCGTGGCGTTTGAAAACACAGTCAGTGTGGAGGAGGTCACCTACACGACCGAAGAGAATGACCCTGAAACCAAGGTCATTGTGCTGTGTGAATCTGGTGGCAGTGGCATCCCCGCGGCCGATTCTTGTAAGGAATAGCTGTAGGCCGCATAGGCCTTCGCACTCGAGTAATTTTTCTCAGTTTTTAATGGACCGGAAGGATTTTACGAGGTGTGAAGCTTGTTCAGCAGATAATTTGCGCTGATGAATGAGAAACTGAACGGAAATTTCTTGAGCCTCAAGGGTTAAAGGATCTTTGAGGCTTCTTGAAATGCCGGCAACTGCCTGTAACCACCGTCCATAAAGAAGTGCAAGCTCTTCCAGAGTAAGGAACTGGCTCTCCTGTTTTGAGGTGGATGACCGTCCGATGCCAGCGTCATGTTCCCAGTATTCACTTCTAAAACGCCACTTTCGCGAGTCTTTTATCTTCGGATTGAAGACTACATAGTGCGAAACTTCAGAGCGAAAAATCGAGCTTCCACCGTGACTCAGGTACAGTTCTTCGCGAGTCTGAATCTTTCCTGATTCAAGCAGAGCGCGCTGGTCGTCTCTATGTAGCTCTAGCCGAGCCAATAGGCCTTCTCGATCATCTTGATGCTGCCGTTCCCACCAATAGACAGACTCTGCGCGCGTGCCCAATGCTGATTTTAGAAACCTCAAATAGGACTCGATGACCGTTATCCCAATACGGAACTCCATTTTGGCATCCTGGTCGTTGGCCTCCACCTTCTGGGTCGCAACTCCCAAAAGGCGCTCGCAGAGCCCACCAAACCAACTGGACTTTGAAGCTGCCGAAGCTGAGTAGCTAAACAACATCGTAGAAATTACAAGAACGAGTTTAATAAAGGCCACATTTAGATCCTGTTTGAGGTTTGAGACTGGAAAGTGACTATCTTAAGCAAAAACCATGCTGTGAGAAGATCGGAGATGGAATCAAAACGACATCGTCGAAATAATTCTTCCGTCACGATCGAACTCAACCACAGCGAGAGAATAGCGGCGAATGTAGTCGGCCAGGGACATGCGCTGGCCGTTGACCTCGATATCGCGCCAGCTCATGTAGATATGGGCCTGGCCCATTTCGCGGGTCGACGATTCAAAGGTGATGGGAAAAAGTTTGTCGTGGCGATCGAAGCGGCGAAAGAACTCCTCCGGGTTGATCGGCCGAGGATCCCGAACAACGCCGCCGAAGTGGTCGACAAATCCTTTCGGCAAAATTACGGCGTAGTGACGATTGAGCGCCGGGAAACTTCTTTGCGTGCGCAGGCCCTGGAACTCCAGCGCGCCTTTGTGGCCGACCCCATAGACCCGTTGCGTATTGTCGAGGAAAACTCGCACACTCCCCTCTTTTTGCCGAACTCGAAAATCGGGAAAGCCTTTGGCGGTTTGGGAAAACGCGACGTCGACTTCGGAGACTGTGTCTGAGGTGAAGGCCGTTTTGCGGGCCAGAACATCGAAGTCCACTTCGACTTCCTCCATAGTCCGGTAACCCTGGAGCGAAAGGGGCCGAGAATAGGGCAACGGAATTGGACGAAGTGCGATCGCAGCCGGCCGCCACGAAATCAGGTCGACCAGCCAGGCTTCAAGAAACTCAGGCGGCGTGAAATTATATCGATCGGCTTTGGCTGCGTTTCGAAATTTATAAAAGGCCTCAAGCCTTTCCTTCACTGTTCCAGAAGCTTCGAGAAGCTTAAATAGCGCAGCGACATTGCGACGAAAGCGGATGCGATCTTCCTCTGGCAGTTCACGGTCCACTCCGCTTAAATACGCCTGAAGCGCTGCGACCTCGCGCTGAACCATTTGCACTTCTGAGGCTCTCGATTCCTTTAGGATCTGATCAATTATGGCGGGCGTAGGTCCGGCGTAATGGAAGTCGTTTGCAGGCGGAGCCGACCATTCCAAAAAACTTTCGGGTGCCGCAATGGAATTCGTCGGCTGCCATGTTTCGATTCCCACGAACTGATCGAGAATCTCGCCCCGCTGGCGCTCGACTTCGTTGCGATATTGAATATTCCTATAACGGCGTTCGCGTACGGCCGCCCTTTCCCTCTTCCGGCGTTCGCGGGTTTCAGTTCGAACAGGCGCAAAAACTGAATGGTCGGCGTCTGGCCTCAAGACCACGGCCATATTGGAGAGCCGCGGATTATGGCCGCTTTCGAAATAAGCCGGATAGTTGATGACCATTTCGCCCGAGTCGGGCCGGAATGAAAGGGTTTGAATCGAAAAGAAAAATCGCCCGAATCCCTCCTCGCGAATCTCATCTTCGAAGACGTCCAGTTTCCCGAACTCGCCCAAATTGACCTCAAAAAAGTGCCTAGACTTGATGCGGAACCTTTTCGCTAAAGCGGCCCGCACTTGATCCCGCCGGTCGACAAAGAGGTCCACCGCCCGCTGCCGGTCAGCGCGCGGAATTTCGGATCTCTGCAAGTAGCGCTGAATCGTCGTACTCCCATCCCGGATAGGATAGGTCGCCTGTCCCTTTTCATCGACGGTGACTAACTCGACCTGAACTCCCGGCACCGGGTGAGCTTCGAGAGTTTGACGAAGGATCTCAAGACCACGGATGTGCGACGCCAGGGCAGGACCGGATTTGTTCAGCACTTTAATTTTATAGACGAGATAATCGGCGCATTCGGGCGAATGCGCGCGGGCGTCAGCCGGAAATAGACCTGAAACGGCGAAAATCGCCGCGAACAAATTGAATAGAAAGTAATCAGGAGTGAAAAATCCCACCCTTGAGAACGCCGTGCCTGCTTTAAAGCGCATTGAGGTTTCCTTAAGCATTCCCCGCGCCATACCGTGGGGCCCACTCTAATCAGGAGTTTCGTGATCTTACTTCCTGAGACAAAGATCTAAGGCCCCACGACGGGATTTAAGATTAGAACTGGGAAGTGTTCCATTCGTGAGGTTTAGATGTATGGCGTCTAATTGGGAGAAAAGCTGATCGTAGCCACTTCTGATTTCGCTGCGGCTAAGACCACTGTGCTTCATAAGCTCGCATGCGAGCAGCTCGACCTCGGCGTGACTGGCGTCCTGATAGGCGATTAGCTCGTCATTTGAGTTGAATGACTTTGGCGCTTCGTAGCCCATCCGAAAGTGGTGTAGGTCATGCAGGTAGTGTCCGAGTTCATGAGCAAATACGGCCGTCATAGCAAGACTGGTGGTGGCACCTAGAGCCGAACCCGTGATCAACTCCATAACCTCCTGATCAACCAGAATGTACTTTCGCCAGGAATCGCATAAAATGTTACCAAACTTGCCCATTCGAATTTGAAAGCCCATGGTTGCGGCAAGCGGCAGTCGCGCCAGAGCACTTTCGTAGGACGCGGGCGGGGAGGCTGTCGTTGGTACCTTATAAGCATTCTCACTTTTGATTTGCGGCCACTGGTTCTGATTGACCAGCTGTTGCAATATGGTGCCGGCTGGGTAGGCATCGAGACCTGACGTGCCGATTTTGGTCAGTCTAACGCGAAATTTGATATCTGGATCGCCAGCCTGGTCGAGCATCAACTGATGCAAGTGGGCAGGAGGCTCAGGCCTGCTATCCGTCAATAGCTCGGCCTGGGCGGCGGGCGAAAGCAGCCCCAACGTTAAAACCAATAATCGCATTTTCATTCTTCCCGCCGTTGCAAAGGTTATTCCGCTGGTCGCAAGACTTCTGGTTTGAGGCGAGCCCTTAAAGGCAAGATCTCCCTTGGCGGCACCTGGTTGAGTCCCCCTCTTCTTCCGCAAGGGCTTTTTCCACGGCGTGGAAGAGCTCCTCCGAGATCTCGATGCCTGAGCCATTGGCGTTGAGAATTGATCCACGAATCAATATTCCAACGGCTCTCCATTCATCATTTGGAGCGACAGGTTCAATAAAGACGGGACCGCCGGAGTGTCCTTTTGCAGAATTAAAACCGACAACCATCGGGCCAAAGAAAAACTCTTCAATAGTTTTGAAGAGGCTCCCCTCGTAAATAGAAAATATCGTGCGTGACCCCTGGGTGCACGAGAATCCCCCAGTAATAAGGCGTGAAGAGTTTAAGGTAACCCTGTCTGTCCTAACCATTTTAATTGCTCCAGAGGGCAGTTTGTGTGGGGTCGAGAGTCGCAATATCGCCCAGTCCGAGAACTTCCTTCTTCCATAAGCAATAACCTTTGCGGATGTCCCACCCTGAAGGACCTGATCGATCGGATTCCGATCCAATTGAGCCAGACCCGGAACAAATATAAATGCACTATCGGCAATCGGACGATAATTGGGAACCCAAAAGAAGTCCGAGACGAAATCAGTAGAAACGACATTGTGCTGAGCGGTCACAAGGAGCCGATCACTGATCATGAAAGCCGTCCCCAGGTAGGCTCTGTTTGGCGTGACCGTAAACAGGGCCCCCACGGCGGACCAAGGATACTCATCCATATCAATTCGTTGAGCACCTGAACACCCTTGGGGTGAGGCAAGACCCGGGCTCACGTAAGTACACGCCGCTATCACAAGAACAAGGTAGAAATGAAAACGAAGACTGACCATGAGCCGCAAATGCTTCAAGAACTGCGCCATTGTTTTGGGTGAGTAAGCCCACCCTTAAAACAATGAGGGAAATCATCACCCCGGTCTCTGTGCCTCAATTTGAAACATCTAGGAGTGCGGCCGACAGAACTCTGAATGGAGAAAAATGAAACCGTCCCACGCTCCCTATTGACGAGGCTGAAAAAACGGCCGTCTTCAGAAAAACTTTCGATTCCAAGGCCCACGCCGATCTTCGCGATCGGCGTCAAGGATGGAAAGGGGTCAACGATCTTGAGATCGTTTTCGCCCATCAGAGCGAGAAGCGGGGAATCCATTAGGGGTTACCAGGTCAAAGCGCCGTAAACCATGGCCGCCCACTGGATTAAAACCCCACTTTTAATGCCTTATCCTTCGTTATGCAATGAGCTTCGCCACCAATGAGGGGTCCTTCTTTAAGGCCTCAATAAGGCGAGCGGCTGCTCCTGACGGAACGTTGTGGCCCTGTTCCCAGGCCCGAACGGTTGGAGCCTTGATATTCAAAAGGGCTGCGAACTCAGTTTGACTCATTCCAAGTGTTTTTTCTCGGAATCGCTTGATTTCCATTGCCGTCCACTCTGGAGCGGGATCAGGGAGTTCTCGAACGCGCCCCTTTAATACTTTCTTGCCGCGTTTGTGACGAAGCACCTCACCCAATCCATCAATGAGTTCCTGCTCTACTGATTTTTTTGCGGCCATGATATAACTCCTTCTTTCAATCCTCATGTTTAATCGAAGCGACAATCTGACTGATAATCTTCTTACCTTCGGCTGATAGATCGTCGGCCTCGTCTTTGCCATAAAACGTGATGAAAAACGTCTCTTCACAATCTGGTAAATCCAAATACAAAACTCGAAAACCGCCTCTTTTCCCTCTTGTTCTTTCAGGGTCTTCTATTCGAAGCTTACGAACACCGCCTGTGCCTGCGACCGTTGCACCTGCTTGAGGGTTTTTTAAAATCTCTTCCTCAATTCTCCGTAAAAGCGCATCTCCGCCACGCGAATCAAGCTTCTTTGAGAAAATATGTGTTTGAAAGAATACTCTTCGCATGGACTAATATCCAATATTACATAATATCAGATATTAGTCAAATTTTATTCCTTTGCTCTAGGAATTTGAGCAAACGGGTGATTGGCTAGATCTGAGGTTCGAGATGGCCTGCTACCTTAAACGAGCCTTTTTGCCACCCGCCGCGAGGGTGGCCATGATGGCCGGAGTTCTATTCATCCGCACCTTAATGGCGCAACCGTCGTGCCCGAGCGAATTGGTCTAAGGCTTACTAGGCAGACCTCCATCTTGCAGATTTGTCATCGCTAACGCCCATTAGGAGAACGGATTTTGTATGAGTAAGATTTTTTTCATGGTTGTTATCTTGATGGGCAACGTAGCTTATGGAGCTATACGCTCGACCCAAGTTGAACGTCAAGACGAGGCTCGATTTGCGGTCCGACTGTTAGCGAATGGTGAGCCCGTTTGCTCCGGGTTTCAGATTGAAAAAGACATTGTATTAACGGCCGACCATTGCCTGAGCTCAATCAAAGTCAATCAGATCGAAGTTTACAATATCGACCAAGGCGAAGTCGAAACGGTAGCAATCGCAAGTCAGATCAGTGCGAATTACTTGGGATCCACAGCGGACATTGCTTTGCTGAAGCTCTCGTCGACCGTGAATTCCGCATACGAGAATCAGATGCCCCAACTTGCAGAAGGCCATTTATGTAACGGCAACCTGGTGAGTTTTGGTTTTGGAATAGACGAGGGCCACTCTATGACCAAGAGTTCGATTGTTGCAGTCATAAGCCAAACATCCACCCCATTGCTCGTGGCTCCACTTGCAGTGGTGTTTTACCTAATGGGCAAACCCGGATGGGCGTGCGCTCTGAATACCTCCATACGCGCTGCGGACGTCAGTCAAAACAATAGGCTCCTTCGTCTGCTCATCCAGCATTTAAAAGGGGGAGTTACCCCGAGCAGCAGTCGAGGCGGCGCATTCTCGGGATAATGAGAAAATAAGTCCTAGCTAGCAGCCCTCAAAACAGAGTGGTGAGCGCGAGTTCAGTTTAGATGTCGGGATTGTCGGGGGGCAACGGCTCCGCTTCCGACGCTCGCCGACTAAGGAGTGCGTCTCTGAATGGAGAAAAATGAAACCGTCCCACGTTTCTTATTGAAGAGGCTGAAAAAACGGCCGTCTTCAGAAAAGCTATAGATTCCAAGGCCCCCACCGATCTTCGCGATCGGCGTCAAGGATTGAAAGGGCTCAACGATCTTAAGATCGTCCTCGTCCATCAGAGCGAGAAGCGGAAAATCCATTAGACCATTCACCCAGTGTGGCCTCGGCACCTTCCAAAGCTTCTCGACCAGGGGGATGTCCCGGAAGTCCTGACCGACAAAAGGTTCGTACACGCGAAAGGATGAACCATCGGCCCGGATTCTGCTTCTGCACCGCACTCCCACCACGAAACGACCCGACGGGGTCCATACCGCCTCTAGTGGTTCCGCCGCATCTGCATCATCGACGTATATAGTCGGGAATTTCTGAGTTCCAGCTGAGTCGAGAATCACAAACGGCGCCGGACCTCCCGCTGTTCCAAATTTTTGAACTGCAACAGCGACTTCACCGGATGGACCTTTGACCGCTTGGAATGCGGCAACACCATCTGCCAGTTTCGTCGCCGACAGATAGCCTTCACGATTGCGTTTGAACAATGAAATTTCCAAGACTTCGGTCAACGCAATAAACTCTGTTTCCCCTATTGCATTAACCCAAGCTGATCGAGTCCGAATGGAATGGCAAACATACAGAGAAATACCGGAGAGCTTCGGATCGGGCGAAATCGTCACATTGCCAGACGGACCTCTCAGGCATCCTAGTTTCTCTCCTAAGAAATAAATCTCAGATTGACCATGCGCGGACGACTGACCCAAACTTATTAGGGTCGGTTGCGGCGCACTGAAATTCACGAATTGTGCAACGTTGTCTTCGAGCACAAATCCTTGCAGCTCGCCCTTTGGGGTGAAACTTATCGACCAAGCCTTGAGTTCGCGCACGGGTGGATTTGCCAGCTGGCGGACATCCGGCTTTTTAAGTGAATTTGCGCCAGCGGCAACCTCGGCCGCAGTCCACCTGTAAATATGAGCCGCACTGCCCACCATCATGGCGAAACTCACACCACCGTCCGACTCACTTCGGATTGCAGTAGCCAAATTGTTTTCCAGCGATGCAGAGACCGACATCAGTTGCTGAGGGGCGATCACCATTTGAGTGTCTAATCGAGCCGTTTCCTGTATCCCAAGCGAATGACCCAACGCGATCAACCACTGCTCAATCGCCTCGCGCGAACGATCCAGGGGCTTTGACTCCAGATAAAGAGAGAGGCCCTTCAGTACTGCGATCTGATCCGTCGTCCGAGCCCGGTTCAAAACCGGCGAATAACTATGACCATCGAGCCAAGCGCGGACCGAGGCTGTCGACACCAAACCTTCACGATAGGCCTTCTCTAGCAACCGGACCGAAGGCGGCAGGAGGGGAGTTTCATCGCAGTTGGCGTGACAAATCGAGCTGATGAAGAGTGACCACAATAAAACCCAGCGGATCATGGCATTCCTTCTATCTTCGCGCCTTCGCATGCGACGAAGATCGGCGCCTCAGAGCCGGGCTCCGTCACCGCAAAAAGATTGAAAACGCCTACAGCATAAATAAGCGCGAATATATGGACTTGAATCATTCTTGGGCCTAGAGCTGCAATCGAGCCGCCAACGCGTTGTGAGCCTCCGCCAGCTAGCAGCCCTTGAGCGCCTTTCACTCGAATCCACTTTAAGCGGTTTAGGCCCTGGACCTAAGCCTGCCTCTTTTAAAAGAGTTATATTGGACTATCTAAATATAACTTTTCTTGTGAAAAGTTATATTAGATGTGCTATCTATAACCTTATGAAAAAGGCCGATCTTCATCCGAAACTTCAGCTTGGCGCCGAAAAAGGCTCCGGCGATCTTCAGAACCTTTGGTTTGTTATCCCGCCACCGCCTTCACGAGAAAAAGTGGCAGGCGCAAAGTTAAATTCTAAGTTGCTCAGGGAGGCTCACCAAGTTCTTGCTTCCCTACCTAGGTTCGATGATTTAAATGGCGTTGATCAGTTGATCTTGGCCTTGCTAGTTCGCCGAGAAGCGCTGCATTCCTCGCGCATCGAGGGCACAGCTTCCACTATCGAACAGGTACTGACTCCAAGGGAATTGTTTAGGAAGGGCGAAAAGTCCGCTCGAGCCTCAATTGTAGGATACGCACAGGCACTAGAAGATGCGCTAGTAGATGCACGCAAGAGAGGTCCGAAAATATTTACTAAAGATCTTCTAAGAAAACTTCACAAAGATTTGATGTCTCGAGATCCAGAATTCAGAGGCAAACCGGGGCTCTTTCGAAATGAAATAGGTAAAGGAATTTACGTAACCGTGGGCGGCTTGAATCGGCCCGAAAATTCGACATTTAATCCCACACCTCCAAAACACATCCCCAGGACATTAGATGAGAATCTCGAATGGATGAGGGACGATTTGCTGATCGAGATGAGTCACGCGGGTATGGCGCCCGGCCTTATTGTACGAATGGCGCGCGGCCATGCTCACTTTGAGGCTATCCATCCCTTCTCGGATGGGAATGGTCGAGTTGGTCGAATTCTGATGGCCCTGCAAATGGTCTGCGAAGGTTTTACGCCGTTGTATTTGTCGGGTTACATCGAAGCTCACAAGCCCAAATATTATAAGGCTCTTCAAGCGTCGCAAATGAAGCTCAATGAAATTCCAATAATACACTTTATTGCACAGGCTGTTGTGAGTTCATTCGACGAAGCTCAGAAAACAAAAAAAGCGTTAGGAGCACTTCCGGCGACTTGGCAAGAACGGGGAGGTTTTCGTTCAGACTCAGCGGCCAAAGCTTCGCTGAGTCTTTTGCTCGATACTCCGATTCTCACGGTAAAGAGGCTTCAAGGCATGGTGAAAGTCAGTCAACCGGCGGCCAAGAGGGCCATCGAACAACTTCAAGCCGCAAAGATTCTCCGCGAACGAACTGGCCTGGGGAGAAACAGAGTCTTTGCAGCGGAAGAAGTGATTGAGATTTTGGCCCGTCCCTTTGGAGAAGATATTCAAACCGCGTTAGAAAGAGCAGAATCGCTTTATTGAACTAGCGGGATCGTCGGCAAGGTCGTGTCCGGTGCCGTTTATCCATAAGACCACGTACTTTACGCCCGCCGCTCCTCCCCAACTACACCCCATGCACCGCTTGCAAAGAGCTCAAGCTTAGAACTCGCATGTTTCGCGGCATGATCAATTTAAGACTTTTGGCCGAGCTATTGCTACGTCAAAGCTCCACAGGAGATCTCATTGATTCTGCGGGCTTATACGCTTCTTAGAAAGCCTTTTTTCGGCGTAACCGGAGTCCAAATTCGGCTCTTTTTGGCCACGCTACCTCTTCTGCTTCTCGCAGTGGGGGCCGCGGCAACGTCGGATTGCGAAGAGGCCCTCCACGGCGCGCCACTTGAGCTGTCGCGGCTGGTGAAGGTGGCCTTACAGAGCGGCATCCTGAGCGCCGACCGGCTGCGGACGGAGCTGGAGTCGGACACTCCCCGTTTCGAGCTCAAAGGCAAGCCGCTCACGTCTACGTCGCTTCCGGTTGTGCAGGGGTTAAAACGGGCGGCGGCTAAAGTGAACTCCGCGCAATGGGCTATGTCACGTGGGCTGTTCGGTCAACTTCTCACCGATTTGCACGATCAATCTCAGAAAAGCGCTGAAGCGCGCATCGAGACCGCGCCGCTTTTGCATCCGAAGCGCGTTCTTAGTTTTGAAACCAACGAGCGTTATGTCAACGGACTGCGCCTGACTGTAACTCCGGACGAGCGCATTTGGGTCTCTTACATGGGAGAATCCATTCATCTGCATCCGGCGGACGAGCCCGCGGCCGATCAACCTCAGAAGCTGGGTTCTTCGGATGTGTTTGCCCCGCTGGACAGCCTGCTCACGGTGGAGCCCGATGGTCGCCCGCTCCTCCATGTGATGGCCACCCGCGATCACAAGCCCGCATGGTGGCGCTTCACCGAAGTGTTGCTGTCGCGCTGGACCATGGCCTTTGGCGAGAAGCCGAAGCAGCTGGCTGAGATTATAAGTCCCATGCGCAAAAACAGTTGGGGTAATCCC
Source organism: Bdellovibrionales bacterium (assembly GCA_022842925.1). Classification (GTDB taxonomy): domain Bacteria; phylum Bdellovibrionota; class Bdellovibrionia; order Bdellovibrionales; family UBA1609; genus JALHOQ01. Next base: position 20,227 of record JALHOQ010000003.1, read on the forward strand.
AAAATGTTCAAGCGCGGAGAACGGTTCTTTTTCAGTTATTTTTCTTTTACCAAACAGAACGGCCGCGAGCACATGGTGTTTGAACTTCCAGCGCCGGGGCAACCCGTAAAAAACTATAGCTTACTCAACCAATCCGAGACTGGCTTCGTCCCCACGGCCGATGGCATTTACCGTCATGCCATGAGACCTCTGGCATTCGAGTTCAATGGAAAGCTTTTTTCCGGTTACGCGCATAAAAAAGAAGTCGTTCTTGAAAGTGAAGGCCGGACTCAGATATTCGAGATGCCCTACGAGGTGCACCACGAATTTACAGTAAACTTGGATAATGGCGAACCTGTCATCGCGGTTAATCTGCATTCGAACTCGGAATGGTTTATCGGACTTATAAAACCATTCGCCAGCTCGGATCAGGTCCGCGTCTACAGTTCTATAATTGGCTGGCCACAATTTAAACAGTGGGTTCGGCTACCCAATGGCGGGCGCTTGCTCAGTCTTTCGGTGCGGAACTCCGGAAAAACCCAGACCGTCTTCTTCGATGAGCGGATCGGGTTCAGCCAGCCCATTGAGATGAAAGGGAATGGTAAGTTGATTTTCGCGACCGGCCAGAAGAACGTTTACTTCCTAATGCACGATGAGGAGTCCACCCTCGCAAGAGTCTCCAACCCCACGGTCGATATCTACAGTCTGTTCAATGAGGTCGAACGCCGGTGAATCTGCAACCTCAACGTCGAACTCGGCCCAGATTCAGGAGCGGGAAGAGATTAGAAACCTGGCCTTAGCTTCCCGCCGCGCAGATGATTTCCACGGATTCAATTTGGGAAAGTGGATAAAACGTTTCTTTAGCTATGGCCTCAATTCGGCCGTCAGCCGAATTGTGATTCTGGATTAAGAAGTTCAGCACTCCCGCCTCCGAGCCAATTTGGCCGTTGCGAAAAGGGAGGGCAAAGTAGTTGCTGGTATCATTCACCAGTGCAATTCTGTTATTGCCATTGTAGCGCGAGACTCCGAAGGGGAAATCGACTCCGATCTCAAAATACAGATTGGAATTTGACTCGGAACTCTTATTGAAGGGCAGACCATCCCCGATCGGTTGGCCGAAGTTATGACGAATTCGTGCGGAAAAACCGCCCGCGTGAGCTTCGTACACTCGACCACTTTCATTTTCGATAACCAGATTAAAATTTCCTTGGTCAGGCGCTTTCATCTTATCTGAATGGAAGACCTGGAGCAGGCAGATTTCGAATTCAGTTCGAGGATCTCTCTGAGCCAAGCTTTGTGAGCACGTCAAAATCAGAATGGCCGTGGCCAGGATGGATGTCCAATTCATTAATATTCCTCCGAATTGGTGCTCCGAATTGCAATTTAGGCTCCATCGTATAGGAGAACACGCAAGCTCCAACTGTTTACCCGAAACGAATATGGCGGCCTTTAGGCGCTATATTCGTCTCAGAGGGTGCCCATATTGGGCCGAAAAAGGTTGATTGGATCGGTTTCTCTGATACGTTCCTCCAAAATTTATGGGGGTAAACCTTGAAGTCGATTTTTCTAGTTGTATTGGCGTCTTTGGCCAGTTTCATTCCTGCGGCCTTTGCAGGTCCTAACGCGAAAGTCGGTAGTCCTCAGTTTCAGTTCGAAGACGCCCAAGCGGCCTTTGTTGGCGCCGAAGCGATGACAAGAAACAAATTGGTGCGTCGCTGGCAAATGGTGGGAATTGCCAACAGTCCCTCGGTTAAGGGTGATAGCGATGGCTACTTTGCCAATGGCCAGTATCGGGTCGATGGCCACCCGGGCTATTTCATGAATGTAATGGAGATCCACACGAAAAAAAATTCTGTGGATGTCGAAGTTGTTGAAAAGGTTCTAGGGGCAGAGTCAGGCAAGATTTACGGTTTAACGGGCCCGACGCCGGCTACTTTCACACCGACGGGGCTTGTTTTCGAGAATCCGGGAAGCAAAGAAATATGTCCCGCCCGAACCGAGTGTCGACTATCCAGTTTTGGTCGAACAGCTCCGATGATGCTTTGTTCAATCACGAATACCGATGCCTCCTGTGGCACAGTGGGCGAGATTCATCGCTACGTGGGCTTTGTTAAGGCGACGTTGCCCACCAATGGGAACGGCGGGATTCGTGGCGATAGCGGCCTTGTCGAGCAATGCCGCCAGTACCCCTACCAGCCCTGGTGCCCCTGTCCTTACAATTACGGTTGCCGACGTCCCGATTTCCGCTAATTCTCGCAAATTCACCAATGTCGAACTCGGCCCGGGGTGAGTTCGAAAGACAGCTAAGCTGACAATCCGCCTTCTCGATCGACCTCCCAGATTTGTCACTTCTAGCTCAGGAGTCGCAATCAGCGGCATCTAGGAGATCTCCTCTCAAATCTGCATAGGGCCCGTAAGCTAAATTGACGGCACCGACCTTGCTGATAAGAGCCCTTTGTCCGTTCGCTTTAGAGTTGCTGGGGCAATCAAGTACCCAGCATATGGAAACGGTTAAAGGGAATAAACATGCGATCAAAAGCCGCCATTTTAATTTTAATATTTTCGCTGACCGGCATCGCAAACGGAGCCGCCACAGACGCCAATAAAGAGCGGATGGCCTTAATGAATGTCGTTTTAAATTCTGAAGAACTGGTGAAATTGGTCGGTGAATACGGCCGCGATGGCTTTGTATTTGACGGAATGAACTGGCTTAACACCTATGACAACTTCAGATATTACAATTTAACGTTTAAGAAATTTAATTTGCAGGGGAGCGAAAAGGAAGGTCAGAGGATTTACACCTCGATCACGACGACCTGCCACCATCGCGTCACCTTGAAATCGGGATTAGTCGCGAGCATTGATCCCACCGGCTGCAGTGAAGAACGCCAGTCTATTTCGGAAAAAGAACTGCTCGGAAAAAGGTAAACCATGTTGAATGCTGTTTTAGGTGCATTAATCTTGCTACAGGCAAGTCCAAGCTTTGCAACAGCTGAGACACCTCGCTCCGTATGTGATGCGTTGCAAGCTCAATTTTCGTTAGAAAAATTAGACTATTCCGAAGCTAACGAATCCTTTACCGACGGCTGTTCTACTCAAACCATAAAATGCACGTTTCCAGTTCGCGGCGACTCTGATGCCGATCAAATCAAAGCATTCTTGGTCTCTGAGGACCGTTGGAAGCGCTGGGAGAAATCTTGCTCTGCTTTGAACCTTGAGCCAAGATTCATGCGAGGTCACACCAGCTTTGTTGGCAGTGGGTTCCCGCTTTATATCTTGATGTGCCATAAGGAATCCAACTGCAACTAGTTCCATAAATCGGTTAGGCCGAAAAAAGGGCACCCCCACCTAAAACTTCTACAGGGGGAGACACAAAAGTGAGCCGCCTAATCGCTCAGGCTCGAGCCCGCGTCCTTTTCATTGGAATGCCGTTTGCCTTTGAGGAGAGCACTCATGCGATTGATCCTTTTGCTCCTCTTTCTGCCGTTAGCCGCCATGGCCAAATGGTCCAATAACGATTGCGAAGATCGCCTGCTTCCGGTGGCGGACGGCACGCGTGAACGCTTCGTCTTTGGATCCGCGACGTACCTCAATTTATCTCTGCTCAAAGAGTATGAATCGATTTCTCCTGAAGTTCGCCAGCGTTTCGATCAAGAGGTCCGAGCGGTTGAGCACCTCAGCCGTCGCCAAGCCCATGAAATCGCGCTGGCCTACCATCAAAGTCCGGATGAACCCAACCGGCTCAAACTCTTTAACGCCATGAGGATTCTAGTTCCCATCGCCAGTCGCCATCTTCTGGCCAGATTAAATGGGCCCGACGATCTCGAAGACTATTTTCAGGTCGGCTACGCCGGACTTTGGCAAGCGTTACCGAACGTCCCTAAAATCGCCCCGCGCAAAATGAAGAGCCTTCTCTACTGGGAGGGCGTGGCCAATGGGCTGCGCAAGCAGATTTTTTATAATATGCGCCGGCAGTTTCGGACTCAGTACTCGCTGACGCCCGTCTCTTTTGCGAAGGGATCGGAGTTTTCGTTTGAGGAGGAAATTCTACTCTTTGGCTTTTCACCAGAGGAAAGGGCCAAAATCGCAGCCGATTATGGCCGCAAGGCGGAGGAAGCCGAAGCCGAATGGCAGCTGCAAATGGCCTCGGTCCTCCACCACTTGCAAACCGACGAAGCCACGGAACCCGCTTCAGCTGAGGAGCAGATTGAAGAGGAGTATGTGCGATCGGAGCTCAAGCAGCTTGTTGATCGGAGTTTGTTAAAGCTACCTCCCCGAGTGGAGCGAATTCTCCGTATGTCAGTGATGGCTGAAATGACTTTAGAACAGGTCGGCAATAAGATTGGTGTGACGAAAGAGCGCATCCGGCAACAAGAGATGCAGGGCCTACGCGTCCTCATGCACCCCGCTTATTCGCGTAAGCTCAAAGAATACCAAGACGGTTTTTATGATATTGATGACCCAAAAGTTAAGTGGGATCGAATAGTTGTTCAGTCGCAACGCAAGCAAGCCGCCGCCGCGGCTAAGGCTTGGGAAGCCGAGAGAGCCAAAATTGAACGCCAGAAGGCAGAGCTGGCCCAAACTGACCTTCGGGAACGGGAGTTAAAGGCCCGTGAAAAACTGACGCAAACTCTAAATGCGCACAAGCGAGAATTTGCGACAACAATGGCAAACCTTTATCGCCTGCTGGATCGCTACGGAACGGAGTACTCCGATCTTCAAGAATCTGCCAAAGGACTTGAGCGCAAGGTGACGGAGGCGAAAGCGGACTTCTTTGGTGCCGTGGACACGCTTCTGGCTAAGCCGATCGCATCCGCAACCAAGGAAGCCGAGCTCATCCAAGATCGCAATCGGCGGCAACCCCTGCTCCAAACCTTGTCGCAGCACCTCTCGCAATTCATTCCGAAGATCCGAGATTTACAATCACGTATTGAAGAAACCGAAGAAGAAAAGGCGAAAAAAATTGAAATCACGGCGCGCGAAGTCTCGCATATTGCGCAGGCCTTAGAAGCCATGGTCCAACTTCAGGACAAAGGGAATTCAAGTCCCATTGTGGAATCCCAGCGGGCCGAACTGGCCCGGCAACTCAAGTTGAAGCGCGAGGAGCTGGATCGAATTCAGCTTCCATTCGACCATGAGATTCAGGCCACACTCAGCACATTGAGAATAATTATAAAACAAGGCCCGTAATTAGGATCCACCAGCACTGAACTCGGCCCGGACCGAGTTCGAAATGAGCCTCACATTTGCCAAGAACAACCGGGTCGTCTATAATTTGCCTCTCTGCTGGAGGCTTACAACATGTCGTCTTATTTAGTCTTACCCGCCATCGTCGTTGTCGCTTTAATCCTGGATTATATCTGGATCGCGAAGATCGCCAATGGCCTTTACCTGCAGGCTTTTCAAGGATTCGGGCGAATCGTCGACGGGCAGTTCGTTCCGATATTATGGGCGGCGGCGGTGGTGTATTTGATCATTCCGGCGGCCGTCTATGTCTTTGTGGTTTCGTCGAGTGGTGGGCAGAGCTATGGACTTACGCTTCTGAAAGGTGGGTTCCTCGGCTTTTGTCTTTATGGCGTTTACGATTTCACCAATCTGGCCACGATTCAAAACTGGACGCTTCGTCTTTCGCTGATCGATGTAGCCTGGGGAATTTTCCTCTGTGCCGTCTTGTCGTTGTTCGGTAAATTTCTGCTTGAGCGCGCTTCGTGAACTTGCAGGGTTCGCTGTTTAACTTTGTCTGGTTTCAAGCGGGTTGGTGGGCCACGGCGTTTTTGGTGGCGAGCGGTTATCCCTTTTGGGCGGCGGCTTTGTTGGCCGCGATGGCCGGCGTTCACCTTCTCATTCACCGCGATCGGGCCGGAGAGCTCACACGCCTGGCCAATGTGGCCTTCGCCGGCTACTCCATGGATTCACTTTTCGCTTATCAGGGCCTGCTACAGGTGACGCCGCCTTTCGCAATTGGACTGCCGCATTTTTGGCTGCTGGGATTGTGGCTTCTATTCGCGACGACCGTGAATCATTCTTTGGCTTGGATGTTCGCAAGGCCTTGGCTGGCCGCCGCTCTGGGAGCAGTATTTGGGCCGCTGACCTATTGGTTGGCGGGCGAGGGCTTTGGGGTGGTTCGCTTTACGAGCGTCGATGGGCCTTTTTATTACGCTGCCGGATGGGCGCTCTTAATGTATTTTACGGCTAAGAGGTTTTGATATGAATCTAAAAGGACAGGTCGTTTTGTTGACGGGAGCCAGCCGGGGAATCGGTTTGGCTTTGGCCCAGTCACTGGCCGGACGAGGGGCGAAGTTGCACTTGGTTTCACGCCGGTTTGCGCCGGAAATGAAAGCGGATCTCGAGCAGCGCGGCGCCGAGAGCGTGCGCCTATGGGAAAAAGATTTGTCGATCATGAGTCAAGCCGATGAGTTGGCCCGCGCACTTGAAGGCGAGTCGATCGATGTTTTAATCAATAATGCGGGCTTGCTGACTGGCGGATTGCTCGAGGAGCAGGACCCCGATGCAATCGATCAGATGTTGATGGTCAATGTTCACGCGGTGATTCGCTTAACCCGAAAGCTCTTACCCCACATGCTCGCCCGCCGGTCCGGCAAAATCGTGAACAACGCCAGTGTCTCGGGAAAAATGTTTTTTCCCTGCGCCAGCACATATGCCGCATCCAAAGCCGCGGTGGTGGCCTTTACCGAGTCCTTAAAGCAAGAATTGCGCGGCACCGGCGTGTCGACTTTGCTTTTAATCACGCCCGGCGTGAAGACAGCCATGTACGATGAAATCCAGGATCTCTACGGCGGTCATTTGGATCTCTCATTTATGAATTCGATTCCGGCCGAAGAATGGGCCGAACGAGTCGTCCGCGCCATCGAAGACGATGAAGACACCCTCTGGCCGACCGGCTCGAGCCACTTGGGCGTCAAATTCGCTCACCACCTACCCGCTTTATTCGAGAGGGTTGTGCGGCCGAAGTTTAAGCGCTCGTAGGGATTTTAGTAATAAGATTATTTAAATCGACCATCAGCTTGCGCTCGCTCGACTTCTTTTAGGCCCGCAGGTCTCATTTTGCCTGCTTTTATGAGTCGCCGCGCGTTTTTGATATTGAGTTTTGACCAGTTGCTTTTGCGCCTTCGAGGCGTAAATCTGTTGGTGTATCTTATCTCGTCAACCTTCTTTCGAATGCCGTCAATCCAGCCAAAACAGAGAGCTTCCTCGACCGCCTCCGCATATGAGACTGAGGTCTTTCCGGAATCCTTTTTGTAAAAGCCAATCCAAATTTCTAAAGAACTTCCGTGCTTTTCGGAAAACCAAATTCTTAAATCGGACCGAGTTTTAAAAAATCGTGGTTTCATATCCCTCCCCTAGAGCCCCTATTCCTCAGCTTATCGCCACAAAATAATGCAGTCCAAGAGATTTGAGAGTGTGGACCCCGGCCCGGGCCAAGCTCGAACTCTGTACGTACAGAGTTCGAGAGTCCGAGTGAATGCCGAGCGGCCCTTCCGATCGTAAGGTCACTGAGCGCTGAGCGAAACCTGAGCGCCTGAGGGCAGAATCAAGACCATGTTCTCCACGATCTGACAGTCGCCAGAGAGCACTGCGCGCATCACTTCCCCGCCCAGATTCACCGATAAAATCGTCTCACCGATATCTGGATCCGAATTCCGGCTCACCATAGACAGTGTCCCGCTCTGGCCATTGAGCTTAAACGGCACAACCCTACCTGGGCCAATGCCACCTGTGGCTTCGAAAACTAGCTGACGCCCGGTGAGCGGGTTGGTTCCGATCAACGGTCCATTGAAGGCGATGCCGCCAGCAAAGGCCTGGATCGAGAAAACTGCGAGTAGCACGAGAATCGTTTGAGTCATAAATACCTCCTCCCCTATTGATGAGGTATTTCCTGCGCTAAAACAATTTTCTTTAAGTTACTTATTGTTAACTTTTAGTTTCCTAACAGAGATTGTCATGACCCAAACGATCCACAAAGCCGAAACATTAGCGGCCATCCTCGCGGAGGCCTTTACATTCGCCGATCTCAACTCTAACTATTTTGTTAGCGATATTCTGAATGTACGCCGTAGCGTAAGTCGAATGTTCGCACACGATCATATCGACTGCAGGTTGATCGATCTGTGCTAGGACCGAAAGCGCGGTCACAAGTCCGTGCGTATTGCAGTTCGCTTTGTAGACCTCATTCTTTTGTAGCATGAGAACTCGATTTATCTCTTGTGCCCTTTCGAGCGGAACCTTTTTTCCTTTTTCCCGCATAATCCTCGGTATTGCCATTTCACCGTTGTCCATGCCGTCAGAAGGCCCACAGGAAGGGATTGCAGCAAGTGAGGGGACGGACGCTACCGCGAGAAAAAAATTCAGACTCGTCAAAAACAAAGCTAGCCCATATCGCATGTACTTCTCTCCTGTTTGATTAGCGAAAGTGATTTCAATTCTTGTGCCGGTCGGACCGTCTGATAGTAAATCCCTCGTTTGATTCGTGATGGCTACAGGACAAAAAAAGTTGTTCCTACTGAAATCGAGTCCCTGCGTATGGAAAACCCCGTTAGCGAGCGCGAGAAGTTTTATCGGCGCCCAAGCGATGGCTGGGGCCGAATCTTAGAACTCAAAATTGAAAACAACTACGTGACTCTCAAATCCTCTGGAAAAGATCGCGAGATGGGAACCGCGGACGATTTTATCGCGGCTGAAGGTGCGCTGGACGAGGCCCTTTAACTCGGCCAGGGCCGAGCTCGCACTCTGTGCGTACAGAGGTCGAACTCTGCCCGGGCCGAGTAGGCCTCTAAAATGGCACATGCCTTGCTGACTCGCCTAAGGAACAAGCTCAAACAGGTGGCCCCCCATGCTGAATGTAAAATCTATGTCTCCGGCCTTTAAGTGGACACTTTCGATTGTGCTCTTCCTAGGCCTAATAGCTTTTACCGCTGATAAAGTCGGCTTCACAGATAGGCTTATAAGCCCGCAAGTCGAGACAAAGGCTGGAGAAGAGGCCTTCACCGATTCGATTATAAAAAGGCTCTTTGAAAAGTTTGATAATGCAATACCTCGCCTCTTTCCCGAAACCCAAGATCTCGATCGCGCCATTAAGAGTTACCGGAGTGCTAAGACTCAAGCCGAGCGCACGGAACGGGCGTACGACCTAATCGCTTTAAAAAGCCGGCTTGAAGTGCGTGGGAGCACGGTAACACCTGAGCAACAGCTGGCTTATGACCGAGCCCTTCAACAAATTCAGTGGGCCGCCCAAGTGGCCGAGTACTATTCCAAAAAAATTCCTGAAAGCAGCATTGGTAATATCGACTTGAAGTTTGGCAGTCGCCTTGAGTCTATTCCGTCGGACAAAGCAAAAAAACTCTTGGCCGCGAGTTTTTCTTCCACCAAAGGAGAATGCTCCGAGGCTCAAATGCAGAGCCTTCGCCAAAATCACGACGAAGAATGGCTGGCCATGAACTTGCCTGGGTTGATGAGGATTCTTTTGCTGATGCAAATCGATATTGACCGGAAGGTGGCTACAGCCTTGAAAATGCCGTTGCTCAATTCGGTGCCTGATGAGAATCATCGTCAGGTTATTGAGTCGGTGTATAAGATTCGCGACGCCAGCGCTGAGGCCAACAAGCCTGAGGAAGAAAGTCGCAAGACTATCCTTATGGACTTTTTCGACGGCAAAAACAAAGATCTAGGTTTTACTATTTACGCTGCAGCACCCGGCTGTTTTCAGGGCAAGAACGTCGTGGCTTTTGTGGCCATGATCCATCGGCTGACCACAGATCTGAGAGCGAAGTATCTTCTAGATGTGATTCGTGATGGCTACAGGACAAAAAAAGTTCTTCCGACTGAAATCGAGTCCCTGCGTATGGAAAACCCCGTTAGCGAGCGCGAGAAGTTTTATCGGCGCCCAAGCGATGGCTGGGGCCGAACCTTAGAGCTCAAAATTGAAAACAACTACGTGACTCTCAAATCCTCTGGAATAGATCGCGAGATGGGAACCGCGGACGATTTTATCGCGGCTGAAGGTGCGCTGGACGAGGCCCTCTAACTCGGCCAGGGCCGAGTTAGAGTACGTGACGGCGCGCCTTGGCGATGCATGGGGATTCTGATCATTTAAATCATGCCATTCATTCTGCTTTTTCTCATTTCTGCGGCCACGACTCAGTCGCGAGAAGCCGAAAAGAAAACCTGCACGATCGTTCATTCGATTTCAGGATCAGGTATCATCGGCAGCATACATTCCACTCCTCGAACCAAGGCCGGATGCGAAGCCGACTGTAATAAAGGTAAACGGCGGACCAAGTCCGATGAAACGGCCTGCGCCTGGGACAATAACGAATTTTTTCGCGATGGGATGGCGGGTATGCAAGATGTGGCCATTCGGGCGAAGTGCCAAATCCGATGGTCTGACGGATATTCCGTTCGCGAATGGGATGAAGTCCCCCAGCGCTGCCAAGACAAATGTTCACGCGCGGCCACGCTCCGTTCAAGCGGTCCCGTGAGCTGCAAATGGGGAGAACGACAATGACCTTCCGAATCTGCGCGGCCGCTGCCTGGCTCTAGACGACTCAATGGATATCGATCACAAGAAGTTCGTGTATCTAGGAGAGTCCTTGCTCAAAAACGATTGCCGGGACAAGTGCGCTAAGACCGGGCAAAAAATCTGCACGTGGAACGCGACGGACGTCCTTACGGGCTCCGACGCCGGCGGATGTGCGACTTGGCAGAATAATATTCTGTTCAATGAGCGCGAGGTCCTGGTCACCAAAAAAATGTGCGACTACTTTTGCCAACTCAATGGCCCCCACGCTAAAGGCACAATCTGCACCTTTAAGGGCCAAGCCTTCTATACTTTTTAATGAGGAACTCTGTACGTACAGAGTTTTAGCCAAGCACGCAGCGCGTGCCGAATCAGCTTTCCGAAATTCGAGTCTCGAAAAATCCATCATAGTGGGCCAAACCCCTTCTGAATCGCTTTAGACATGGCATAGCCCCTGCTTAGTTCCCCTCCGCGACGAGGAATCAACCTCCGAATTCATCGAAAGTGGGAATTATGAAATTTACATCTGTATGTTTGCTGACCTTCGCCCTGTTCCTCACCGCCTGTGCGGACAATAAATCTGCGGCGCCGGCGCCAACAAAGGTGGCTAGAGACGCCAATGGAAACTGCACTCCGGAAGTCAAAGCGGATCTAAAGGAGGTTTTGGAATTGAATCAGACCTTTCTCGGCCGCCTAGCAGGCGAGCTGGAAGATATGGCTGACGAATCCAAAAAAGATGCGGCCCATCAGCGCGTTGAGGGAATGACCAACGAATTAAAAGCCAAGATCGAAGGTTTTCGACAGACATACGGCGACTTCACCTGTCGCGACGAAAACTCGGGCCAGCAGATCAGCTCAGCTCCACTTTATAAGATCATTGACGACATGAATGCCAAGTTGAATGAACCGCAAAAAGTGCCGATTGCGAAAGACGGCGAGTGCGCGGCGGGCTTCACGGCCGATCACAAGAAAATGCAGCGCGATTCAATGACTCACCTTAAAGCCCTGATGGAAAATCTGCCGATTGTAATGCGTAAGGTTCAGTCCGGTTTGGATTCGACCGCCGAACAGAATTTGATCCGTGACGCCAGCCGCGGGGCACTTGGCCTGATCGAGGGCTTTCGCGCGAAGTATCCGGGCGAGTACGCTTGTAACCTGATCAATGAACGCGGCGAACCTCAGGTCGTCAGTTCCGAGGAGATGGACAAGGTCATCCGTGAGATGCGCACGAATCTGAACAAGTTGAAGTAACCCGATGAGTGGCCAGCGCCCCGAGCGCTGGCCGAAGCTCTTTAACTCGGCCCGGGCCAAGCTCGAACAGTCACCCGAGAGCACGGCGCGCGGATCACGCCCTATCTCAGGACCCTCACGGCAATCGTCTCTCCAATCTCTCTCTACAAACTTCCGCGAGGCGATCGAAGGCCTTTTGTTTCACCAGATCGGCTTTCACAGTCAAAAAAACTTTTTGATCAACGGCTTTGAGTCCTCTTACCGGCACATCCACAAGGGAAATCTCACCCGCCACCGACTGGGCCACCAGATTCGGCAGAAAGCCCAATTGGTCACTCTGCGCCACAATCTGCGCCGCGCCTATTGCCGTCGCGGTTTCAGTTCCTCTTCTGCGCCTTTGAATCGGAATTGGAAAATAGTCGTTTCCACGGCGAATGCCTTCGGCAGTCCAGTAGATGGGATAAACGAAACGATATTTCAGAGCCTCCTTCAACGTCGGCTTTTTGAAAATCGGATGATTCATTCTGGCGTAAAGCGACCAACGCACGATTCCCACTTGCACCGACACCCACGTTTTGGGCCATTCCAGGTCCTCGAGGTGAACGCACACGGAGAACCCGTTACGAAGAGCGACGGGAAGAAACTGACTCGGCGGTAGATCCAATATTTGGACCTGGCCAAATTCTTGCGCTCCTTCCAGGGAGCCGAGAACATCGGGCAAAAAGCGAGAGGAGAAAAATGACGTTGTAGCGATGGTGAAGGGACTTCCCTCTGAACTCGCCCCCATCTGGCTTGCGATACGCAGCTGGTTGTTGCGAATGGACTCCAGAAACGGAAGGACCTCGGTTCCGTATGCGGTCAAAGATATGCCATTGACCGAACGATGAATCAAGGGGCGCCCGATTCGCCTCTCCATGGTGCGAATGATTTTTGAAATCTGGCCCGGAGGCAATCCCGACTGCCGCGATAATTCCCGCATCGATCGGACCCGGATCAGGTCTAAAAAAAGCGAAATCTCTTTGAGTCTTAACCCATCTGTTTTTTGAACATCCATATGTTGTAGAAAATGTAACACATGTTTCTTATTTTGCTAGCTCGTGCTCAAAGACAAATTGAGATAGAAATTAATTCAGTGAAGCGAATTTTCTCGCTTCAAAAGTGGAGGGATTATGAATAGACGACAATTGATTCAAACAGGCGCCCTTTTTGGAGCGACCATGGCCTTGCCCAAACTAGCCCGCGCGCAAAGTGCCGAACCCGTGGCTGGCCGCCAAATTGAGTTGAGCACGGTTATCGGGAGCAATCACCGACATGCCCTTGAACTGACCGCAGCTGACGCGCTCCAAATGATGCGAGACACCCAGGGCGGAGAGCGCCAGTCGGTTAATATTCAGGGACAGAGTTCACATCCGCATACGATTTCACTTAGTCATGAGGAGATTCTGCAATTGTTCATTGCCGGCCAATTGACGCTGACCTCGACTGAAGATTTTGGCCACGCCCATGAGCTCCAGTTAACTCTTAACATTGTTTGATTTGCCTCCCGGGACATCCCCGCTGAGGCATGGGCAGCAGTCTTGCCAGGTCAACCCGTTCGAGGCAATACCGCTATCAGGGCATCGATAAATCTGACTCTAACAAGGCCGAGAAAACTCTGTACGTACAGAGTTTACTCGGCCCGGGCCAAGCGCGATCTTGAGCACAGCCTTTGCAAACTCACGACTTCATTATATGAACTCAAAAGTACGCACGAGCCTCGGCCTTAAGGCCGTAATTATTTCTCTTTCAGTCTCATTTTGTTCACCAGTCTATGCTTCTTGTGAAGACGCCCTCGGCGCACCCCGCACGACTTTGCACTTTCCGCGGGAGCTGAAGATTGACGAAAAATGGATGCCGTTGGCCATTACGACGCATAGACAAGGGCCTATCGTAGCAAAGCTGGGCAGTCTCTTTGCCAAGGCCGAAACCGTGAGTGGGTTTTGGTCGGAAGTCGCACTCGCCGTGGTGGAGCCCGTCGAAGCGCACTACCCGTTTCCTTTAACCGAGCGTCTGTTGATGAACCTGGGACTGGCGGTCACGCCATCTGAGCAAGAGCGGGTCGAGGCCCTGGTCCCCAAGCTGATCTTGCATTTCGCGGAAGTCTTGGATGAGGAGGAAATCGTGCTTCTCGCCCACCTCCTACGTGGGCGGCCGGTGAATACCAAGACCTCGGCGGAGCGCGTTCCCCTTAAACTGAGCGACTTTGAAGAATCCGTCGCAACCAATCCTTTAATTACGATTCCCTTTGATCGCTGGCTCTCAATTCAAAAATTTATCGTCTCCCATCCGGTTTATCGCGAATACATGGCAAGCCTGCTTGCAAGCGACGGCTTTGTTGCGGCCATCATGCGGGCCGCCGAATACCCGTTGGACGAGATTGACGACGAGACCATTCGCACCACGCGGGAGAGCCTTGGCGCAGCGGACCGACTGACTCGTAAAAAGACAAAAGGCATAAAGGTTTCAGCAGAAATAAACACCTACACCGTCGTTACCATGTCATTTGTCGGTCTGGTTCAGGAGGCCATGAGGAAACCGGAACTGCGGCCCAAGCTTGAGGCCGATCCCCGAGCCATACTGGAAGAGCTCGAGGAAATATTTATTCCCGTGTTTAAAGTGAGATCCGACATCGAAACGTACATTCGAGCCGTTGATTTCTTTATGTGGGATACACCAGTACCGGAATCGGCCGAGTCAATGCGGCAGGTGGCCCTCGATGCCGCTCGCAGTCTGATTCTCGATTTCAAAGGCGAGTTGTCACGTTTTAAAGCGAATGCAACTCTTGAAGAGAAACGGGCGCAAGCCGCCTCACGAGTGACCTCCATCGGCGAAATCAAAACGTTGAACCCGTTTGTGGTGGCGCCCTTGGCAAAACAGCGGGTCAAGACTCGCGGCACCGCCCGACCTGCGGAGGCGGCCGGGCCCCTCGAAGCGGTAAAGCAAAACGATCTCTTCGAACTGACTCACTTCAGTCGGGACGCAGGCCCCTTTGTTATTGAAGACAAAGTCTACCAGTTTCAGTTCATTCGAAACGCGGCGGCCGGGCCGCAAAGCGTTCGCCTTCAGCCGGAAGCTCTGGCCGAACTGCGTGCTCTGCCTGAGCGGGAGGCTCGGCGTCTGCTGGGAGCCTTCGTGATGGGCTATACCGATCGCTCGGCGCGCGCCACGAGCGGCGTAAAACGCCTTTACCGAAACGGACAAAACCAAACCGCGCTTTATGAGGCCCGCCCTGGCCACTCCAATCAGCGGTTGATTTTGGCCCGGCCTGAAAGCGGAGAGTGGCGCATACTCGGCGTGGTCGAAAAGGCCCATTTCGACAAAGCTGTCGAGCGGCGCTTTCAGCGGCAGCAGCTTTAAACCGCTCGGCCCGGGCCAATCTCGAACTCTGTACGTACAGAGTTCGTCGATTAAAATAGTCTATGCTACTGAGCGTTCAGCGAAATCTGGGCACCTGAAGGCAGGATCAGAACCATATTCTTTACGACCTGACAGTCGCCTGAGAGCACGGCGCGCATGGTTTCACCCCCCAAGGTCACTGACAAAATGGTCTCGCCAATATCGGAATCCGTGTTTCGGCTCACCATAGTGAGTGTTCCTGCCTGACCGTTGAGCTGAAATGGCACGACCATATCCGGGCCAATTCCGCCTGTGGCTTCAAAGACCAACTGCCGTCCTGTAAGCGGGTTTATGCCAATCAAAGGTTTATTAAAGCCAATCCCCCCGGCAAACGCATGGAACGAAAAAACTGAGAGCAGTACAAGAATCATATTAGTCATAAATACCTCCTCCCGTGCAGCATCGAATATCAGGTGGAGGGCGAGCTGATTGCCAAATAGCGCAAGGCTCGATAAGGTCCACCAAGTTTGGCTTGCCGGTCTTCATTGCGAACTCGGCCCGGGCCGAGCAGGGATTGTGAATTATGGAAAATTGGGTTTTGTTAGGTACCTATAGCTCCGAGGCGGAAGTGCGGGTTATTCAGTCCAAGCTGGAGTCCGTGGGAATTCCCACTCATTTGATCGGCAGTCATTCCCGGGCCGCCGGGCTTATTCCTGAGATGTTGCGTTTGATGGTTCAGCCGCAGGATCTGGAGAAGGCGCGGGAGATTCTGCAAGAGAGCAGTTCCTCTTGACTTGGCGGCGAACCGCTAACCCAACGAGACCCGATTAAAACTCTGTACGTACAGAGTTCAATCTCGAAATGGCTAGGTTATTTAAATTCACTCAGGCAACTGATTACAAAAGTCAGCGAAGTGAAAGTCCGAATTGAATCCCTTGAGGAGGCCCGAGACCAGGCGACGAAATCCATAGCGGTCGAGATTTCTCATCTCTCTCAGGCGCCAGATGCCCTCAGGGGCACCTGAACTAAGGGCGCCCGTCGTCTTCTTCGTTATCCGGTTGGCCGTCTTCGTCGTTGTCGCGCTCGCAGTCGTCTTCGTAGGTTTCGCAATAACCGGGCTCCCGAGGCTCCGGCAGGTCGGGTTGTTCAGAATGCGCGTATAAACCGGTTAGGACAATTACGGATAGGATTAGCGATTTCATAGGATTCCCCCTTCGGATTAAATAGGATCTAAAATTTGTCGGGTCAACACCCTCTCTAAAAGCCGATATCTAAAGAGACACTCCATTAAAAGCTTCAATCATTTCCTTTAAGCTCTCGATTTCCTCGCGAGTTAAAGGATCGTCGGGCGGCATCTGGCCGCGCCCCGAACGTTGCACGCGATCCATGATTTTCTGTCCCCACTTTGCCGCCGGATCACGCAGAAGGCGAGCCAGCTCAAGCGAATTATCAAACGGAATCATTTTGGCATCGAAGTCAAAACCCTCGGTATGGCACTTGGCGCAGCGATTGATTACGGGGCGCTCCCTTTTGACGGCCGACATCGAAGTGAATTGTGTCGCCGCCGGGACGGATCGAGGCGCTTTTAAACTTCCCACTTTCAACTGCTCACAGTCGAATGCCAGCCAGCCGTTCTTTTCGGTGCCGAGAGTTTGCTCCGTATATTTTATTCCCCTGTACCATTCTGGTCGGAGTTCATTTAACACGGCGGTGGCGTCGAGAAGTACATTGCTTGGATTCCCTATAAAATAATCGTTGGCGATATGGCTGGTACTCAGATTTTGCAGGTTCACCCCAGCGGCGTCGAATACCGCGCGGATCATCGCCATGTCGACGGCTTCCCCTTTAAGCCGCTGATGATCTATATTGAAGAGCACTTCTGGATTGGGAAATAGGACTTTGTGAAGCGCGACTTGCGTCGCCTTCATATGATCTCTCGCGGGAACAAGTGAGGCGTAAATTCGGTCGACTCGGGCTTGGAACTCCGCGCGCTCGTCTACGCGAAACATCTCGAGAAGCGAAGAAAGAGCTTGCGAATAGTCGGTGTCGAAACGGCTATGGCAAGAACTAAGCACCGACATCAGCGGAAAGCGCCAGCCGTTTAAATTCTGCGACTGCAGCGCATGATTCAGTTGGCTGGCCAGATTGATTTGGCCCACATATTGAGTGAACGGCGTGTTTTCTTCCTCAGGGCCGAGCTCGAGCTTCGGGAGTAAATTCAGGCGCTTTAATATCTCAGAGGAGCCGGCCGCGGCGCGAAGCCGATCATAAGCCGCCGTCTCTTGCTTGCTGTGCATCGCGCCGACTGCGCTGCCGAAGGCGTTCGGCCAAAAGTCATATGGATCCCAGAGCATTTTGGCCGGGCGACCATGACACGCGATACACGCTCTGGGATTGCGTTCGATCTTTACTCCGCCATTTTTGGCGAAGGTGATTTCGCTCAGCTGAATTGAATAGTCGACGGGCGAGGCCTCGAGCATTTCGACCTTTAGGGAGCGGTTCTCGGGGTGCTCCGAAAAGGTAAAGGCTTTTCCGCCGTCAAAGAGGATCACTCGCGGATGCTCGGTCGATGCGAACTGCAGGCTGGCCGAGTGGTGCAGAATTACGAAATGATCCTTTAGCGAAGGCGCTTGTTTGAACAGGTAATCCAAAAACTGCGGGTAAGTGTTGAATTGGGGCCGGTCGCGCTCGATTTCCGCTATCCCCGGAACCGGAACTTTAAATACGCCGCGGTCGGTGACCACGCCGCCCGTGAAAGTGTAGCTGTAGCGCACGAAACTCTCTTGCAAATCATAGGACTGCGCCCAGACTCCGGATGTAAAGAAAATCGCTACAGCAAGAATATTCTTCCCCACGGTCTCCCCCCCCGCGTCCATGCGGAATGGTTTGCGACATGGACTTTTAGGAAGACGGGAAGGGTAATTTTTTAATGTGCGAAATTAGAAAATCTTACTACCGAGGAATAGACAATAGGTTCCTAAGACCAAATTTGCCGGTAGATGCCAAAATGACGTGTGGCGCAGAGAGCACCCTCCGGCACTCGGTCACGGCTGCATATTTAGAAAGCCATCGAGAATCACCATTTGCGGTGACTTCGGTTTTAGATAGCGCGCTTCCTTCTCAAACTCCTCCGACTCGAAAAAACCTTCATCGAAGGCCATGTTGAGTCGGCGAATCAGATCCTTAGAAACGGCCTCTTGTGGTTTCAGACCGGGATCTCGAGCCGAAAGCAATCGGTATCGGTGGAACCAACGGTCATAGTCCTTATAGGTCTTCAGATGATCGCCCTCGGAGCCGACGATCTTCAAAGCGCCCTTCTTAAGATGATCTACAAGTAACTTTTGGGCATCCTTAGACAGGAAGTACAAAAGCTGCGTCAGATTGAGCAACCCCACTTCCGCCAGTGCGCTGCGAACAATTTTATCCGGATCCTCTCCAGCAGTGCGAAGCCGATCGTCCAAAGCGACCGCCAAACCCCTATAGTCCCGTCCATCATAAGACTTGTTCTGATTTGCCAGCTCGGTGGCCCATGCCCTCGCCGGCTCCTCCAACAATTCAAGAAAGTGCTGTTGGTGACCGTAGACATCGTGAATGGCAGATAGCCTCAATCCGCTTTGCAAGCGTGACACCATCTCTCTGTAATAAAACGAGGACTTTATAAAGTAGCTCGGCCACTTCCATAAGTGATGAAAATGGACGAGTTCCCTACTCAGAAACTCTACATTAATAAAGAGCTGATTGAGACGGAGAGCATTTACCCTGTAATCACTCGCTCCTGTCGACTGCAATACAGACTTTAACACCGTTCGCAGAAGCTCCTCCTTAGCCTGCCGGGAAAGTTTTTCGTAGAAATCCTCTCCATTGCGTCCCCACCAGTTCTGCACGAGTCGACGTAGGGAACCCTCCGGTCCCTTCACAGCGCGCGGAAAACGCTTCGAAGTGGCAACAAATTCTTCATACTGGCGGATGACGTTCTCCTCTGAGAATCCGTCCGATGAAGTGCGAAACTTGAGTAGCTCGGCCACAATGTCGTCGAGACCCGAGCCCCTCAGGCCTTCGCCATACAAATCGAGATCCGACTTCTGACGAGCTTGTTGCGTAACAAGGGAGGACCCTTGGAGGGCTTGAAATACCTGCAGCGCCTCTCGAACGGTCGACTCATCGATTTTCATGGCCGTGAGCACGGAGACAACCGTCTTATCGTTTGTCAGGCGCAAAATCCGGCCGAGGCGCTGTAAAAACTGCCGAGGCCCCACGTAACGGTTGAGGTCAATGTAAAGACTCAACCCCGGAACATCGATCCCCTCATCGAGTTGCTTCACTGTCACCAGATGATTGATTTTGCCGCTGCGCAAGTCTTGGCGAATCGAGATCTGTTCTTTAGGCGGCAAGCCTGAATGGAGTACGGCGAAGCGGAAATTTGCATCTTCGTTGCGGCTTGAAAGCGTTCGAAACAGAGCTTCCGCCTCCGCTTGAGTGGAAACCGAAGTAAAGCCAAACTTATGTTGTTTGGCATGTCGCATGACTTTTGCCGCCACAACGTCCATCTTTTCAGGCGCCAAAATATAGCGATCAAAATCCAGTCCCAAGGATCGAGTGCTTACAAACAGATCGTCAAACCCTCGGTTCAGAGTCAGTAATTGAATAAAGCCAATCGGGGATAGATCCCCTTGGGCCAAGGCTTGGTTAAGTTGATCCACAATGATCTGAAAAGAATAATCGACTGTCCGGCCTGGCTTACTAAAACTAGCCGCCGTGTCGACATAGGCCCAGAAGACGTTATCTTCAAAAAGATTCACAATAGATGTCTGCCGGTGAATCGGTGTGGCCGAGGTACCGTAAACGAAGCGGTCCTCGCCGCGGCTGTGAATTAGCCCGCTGACGATCTGCTTGGCATAATGAGCGCCCGCATGATGAACCTCGTCATAGCCGAAATATCCCACTCGTAGAAAAAAATCATTTTGCTGATCGGGAGATAAAGAGAAAAAGGCATCACGAAGGCTCTGAATAGTAGTGACGACCAATATCGGCAAACCTTTGGGGCCATTTTTTTTGGCATCGTCCAACGCCTTTTGCAGTTCTGCTGGCTTCCCGTCGCCCCATATTCGCAAATCTACTGAAAGCCCCTTAATGCTTTGAATCTCCTGGACCAGTTGGGTCACGAGAAAATTGGAGTCGGCGACCACAAAATGGACTTTTTGTTTTGTAATCTGCAAAAATCGATCAAGTGAGACTTTCAAGATCTCGGTTTTGCCGGTACCCGTTGGCGACACGAACAAGAACGACCTCCGTCGCTCCTCCAACGACCATACTATCGATTTGACTGCCTCCTTTTGCGCCGGCCTGAGGACTTTCTTGCCAGTTACTTTGGCCTGCGGATGGGCGGCGTGACCGACCAACAATCGCTTGATCAATCCCTTTCTTTGCTCGGGCTTGAGTTCCCTCCACTTAAACCCTGTCGGGATTGAGAGTAGGCGCTCTCCTTCATATTGAATCTCAGGCTCCGTTAAATCGGGTCGACTCGACCACGCAACCCGAATTGAGGGTTGATCGGGAATTAAAATCTCGATCTGCCCAGGAGCCAGTTCACGCCACTTGAATTCGGACTTAATCACGGGTTTTACAACATTCAGAAGAAAGTAACGTAACTGTGAGGCCGAGACTGGCGACGCCGGGCTAACCACCAACGCGTCGACACAGGATTGTGAGTTGTGGGCAAAACAGTTTGCACCAGACAGCAACATGAGGGCTGAACAAAACCGTCTAAAGTATCTCCAAAAGGAGACCATTCCGAGAATATTTTGCACGCCCTGACTTCCTAGCTCGACTTCAATGGTTAGGGTTGTCGAAGTAGCAAAACGGCGGCCATGGAGATCAGGCGGCGGAGTTCAGCGCGGCTTTTGAAACTCCACCGCCACGCGCTCGAAGGCTCCCGGCGAACCCTTTGTATCGAGGATAAAAACATGCGTGTAGCCATGAAGAACGGCCTGGCGTCCGGTCCAAGTCTTGCGGGCCGCTTCTTCGAGCGGAAGTCTTTGCGAGAGCCCATTGAACTGCGCGAGATTGTCGGAATCGCCTTCCCAATTGCCGAGCACCGCTTGAACCCGCGAGCCGAAGTAATCCAAGAAGAGTTTAAAAATGAGGTGACCGTCGAAGCCCGCCACCCGGCCGCCCCTGGGACCTTTCACATAAAGCCCCATCATCATCAAGTCGCGATCGAGCATTCGGGCCCAGGCATGGGGATAGCGCGTCTTATGCTCGATGGTGATCCGGTCGTGGGTGGCGTCGATGGTAAAGCCAGCTCGGTTCAAGCCGATCATCGTGCGCGTGAGGCTGTTGCCCATCAGCCATTCGCAATCCGCGGGCGGCTTATCGCCGCCCGCCTGAGCCTGGCTGAGCGGGCCTAGGCTCAAGCCGAGAGCGAGCAAAATGTACGCAAGAATGTAATTTGGCGCTATTCGGCGCGGCGGGGGTGTGGTCAGGAGCATGATCAGTGTTGCAAAGCATACTCCGGGCCAAAAGTGACTTGGCCTGGCCCGAGCCCGGCCCGGGCTCAGCTCTGTACGTACAGAGCTTTGTCATCCCTCGACCTTAGTTATACGAAAAAAGCGCACGGCCACCATGCCCTCGCGCCTCGCCCCCCCAAACTCGACTCGACCGGCCTCAATCTCGTCGCTCGCGGCGCCGATAAATCTGACATGCCCGTATGCAAACGCATCGACATCGCCGCAGCCCTCTTTAGCGCCTTCTTCTTCAGCGCCACCCTCGCTCTTAGCAGTGCGGCTCATGGGCAATCGGCCAAACTGCCCTCGCTGCCCACCTCCGGCAAGCTCGGCCTTCAGGGCTCGATCGGCGCCGGCTTCACCGACTTCAGCGTGCAGGTGCCCTCTGACAATTTTGAAATCGACCGTGGAATTTTCGCCTCCGCTTCCATTGAGCGTGGCTTCGGCGCCCAGTTCTACCTCACGCTCAGCCTGAGCAATCTTTCGGCCGAGGGCCTGGGCAACTACTCGTACACCAACCTCGCGTCGACCACGACATACACGGCCACCGACGTGAAATTCCGCTCGAGTGTTCTCGATCTGGGGCTCGGTCTTAAGTTTAAACTGATCGACGGCTACCGGTTCCGCCCTTACATCGAGGCCGGCGGCGTCGGCGGTTATCATACAGTAAACTACAGTTCAAAGTTTGACGTGCTGGCCGCCCAGGGCAACGAGTATAAAAACAAAGACGTGGTCATGGGATCGGGCTACTACGGCGAAGCGGGCATTGAGGTCATGTTCTCCAACGCGTTCGGCGTGAAGCTGGCCGCCCGTCAGTCGACCTATCAAACCAAGAAGCTCGAAACCTTGGCCAACCGCCCCTTACGCTACGTGGCCGAGACATATTACTTCTCCCTTCTGTTCGGCATGTAGTAAGACCCAAATTCTGGTGAACAATAAAACTCGTGCGAATAGAATGTCCGCGCGCCTAGCGGCCGCAACTGAATTCTTTATTCAGCCGCTGCCGGTGATGGCGGTCATCGTTCTGTTTGTGAATGATCACTTTTTAAAAGCCCGATTTCACAATGCCGTCACGGGAAAGTTGAGCGACTTCGCCGGACTCTTTTTCTTTCCGTTATTCGCGTTATCGCTGATTTTTTTAATAGGTGGGCTACTCCGGCAGAAGTGGCAGTTGGGCACGGTCAACCTTTTGCTCGCGATCCTACTGACTCATTTCTCTTTTGTCTTAATTAAACTCTGGGAACCGGCCACCAGCATCTACGTGATCGTGCATTCGGCTCTCGGAGTGAACTCCCAGGTCGTGCGCGATCCGACTGATCTTTGGGCTCTGTTGATGGCGCCGCTGACCTATTTCTACGCGCGGCGCTTTATTGTTCCTTAAGATAAATGGAGCACTTAAATGATCCATCATCAAAGCAAGAGTATATGGTGGGATGAGAGCCCCAGTTCAATTTATCTGGGTCGTTATAGGTGATCTTGCAGTTTCGGCTGGCACCGCCAACGGTGCCGGTCATATCGCTGGTGATGGTGTTCGCCGGAAAACCAAAGTCTGTGAAACCCACGCCCCCGGTTGTGATCGTGGCGGCCGACACCGAAACCGACTGATCGCGAACCGGCGTTACGCAGTCGGAGACCACGCGATAGGTGCCCGCCCAAGGCGTACCCGATCCGTCGGACGTGGCCACGACCGAGAACAAAGTGAAAATCAAGAACGCGACCGTAAGAAGATTTTTAAAAAACATAGTCAACTCCCAAGGAGAGAGCATTGCCGCCATTGTTACGCGCATCAGAACTCAACGCCAGCTTCCAGTGAGGGGTGATTTCCCAAAATACAGCAGCCTCAAAAATCGTCGGCAAAAGCGGAAGCATCTCGGTGCCCGATTCGTTGGTCGAACGATTCCCTAAATCCTCGCTGAAACCCGAGGATTTAAACTTAGACGTCTTCTCGCCCCACACCTCCGAATTCAAAGCGAAGGTGAAACCAAAAGGCCTGGCCCACAGCGGGCGCAATTCCACACCGAAGGCGGCGAGAAGCTGATTGAATGTGGACTCGATACTCGATTTTCCGGTCCCCGAAAGCTCGGCTCGGCTTTTGAGATATTTGTACTCGGCGCCCAAAAAAAAGCGCACCTTGTGCCAGCTGCGGGGAAAATTCCAAAACAGACCGGCCGAGTATTGCGGCGATCCACCGGCATCGTGCTTCCATGGCCCTTGGACGGCCGGATCCGCGTTTCGCGTGACCTGACCGATGCGAAGCTTAAACCGTCTACGCGGCCAGTCTTCCGGCCCAGAGGCGGCGGCCGCAGAATCGGCGGTCACCTGTGGTGCAGGTGGCGCAATCGCCGCGGGACTGGAAGGGCGTTCCTCTGCCGCAAAGATAGGCAGACTGAATAATAAGGGGATTAAACAACACCATTTCATAATCACGTTATTAAAGGACAATAAGAGCGAATTGCACAAGCCCAACCTTGTCCATTAGTCGCCCCATGTCGGGGGCGCAATTCCTCATCTGTCTGCTCTTGCGCGGAAGAGCTTAAAGTACATGGTGGCATAGGGGTTGCTCCCTTCCACTCTTGAATGCGAAACAATTTCGTTTCGCGATAAGGAGCGGTGCAATGGTACATAATGACGATCAAAAACGGAAGCAGCAGCAGTCGGATGAACAACAGCGTCCGAAGCAGAATACTCCGCAAGGCGGCAATCAACAGTCGCAACGAAAAGACCAGCCGAGCGACAGTGGGCAGAACCGCCAAGAGCGACGCTAGCTAAATTGAAAATCAAAACTTGGACGTTTTCCGTTGAGGGCCTTCACATTGAAGACCCTCGCGGTTTTTGCATCCCGTCATCCTGCCAACTCAAATTGCATTCCCCACCACCCTAGATACAATTTCTTAAATTTCGGCAGGAGGAAGCTACTTGATGAAACATCTTTTGTTCGCGGCTCTTTTGACTCTCTCGAGTGTGGCTCACGCCCAGTTGTCTGGCGGATCCGGATATAGCTCATCCTCGTCGGGCGGCATGTCCAGCACGGTTGAAGCAAAAGCATCCGCACATAATTTCTCGGTTCTGGGTTCGATGAATCGCGGCGGCTTCGCCATCGGCGCGGGCTATGAATACATGTTCGACGGCGCCACCGGAGTCGGCGGTCACATCCGCACGTTTCCAAAGGAAACGGGCAATACGGCTGGCAATAATACAAATGGATACATGATCATCGGAGCTCAGCTGGCCCACCACTTTTATAAAAAGCGCTGGGACTTAGCATTCACACCTAGTTTTAACATTATCAGCATTGATTCGCGCACTGCCACTCCAGACGACACAACTACGATGGGTCCCGGCATGAGCATTTCGCTTCTTTGGCAGCTCACCGACCGCTTAGCACTCGGCTTCGACTACACGAATTACTGGGTTTGGCTCGAGGACGACTATGCAGGCCTCGTGATCTCAGACATGGCCGTAAAATTTAAAGCCGGATTTTGATAACGAGAACGAGGTCGCGACGACGCGACCTCGCAATATTAAACGACGACGCGACCTCGCAATATCAAATCAGGACACCTTCTGCAGTCCCCGCGTCCAATCGGCAATTCGCGACAACACACTCTGCGGCGTCTGAGCAAACTGGACGCCGTAGGCCTTGTTGGCCTCCGACCACACCACTCGACCTGACACTTCGATTCTCTCTGAACCATCGGGCGAGGCAATCGCCATGGTGACGAGTCCGCCGTCTTGCATAAGGGCCGAAGTATTGACTTGAACCCCGCCGAGCGAGATCGAGCTGATCGAGCCGACCATTTCTTTGTCGCCGACCATAAGGCGAACATCGCTATGAATTTTGAAGCGCTCGTGCTTGCGGCGATTCGCGGGAGCGCGCAGGCGCATGATCACCAAAACCACGATCGGCGCAAGTAAGAGCACCACCACGGCACCGGCACCGCCCCACGGGGGCGTTTTCTCTGCCAAGGCCCGCACAGTCCCGCAACCGCCACCACCCGCCACATTCGAGGCGAGATCGCGATCGGCGGAATAGTTCACGGTATACCCAGGTTGATTCGTGTCGATGGCCGCCGTCTTTGCGAAGTTCACGGCCAGTCCAGAATTCAAACGCCCACTGGTTTCAACCTGACCGTTCAATTGCGACACGGCCGTATACTGTTGTTTCAGAATCGTTTTCATTTGATAGCCCAGCATTGTGGGCGCTTCGACTTTGATCTGCGCGGCGGTACCGGCGACAAAGGGCGCGGCCATTGAAGTGCCGCTTGAGGTGCCAAAGGCATCGTTCGGAACCGTACTTAATATAAAGACGCCGGGCGAACCCAGGTCCACTGTTTGGGCGCCGAAGTTGGAGAAGGAGGCTTTATAGTCGTAATCGGTTGTCGCAAGAATCGATATTACATTGGGTACGTCGTAGCTCGCCGGATACATGGGCGTTGAATCGTTATTCATGCCGGAGTTGCCGGCCGCGGCCACGAAGATCGCCTTACTATTATAGGTGAACGCAACCGCCTCGTGCAGAGCCGCGCTGTAGCTGGTGCCGCCCCAAGAGTTATTAAGGACCGTGGCCCCATTGTTAACTGCATAGTAAATGGCGCGAATGGCATTGGAAGTCGTGCCCACGCCATTTCCATTTAAAAATTTGAGCGGCATGATCTTGATGCGCGATTCTCTTAAGGGCGTCGCATAAATATTCTGATCAATGCTTAGAATAATACCCGACACATGCGTGCCGTGGCCGTCGTCGTCGTACATGGTGGGCGAATTGTCGACGAAGTTCCAACCGTGCCGATCGTCGACATAGCCATTGCCGTCGTCGTCGATGCCGTTGCCCGGGATCTCATCGTCATTGGTCCAGATGGCCTGCGAATCTTGAAACACGTAGTGGGTGGTGTCGAGGCCGGTGTCGATTACGGCGACGACGGGTTTCACGGCCGGCATCCCGGACGTCGAAGTCCAAACGGTTTGCACGCCGATATTGGCCCCGGTGGCCTGGTAATTTTGCGCGCTTACGGACGCCGTTTGAATCTGCTCGGCCGAAAAGGTCTCATGCATTCCCACCTGTTCGGTCGTCTTGCTAAAAATGTAATTTGGCTCAGCGTAAAGAACGTTGGGATCTTTTTTAAGGTCGGCCACCGCTTGCTCGACGGTTTGGCCCTTTTTTAGGGCGAAGTGATACATTTTCATTTTGCCCCAGGACTCTTTCAGCGCCATTTCCTTGTCCGAATGGGCTTTGCCGAGGAACGCATAGGAATCGCTAGAACCAGATTCGCTCTTGAGTTTTACGATGACTTCGCCGGGAACGTATTGCTGCGCGTGAACCGCGCCCACGTAGAGTATTAGATACGACAGAGATATAGCGAACTTAAGCAATCGACGTCCCTCGCTCTATATCTTATCGGACTAAGGTCCCGGATCTTTAGACTAAGAGCGAGGTTTCTCGATTTGAGACAAAGGCCTACTGTAACAAACGGGGATTACGTTGAACTGACGCCGCAGCTTCGACTTCCTTGGACCAATTCTCAATCAGATCCGAGCTTTTTCGAAACGCCACCATCCGGTCGACCCCTTCGACTTCCGCGTTTTGATCTGGAACTTCTTTCCAAGAGACGACTTCGGCGACGAGGTAGCGGCCGCCCGAGTTGTCGACCAACTGGGTCACCAAGCCGCTCCCCTTGCCTTTGCGCAAGATCGCGCTGATCAGGGCCTTGCTGTCACCTAGCTTAGGGATGGTCACACTGGAAAGATCGAATTCGCCCGACTCCTGCCACTTTAAACCGGCCCGGCCGAGCCACGCTTCCACTTCGCCCTTGCTGCCCTTCTCGACCATGCTGCGCAGCTTGGTGACCATTTCGGGCTGCTTGGTTTTGAGAAGTAGTTTGCGGGCAATTTCGGCTTCAACAGCCGCCATCGGTTTTTTGCTCGAGGGGATTTTTTTGTCCACCATCACAATATGGTAGCCGAACGTGGTCGCAATCGGATCGCTGATTTGCCCTTCATTCATGGCGAAGGCGACCTTTTCGACTTCGGGAACACTGCGGCCGCGGGTCAGTTCACCGATGTCGCCACCCTTGGTTTTTGAGCCCGGATCGTCACTGTTTTGAGCCGCCATCTGGGCGAAGTTTTCTTTGGTCAGCTGCTGGCGCAGAGCTGTCGCCACTTTTTTCGCTTCCGCTTCGGGGCGCTTATC
Organism: Bdellovibrionales bacterium; assembly: GCA_022842925.1. GTDB lineage: Bacteria > Bdellovibrionota > Bdellovibrionia > Bdellovibrionales > UBA1609 > JALHOQ01. Next base: position 48,035 of record JALHOQ010000003.1, read on the forward strand.
GTCGATCCGCACGAAAATGTGGCGGGCTTTGACTTTTTCTTCATCGGTAAACTCGACGCCGTTGTCGTTGTAGTACTTTTCTACCTCGGCTTTGTTGGCCGCGAGATAGGCCTGCACGTCCCCAGCCTCGAGGAGCCCGGGTTTAAAAAAATAGATCGGAAGAGC
>JALHOQ010000004.1 GCA_022842925.1 Bdellovibrionales bacterium
GTCATACTTTTCCGGTGACCCTTCCAATTGGAATTGGCATGGCTTTCCATTTGTCACCACTGGTCGGCAGTCATCCAAATAGAATGCATGGGCGGCCGTAGTAATGACGTCATTGCCTCCTGATAGCTGAGCTGTGTATCTCTCACCGGCGCAGTCGAATGATCCTACGCCTGAAAAATCACGTTCAAGCTGAGAAGGAGAAAATCCCTCCTTCTTGGCATAGGTAGGTATAGAGCTTCGATCGTCACGTCCCAAAAGAGGAATTTTATGAATTAAAGCTCCCTGCGATTCAGAGCCAAGGTTTCCAGTTGGACACTTAACAAGTGGAAGTGCATTGGACTGCACCAGTGGCAACACGGTGAACAGTAATAAAAACGATAATTTACAAGCCCACATATGGTCCTCTTCGGCGATTCTTTCCTGCGCCCGTAATCCAATTCTACTTCCGACGTCTCATTATGAGAAATCTGCCGTATCCAAGGGCGTTTAAATCGCAAAACGTTTATAATTTAGCTGGTGAACCCCGTCCAGTTATTCATTCCCATTTTGGCATTAGTTCTCAATTGGCATGGCGTTGTCCAGGCCGGGGAGTGCGACGGACTTTCCGAGGGGACTTTAGCGCACGCTCAGTGCACTGCATGTAAGAACGGAAATCAGTCTACTGAGTGCCTTCACGCCGTAGATTCATGGTGTAACTCTTTGGGCGGAATGATGTGCTCCAATGCAAGCTGCCAACACATGTCTGCATGCAAGGTGCCGGACGTAAACTGTACAAAAGTCGCCGGGGGAGCTTCCGACTACTGGTCGTTCGTAAATCAATGCGACGCCTGCGAAAACAAAAAAACCGGTCAGAGCGTGAACACGGTCTCTTGTGCTGACGGTGCGAAGAATTGGTGCTCAAGCAATTGCGAGGATCCGATGTGCGCAACAATGGCTGAATGTGGTGGCGACGGAATAAAAGCCCTTCTGGGTACACCTCTTCCTGTTGAAGGAGAGCGGTGCCAGCCCGGCCAAACAACCAAAAAAGACGGCACCCCGTGTCCCCGGCCCGGGAATGAAGCGCTGATGCTGATGGGCAATACCAAAAATGCCGGTCAAGCGAACGCGGCGGCTCAGGCTTGTGAGGCTCTTAAGAATAAAGCCCAGCAGGAATGTCGGGCTGCGGGTGGTTTAAATACGTCGAGTGAACAAGCCAGCCTGAATGCGATGTGCGAGGCTTATCGCAACGGAAATCTCGAAAACTTCCGACGGCAGCTTCAGTTCGGAGACCGCTGTGGCGTCTCGTACATGGAGTGCAAAAACCGGTGTATAGAAGGTGCGGGGGAGTTTGGCCAGTTTCTTCAGCAGTCTTCGCAAATGAGATCTGCGGCGCAGACCTGTCAGAGTTTTTCCGGTGCGGTGTCCAAATCGGGCAGCTCGGGACTTGCTTCCCTCAGTCAGGCCGAGGTCGGGCGCAAGTGCGATGAACAATCAGCAAGCAGGACTCGTCCTCAAAACGCTCCGGGTACCACGCCCGGTCCAGCTGCGGGCCCCTCACCCGGCCCGAGTTCAAATCCAGGTACGCAGCAGCCCGCGCCGGGCAACTCCAACCCCACCGGTGGCGACCAGGCCAGAAAAGCGAACTCTGACAACGGCGGCGGCGGAGGCGGCGGGATGCCCTCACTCCCAAGCCCGCAGAGTTCTTCGCCCTATAATTCAAATGCCGCCTACGGCAATGGCGCGGGTTTTAGCAACTGCACGATGGATCCGAGTGCCCCAGGTTGCCAAGCTCAGCAGCCCAAGGAGCAGGTCGCGGAGTCGGGTCAACAAGGCGGATTTAGGGATGCGGACGAGCGCACCAACGAGAAGAATTTCAATGTAGGCGACACCGGCGGCTTGAACCGCGCCGGTTACAACGGCAACGGCGAAGGCGGAGCCCCGAATATTCCCGGAGGCGGCGGACGAGGCGGCGCGGGTGGAGTGCCCAACAACACCGGCGGTGGAATTCCCGGCTCAGACGGCGGACCAGGCGCCCGCATTCAACCCCAAGCCCGCGGCTATGCCCCCCAGGGCGGCGCGAGCACGGACATTATGCAAGGATTCCAAGGCGGCGGTGGCTATAATTACGGTGGAGGCGGCAGCGGCTTCGATGAAGATCGCAGGCGCCAACCCCAAGGCGCCAATCGCGCCCAAGCCCGCGGCCCCGCCAGCCAAGGCATGGATCTGCGCCAATACCTTCCCGGCGGCACCATGGACCCCGGCCGCCGCGCCGGCGGCTTTCGCCCCAACGCGCGCATGGACATCAACGCCGCTCACGTCAACATCTGGCTCAAAGTAGGCGACCGCCTCCGCGAAAAATGCCGCCTCGGCCTCCTCATCGACTGCCGTTAATTTTGCGGCCAGTTTGCTGACCCAATGCTCTCCTGGTGGGCAAATTCGCCAGGGGTGTGAGGTCGCGAGAGGCGAGGGAAATCCAGCTTAGGGTTTACCCTGTAAAACTCGTGAGGTGAGTGGAGGCGAGAGTGAGGGCGCCCGAGCCAAACAAGAAAAGCTCGGGTCGCCGGTCAGCGAGAGAATAAAAGCTTACTCGGACTTTTCGGTCTTTTTGTCTTTGCCGCGACCCTTGTCCATCATGCCCTTGCCTTTGGGGCCGCCGTGCGGGTGCATCATAGCCATCATCGGGCACTTGCCCTCTTTGGCCATCGGACAGCTGTCCATCATTTCTTTATGGCAATCGGCCATGGCTTTTTCGGAGCCTAAACACGTCGCCATTTGGGTGTGCATGGTCGCCATTTGGGCGCGTTCTTCTTTAGTCGGCTCCTTCATCATTCCGCCATGACCTTTGCCATGATGGTCGCCGTGAGCAAAGGCCAACGGGCTTAAAAACGAAAATACGATTGCAGCGATAACAGTGCGCATGAATTCCTCCGTGTTAGATTGGTTATTGTGAGAGCAAAACTCGGAGGGTGGCAAGAGCTATCTCAGGACTACCAGCCCTTCACATTGGTGAAGATGTACTCGGCGATTTTTTGACCTTCCAGGAATAATAATAATTTCTTGGGATACCCCGTGGCGGGGTCGATTTCGCTCTCAAACGGCAGGAAAAACTTCGGCACCCGGATTTCGACATCACCAGGGTGCTTAAACAACGACTCCAACGTGGGAAACCGATCGGCGTTCGCGGCCCGAATATGATAGGCGAACGTACCGTACTTCTCCTCTAAATCTTGAATCCGGTCGCCGCGCTTCAATGTCACGGTCGCGTATTCAATTCGCGGTGGAATATGCGTAACAAAACAATTGTCCCCACCCTTAAGACCACCGTCAGCGGCCTTACGAAGAACGGGCATGTGATGCCGCAAGATCGTCGCCATATGACGGTACCCCGCCCGGTTCAGGGTAAAGATCTCGCCCTTCAAAGTGTCCTCGCTAATCAGCGGCACCGAATGGCCCATCAAGGCCCGCGCCGCCTTGTTTTTAAGCGCTCCTAAAAAAGTTGGCTCGCCCCAAACGATTTTCAGCATGTCGCTGCCGTCGTAGATCAGCTCCATACCGTTGTTCTTAATGCCAGAGGACCCGTCGGCCACGAATTTGTATTTGATGACCTGACCTTCGGTCCAAAGCTCGATAGGCTCGTCGAGCCATTTGCCGTCTGATAACTCCTTCTTCTGCAAGTGAAGCGAGTACCCTTTAGTTCCAGCCATCTTAGACAGGAACTTTTCCGCACAAGCCAAAGCCTTTGGATCCGTTTGTGCGAAGGAGATTTGTAAAAGAGCCGTTAACCACAGAATCATGCGTTGATCATTTCCGTTTGCCTCAATGTGAGACACCCCGCAGCCAACAACTGATAACTGATCTCATCTGACAAAGCTGTGACAAACGAGAGGCTCTCACACGTTAATTTTGATTATACATATATGCTTAAAGATTTTCAGGTAATTCATAGGCGCAAGCCGGAGTCTTTTCAGGCGGCAAACCCGTTTATTTGGGAGACGTGCCTGCGTTCAATTTCGTTTACAGCCGATCCCCGCCATGTCGACTTGCGCGACGGTGACGAGCTTTTTATCAATCATCACGCCTTCCAGTTTATTCTCGAAATCATCTGCGGACTGCATTCGCCCATCGTCGGCGAAACCGAAGTATTTGGCCAATTCAAAACCTTCGCTAAAGAATGGCAGCGCCAGGAACCGCGGCGTGCGGCCTTGATTCAGCGGTTTTTTACCGATGCTAAAGACCTGCGTTCGCGATACCTCTGCGGAATGGGAACGCAGAGCTACGGCGGCTGGCTGAAGCGCAATGTGCGCGGCGGTGGTGAAGTGCATATTGTGGGCGGGGGACAACTCGCCCTCGAAATCGCACCCCACCTGCAAAAGGCCGCGGACCGATTGACCTTGCATGTGCGAAGCCCACAAAAAATTCAAGCCAAGGGCTCCGTGGTAAACGCGCTCAGCGACAAAGCCTTTACCGCCGGCTCCTCGCTGATTATTGCCGCCCCGATCCAGGCCGCCGATGTGCACTCTTGGCTGGATGGCCGCTCGCCGCTCGAGATTTTCGATCTTCGCGCGGAATCTAAACACGACCCGCTGACCGTAAAATGTGAGCGCATTCAGGCGCTCGGCGATATTTTTGCCGACATTGAGCAAACTAAAGCCCGACTCCTCCCAATCATTGGTCAGGTCAAAAGCGAAATCGCGGCCCGGGGTGAACGCCTCGCCAGCGAGGTCGTGGTGCGGCCGCAAGGTTGGGATGATATATGCGCCTGAAAGTCGCCTCTCGCAAAAGTGATCTCGCCCGCTGGCAAGCCGTGCAAGTCGCCCGCGCGCTAGAGAAGCACGAACAAAATCCGAGCGCAGAGTTTATTTTTAAAGAATCCCTCGGCGATCAGAATCTCGATCTGCCTTTGGCTAGCATGGGCTCAAAGGGCGTGTTCACCGAGGACTTCTACGAAGACCTCATCGGTGGGCGCTGTGACCTGGTCGTTCACTCGTGGAAAGACCTGCCAGTTGAACCGCGCCATGAAACCGCCATTGTGATGACGCTGCCGCGGGCGGATGTGCGCGATCTTATGCTGGTGCCTGAGGAAGTTTGGCAAGAAGCATGCGCGAATAAGACTCTGAAAATCCTCACCAGCTCTCCACGCCGGTTGTATAACCTCTCTCAAATCTTGCCATCTCTTCTGCCTGGCGATGTGAAACTCGAGTTTGTCACCGTTCGCGGCAATGTGCCGACCCGTTTACGAAAAATGCATGAACAGAAGGCGGCCTTGATTCTGGCTAAGGCGGGGCTCGACCGCCTGCTCCAGGCGGAAAAAGAAGGTTTTTTTGAAACCAAGATTTCAGCCTTGATACAGGGCTGTCGCTTTCAAGTGTTCCCCATTAGCGTGAATCCGCCGGCACCGGCCCAAGGGGCCCTGGCCGTCGAAGTCGCGAAAACCAACGAGACCACTCGCGAAATCTGCGCCGCTCTGAACCACAAGACCACATTTCAATGTGCTGAAGCGGAGCGCGAAATTCTACATCGCTATGGCGGCGGCTGCCATCAAAAGATCGGCGTCGCTGTTCTCGAAATGGATTACGGCCGGGTTTTGTCGCTAAGGGGCGAAACGGATGCAGGCGAGATCTTAAATGAATGGAAAGTCGAAAATCCGACCGAGTGGACACGGGCCAAACACGGAGAAAACGTATTTCCTCTTCAGCCCAAGGACAATAGCTGGTTCGAGCGCCGCTCGCTCGAGCTTAGCGCCGACCTCAGCAGCCGAACCGGATTGATGGTCGCGCGCGCCGATGCCTGGCCCGCGGGTTATAAGCCGAGCGACGGGCAAACCGTATGGACCGCGGGAGTGAAATCCTGGCAGAAGCTCGCTGCAGCCGGGATCTGGGTCAGCGGTTGCGCCGATGGCTTAGGTGAAGATGAAGATCCGGGCCTGCATTGGCTCAACGAATCCATCCAGTGGAGCAAGCTCACCCACAAACAGGCTGCCGGCCCCCGAGATATTGCCACATACGAGCTTCAAGCCAAAGCCGATGCGCCTGACCTGAATGAAAAAACCCATTTTTTTTGGATGAGCGGTTCGAGCTTTGATCGTGCGCGGCAGCTGTACCCCGACGTGATCCAAAATGGTCGGCACGCTTGCGGTCCAGGGAACACTTATAAACACCTGAAGGGCATTTCGGGCCTGAAACATCCAGTCAAAATCTTTATCAGCCTCGAGCAGTTTCTGGCCGAAACTCTTCCTTGATAGGAGAGCGAAACCGTGAAAGAAAATCCCTCTATGAATTCACAGCAATTATTTGATCGTTCGCTCAAAGTGGCGCCCGGTGGGGTGCATTCTCCCGTTCGCGCGTTTCGCAGTGTGGGCGGAACGCCGGTGTTCTTCGCCCGCGGTGAGGGCGCCTTCCTCTACTCGGTAGAAGGAGATCGCTATATCGACTTCTGCCAAAGTTTTGGCCCCAATATTCTCGGTCATCGCGATCCTGATGTGGAGCGCGTGTTACGTGAGACGGTGGAGCTCGGCTGGTGTTTTGGTACCTGCGAGCCTTATTCGCTAGAACTAGCCGAACTGATTCAGAGTACCGTTCCGTGTGCGGAGCGCGTGCGCTTTGTCTGCTCCGGCACCGAAGCGGTGATGAGCGCCCTGCGGGTCGCGCGTGCGGCAACGGGCCGGGCCAAGATTTTGAAATTTGAAGGCTGTTATCATGGCCACGCCGATTCGTTACTCGTGAAAGCGGGAAGCGGTTTGGCCGGCCCCTCGGCTAGCGACAGCGCCGGCGTACCTGAGTTTATCGCTCAGCAAACGCTGGTCTGCCCACTGGATGACGAGAGTGCTTTTGATCAGGTTATGCAGAAGCACGGCGCCGAGATCGCGGCCGTCATTGTTGAGCCCATGCCGGCCAACTACGGTTTGCTTATGCAGCGGCAAGAGTGGCTCGAGGCCGTGGTCGCGGGCGCGCGCAAAGCAGGCGCACTGGTGATTTTTGACGAAGTGATATCAGGATTTCGAGTCGCCTGGGGTGGTATGGCCGAGCGCTCGGGCTTAAAGCCGGACCTAGTAACTTACGGAAAAGTGATCGGCGGCGGACTCGCCGTCGGCGCTTACTGTGGGCGCGCGGATTTGATGAACATGGTGGCGCCCGCAGGCAAGGTTTACCAAGCCGGCACGTTGAGCGCCAACCCCCTCGCGATGCGGACAGGCACCGCGACTTTAAATAAAATTCGCTCGAGTGGCGCCTACGAAGTGCTGGAGCGCCGGACCAAGCGCTTCGTTGAGGAGCTCAACGCGATCTTGAAACCCGTTGAGTTCGGGGCCACGCAGATGGCCTCCATCTTCTGGATTCACCCCCAAACTCAAAAACCGATCCGCAGCCTTACCGATCTGCCAGAGGGAATGGGCCAACGCTTTGGTTCGCTTTTCCACACTCTGCTAAGCAAAAAAATTTACCTCGCGCCGAGCGGCTACGAGGTCGGGTTCGTTTCTCTCGCCCATACCGACGCGATTCTGGATGAAGCTCTCGGGCTGATTCGTGAGGCGGTGAGTGAACTCCGCTAACCGTCGCGAGACCATCCGCCTTATTTTGATTATTTGTTGGCTAGTCTTTACGGTTTCCTTCGCTATTTGGTGGTTCACGCTTACGACTGGATATATTTCGCTTCTTCAGGAACTGCAGCCGGATCAGGGTGAACATTGGCTTCGGCAAAAGCGCATGATTTTTTGGGAGGGCTCGGCGTGGATCGTGCTTCTCGCTCTCGGCGGCGGCGCGCTGGTGGCACTCGTGCAAAAAGAAAAGTCGCGGGTGAAGCGAATCAAGGAATTCTTCGCCAGCTTTTCGCATGAAATAAAAACTTCGCTGGCGTCCCTACGCTTGCAGGCCGAAGCCTTAAAAGATGAGTCGACTTCGGAATCGCCGATTCTGGATCGCCTTATCGGGGATACTGTGCGCTTGCAGGTGCATCTGGAAAACTCGTTGTTCTTCGCCTCCCAAGATAATCTAAAGCTTTTTATGGAGCCGGTGCAACTGAGCGGCGTGGTCGAGCGCATGCGTGAACAGTGGCCGAGTTTGAAAATTGAATTGAACCAGGACGTGGTCGTAACGGCGGACGATCGGGCGTTGCGCACGATTCTCAGCAATCTTCTACAGAATGCGCTGGTTCACGGTCATGCGAGCCAGGTGCAGATTGAGGTCGAGCAGACAGACAACGGTCGAGTTGAACTCTCCATTACTGACGACGGCGTGGGCTTTAAGGGTGATGCCGAGGAGTTGGGCCGTCTCTTTCACCGTCCCACTTCCACCAGCGGTAGCGGACTCGGACTTTATATTTGCAAAATCCTCATGAGCCGCATGGGCGGTGAGTTTGTCAGCGAGCCCTCCGCTCAGGGATTTAAAGTCGCTTTGGCTTTGCCAGGAGATGGCTCGTGACAAAGATTCTCTTGATCGAGGATGACTCGTCACTGGGCGCCACCTTGCGCGATCGTTTGCAAAAAGAAGGTTACGAAGTGGTATGGACCCGAACGGTAAAAGCCTCGAAGGAAGCCGTGGATAAGAGTGAATTTGATCTCTACCTGTTTGACGTAGGCCTGCCCGACGGAGACGGCTTTGAGTTGGCGCAAGCGTTGCCAAAAAAGCCGTTTATCTTTTTGACCGCGCAAGGAGATGCGGAGTCGCGACTTAAGGGTTACGATCTGGGCGCGGAAGAGTACATTCCGAAACCCTTTCATCTGCGCGAAGTCCTGCTCCGCATCCGGCACGTCCTCGACAATCATATGCCGGTGCCGGGACTGGAAATCGGAGAGATCAAAGTCAATTTTGATTCTTTTGAATTTTATCGCGACGGCGCAAAAGAGCCGATCGCGGTGAAAGACCTCTTGTTACTGAAACTGCTCGTGACGAAAAGCCCGAATGCCGTCACGCGCGACGAAGCTCTTGGCTGCATTCGGGGTGATGATAAATTTCCCAGCAATCGCACGGTCGACAATGCGATTCTGCGCCTGCGCTCCGCCTTAGGCGACGCAGGTCCGCGGATCGAGTCCGTGCGGGGAGTGGGTTACCGATGGCGAAAGGATTAATACCATGAATACGAGATTTCAGAATGCATTGAAGGGTGTGGCCCAGCCCATTCCACCGGTCTGGTTTATGCGGCAGGCGGGTCGGTACCATAAACATTATCAGGCCCTGCGCCGCGAGCACTCGTTTGTGGAGCTTTGCAAAAAGCCCGAACTGGCAGCCGAAGTGGCCATGGGTCCCATTCGTGATTTCGACTTCGATGTGTCGATTTTGTTTAGCGACTTACTTTTTCCACTCGAAGCTCTGGGAATGGGTTTGACCTACGACCCGGGACCCAAGCTGGGATGGAACCTGACTGAGGAGCGGCTAAAAGAGCTGCGCCCCCATGCGACGGCTCTCGCCGATCTACAGTTCCAGAACGAGGCGATGAAGGCGACCCGCAAAGTCTTGCCCTCGGAGAAAAGCCTGATCGGCTTTGTCGGTGGGCCATGGACCTTGTTTACCTATGCAGTAGAAGGCGAGCACAAGGGCAGTTTGATCAAAGCGAAAACACACTGGCGCCTGTATCATAAGTTTTGTGAGTCACTGTTGCCCTTGCTGGAATCGAACATTCAGCTGCAATTGGACGGCGGGGCCGAAGTGGTAATGGTGTTTGATACGGCGGGGGGCGAGTTAAGCCCGGCGCTCTTCGTGCAGAATCTGGAGCCGCATTTGCGGAAGCTAGCGGATCGTTTTCCCGGTAAGCTCGGCTACTACTCCAAAGGAACCACATCCGCCCATCTGCGCTCGATCAAGACCTGCACGACCTTCGCTGGGTTTGGCGTCGATCACCGATTTGATATGGCGGAAGAGCTGAAAAATCATCGCCATGGATTTCTGCAGGGGAACTTCGACCAGGCCCTGCTGTTTTCTTCACCGCAGGATTTTGAAAAACAATTGGAGCTGTATTTGACCGAGTTGCGGTTGCTGACGCCTGAGCAGCGGCGGCACTGGGTTTGTGGTTTGGGTCACGGCGTTCTACCGGCGACGCCCGAAGAAAACGTGCGTCGTTTCGTGAAGCGGGTGCGCGAGGTGTTCAATCTATGAACCTCTCGCAGCTCGTTAAAAAGTATGATGTCCCCGTTCCCCGCTATACAAGCTATCCGACCGTTCCTTATTGGTCGGATTCGCCTACGTCCGAGGAGTGGATTCAGTCTTTAAAAAGAGCCATGGTGAATGAGAACAGCACCTTTGCCCTCTATGTTCATATCCCGTTCTGCGAGACGCTTTGCACCTTCTGCGGCTGCAACACGGTGATTGGTAAAAGTCATGAGCGCGAAGTTCCCTATGTGGGGCACTTAGTAAAGGAATTTGAAAATTATCTGCGCCAGGTTCCCGCGATCGGCAAAAAGCCGCTGCGACAGCTGCACTTGGGCGGCGGCACTCCGACATTTCTCTCATCCGAAAATCTCGCCACGCTTGTCGGTTCCATTCTTGAAAAATGTGTAATCGATCTTAGCCACTTCGACGCCAGCGTGGAAGTGGATCCCCGTCGGACCACGGCTGAGCAACTTAAGGTCCTCTACGATCTCGGATTCCGAAGAGTCAGCCTAGGCGTTCAGGATTTTGATCCAGAGGTGCAGCGGTTGGTGAATCGGATTCAACCATTCGAAGTGACTCAGCGCCTGACGAATCAAGCGCGCGCGATGGGCTACACTTCGGTGAACTACGATCTGATTTACGGTTTGGCCAAGCAGACGCCGGATTCCTTTCGCGTTACCATCGATCAGACCATTGAACTCCGACCCGACCGCATTGCCCTTTATTCGCTGGCACTGGTGCCATGGATCAAGCCTCAACAGCGTCTGTTCAAAGATGAAGACCTGCCGTCGGGGGCAGAGAAGCGAGCCCTTTATGAAATGGCCTATCAAAAGCTGATAGCCGCTGGCTATGTCGAGATCGGCATGGACCATTTCGCTCTGCCGAACGACGCCTTGGCCGTGGCTTTGAAAACCGGCGGCTTACACCGCAACTTTATGGGTTACACCGAAATGCGGACCGATGTTCTACTCGGACTCGGCGTCAGCAGTATTTCTGAAACGCCGGACTGCTTTCATCAGAACGAAAAGGTTTTGCCCGTTTATGAGAAAAAAGTAACGGCGGGCGAAGTCCCGACTTTGCGGGGACATAAGCTTACGCCCGAAGATCGCCATCACCGCGAACAGATTTTGTCGTTTATGTGCAAAGGCGAAGTGCGAATGTCCTCCAGCCCACAAGTCGAAGACGTTAAGTCGTTTTTAACTGATATGATTCAGGATGGTTTGGTGCGAGTGGAAGGCGACGTATTGAGGCTGACCGATCAAGGTCGGCCCTTTCTGCGCAACGCTTGCGTGGCGCTGGATCGCCGTCTCCGCGACAAACAACCCTCCACCCGGATTTTTTCACAAGCCCTATGAAGGTTACGATTGTCGGCGCCGGTTTTGCCGGACTCACACTGGCTTACCAACTTTTAGAGCAGGGGATTGAGTGTGAGATTATCGAAAAGCAGAATAAGGTCGGGGGGCTGATCGACACCTTGCCCGATGAGAACGGCATGGTCGAGACGGCAGCCAACGCGCTCATGTCCGATCGCAATGTCGAGAATATGTTTGCGGATTTGAATTTGAACTTCGCCGAACGCCTACCGGCGGCCAAGAAACGCTATATTTTCTGGGAGAAGCCCACGCGCTGGCCCCTCACGTGGTCGACTTCATTTAAGGCCTCAAAAGAGTTATTTAAAGCGTTTGTTCGGGGCGACGAAGAAGCGTGGCCCGAAAGCGGCGAGAGTATTGAAGAGTGGGCGACTCGCCTGGTGAATGAAGAGTTTTGTGAGCGCCTCGTCTCTCCCGCCTTGCAGGGTATTTATGCCGGCGACATCCGCAAGCTGAGCGCGACTTTGATTTTGAAATCCATGCTTAAAGATCGTCCGCCCAAAGGGGATTTCAAAGGCAGCGTGGCCCCGCCCGGTGGAATGGGCGAACTTATGGATAAACTGGCCGGTTACCTCGAGCAAAAGGGCTCGCCGATTCAACTCAAGACGGCGTTCACCATGCCGGACTATATCACCAACCCCCTCGTAATCGCGACCAGCGCCTGGAATGCCGCGGAAATATTGAAAACGGCGAAGCCACTGATCGCACAGGTTTTGGAGCGGTGCGAGTCTCTGCCTTTGATCCGCGCGGTGTGCTTCTTTCAGCCCACCGACGACGACCTTGAAGGGTTCGGTTGTCTATTCCCGACCAAAGAAAAGTTTAACAGTCTCGGTGTACTCTTTGATAACTGCGTTTTTGCTGAACGCTCACAAGTCCGGGCCGAGAGTTGGATTATCGGCGGCGCCCTTAATCCTTCCGCTTTGACCGCGAGCGACCCAGAAGTGATCGAGGCCATTGTAGCCGATCGCGCTCGAGTGATGGGGAGCCATGCTCGTCCCCTGACGTATCAGATTACGCGCTGGCAGAGGGCCTTGCCACATTACACCTGCGCGTGGGAAGACGCCCTTCGTGACTTAAAGAACGAGCCGCCACTTTATTTGCATGGCAATTACCTCGGCCAATTGGGGTTGAGTCGAATTTTAAACCGGTCAGTTACTCTGGCCGCAGAAATCAAGGCGAACCATGGTTAAAAAACCCGGACTACTATTACTGCAACTGGGATCTCCCGCTGCGCCCACGCCCGGTGCTATATACAAGTTTTTGACTGAATTTTTGACCGATCCCCAGGTCATTGATATCCCGGCGATTCCGCGGCACTTGCTCGTGCGCGGAGTGATCGCTCCGCTGCGCTCACGCCGAGTGGCGGAGGCCTATAAGTCCATTTGGACCGAAAAAGGTTCTCCGCTCATGCTCTACACCCAGGACTTCAGCGAAAAAGTGAAAACCGCGTTGGAAAGGCGCTTCGACGTCCGCTGGGCCGTTCGCTACGGTAACCCCTCGGTGAAGTCCGTGCTTGATGACTGGAACATAAACGAACTCTATGTTGTACCGCTCTATCCGCAGTACGCCCTATCGAGCAGTCAGACGGCGATGGATCAAGTCAAGGACCTGGTGGCCAAGTCGGGCAAGTCGATCAAGATGTTTTTCTTGCGTGATTTCTTTGTCGAGCCCGAGTTTATCCACAGTCAAACGGCGCAAATTCTCGAGGCCGCGCGCGAATTTAAGCCCGACCACTATCTCCTCAGCTTTCACGGCCTTCCCGAACATCACGTAACCAAGCTCCATCCCGACAAGTGCTTTGTGCAGGCGGGTTGCTGCGAAAAAGTCACCAGCTCGAACCGTTGGTGTTACCGTGCACAGAGCATGGCCACAGCGCGAGCGTTGAAGGAGGCTCTGGGCCTTACCGGCGGACAGATGTCAGTCGGCTTTCAATCCCGATTAGGCAATCGACCGTGGATCAAGCCCTACACCGACGAGCTTCTGCCGAAACTGGTCGAAGACGGCGTGCGCCGCCTGTTGGTGAGCTGCCCCTCATTTGTGTCCGATTGTTTGGAGACGTTAGAGGAAGTGCAGATTCGCTTGAAAGAGCAGTTTCTTGAGCTGGGTGGCACGGATTTAAAACTCGTTCCGGCGTTGAATGCCGAAGACCACTGGGTCGATGATTTTAGCCAGATGTTGACCCGCCACAATCTGCATTGGTGGGAGTCGTGAAGAGTTGGCCAACTCTTGAGGTAGTTAAATATGAATCCAGCGGAACTTGAGGAATTTCTATATAAACAAATTCCAATAACCCGCCTGCTCGGTGTGACGATCGTTCACCTCGACGAAAAGCGGGCGGAAGTGCGGGCTCCATTGTCCGAAAACCGCAATCACCTCGGGACTGTTTTCGGCGGAAGCTTGAACGCGGTACTGGTTGTCGCCTGTTACGCCTGGTTGTTTAATGTTTTACAGTCCCGCGGCCTGCCATTTCACGTCGTTATAAAAAACAGTCAGACTCAATATCTAAAACCAGTCCCATCCGATTTCACCGCGATTTGCGAATCCCCCGACGGGGCCGCGGTCGAAAACTTCCTCAAAACTCTCGAACGCCGAAACAAAGGCCAGCTCACTCTTCACGCCACAGTCTTCGCCGGCGGGGCCGCTGCCTGCCGCTTTGCGGGCGAATTCGTCGCGCAGTGATTCGGGATTTACAGTCCGGTCACGGACAGGCCGTGTTCCCAGCAGTGTCGACTTCGCAAGTGTAAGAGTTGATGTTGGAGTTCTGGCCGAATTTCTCGGTTAGCTTCACTTTAACCGAAACTTGTTCGGCGTCGGCGCCCATCCTCTTCAAGCAGTCTTCGCCTTTGGCGATCGCGCGGTTTTTGCACTCCTGACCATTTCTCACTTCGGATTCCGCGGACTCCACAAGGGAGTCGCACTTTTTGAGGTGTACAGCCTTCACCTTACCGGTCCGGCTTGAGAACTGCTCGGTTTTGCAGAAAAATTTGGATTCGGTCAGAAGCACGGGCTGGGCCCAGGCGCTCAAACCGCTCACACAAATCGCGGCCAATAAAACAGATTTCATAGCAAACCCCCTAAGCATCAATTATAAGGGGTCCCGCATGTACTATCAAGCTATCGACGGATTCTATCCTAGGGCCGCGCGGTTACGGGGGGTTTTTGACCGCCGATTTGTCAATCCATTAGACACCCATCGCGACCGCTTTGTCTGGGATTTTTGGCATGTTCCAGAGGAATATACCTATCTGCGGACGCCCGCGTTCCATTACTTTCCAAAGGCGATTTATGAACCCTTCCATCGCTATCTCGTGCGCTGGGGCCGCGAGAATCTGGGTTGCCACGATATCTCTCCGCCGTGGTTGAGTTGTTATATCGAGGGCTGCCGACAGCAACCCCATCGCGATCTGCCGCACGGCCCTCTCGCATTTGTCTACTCACTCACTCCTAAGAAAAGACAGTTCACTGGTGGCGAAACCTTTATCCGAAATGCTCGGACCTTGATCGCTCCCAACTTCAATCGCCTGGTTCTTTTCAATCCGAGCGTGGAACATGGCGTGCGCCCCGTGCGCGGCACCATCGATCCGCGGGAGGGTCGTTTGGTCATTCATGGATGGTTTGTGAACCCTCGTCCATTTTGGGTTGGACCTCTTTTAGCTCCAGAGGTTATGGGAGCCATTAGTACAGGTTTGAGAGATGTCGCTCTTCGCAGCCAGGAACGAGCTTTTATATCCTTACGATTGCGCATTTCAAAGCGCGGTACTGTGAGCGCCAGCCGCGTGCTGTTTCACACCCTGAGTGCTCGTGATCACTCGCAAATTGCTCGCCTGCTTGAAGTGGCGAAGAGCTTGCGATTTCCACCCAAAAGGTCGGCCACTATGCTGACTCTGCCTCTCCTTATCGACCCATAACGGCCGCTTTGGGGAATGTGAAAATATTACGTAAGTATGCGTATTTACGTAGTTTATGCGTTATGTTATGTCTGACTTCACAGGAAAAGTAGGGTAACGAGATTCTAAACGTCCAAGTCAGGTTAAGGGTACATAGATGCGTAGGTTGATTAGTCTCACCGTTTCGTTGGCGCTCACGTTTCAATCGCTTCTCGCGATTCCGGCGTTTGCGCACGACAATTCGCAACCGGGGGTTCAGACAGGTGTTCGCGGCAGTCCCGTCGCCAGTGAACACGCGAAAGCTTGGGTTCACGCGGTCGACCCCAGTTCCATTTGGGACACGCCGACAGTCGACCGGGCTCCGGGCGAGCTCGAAAAACTTTGGGTCGATGCCCTGCAGAAGACCAACGGCAATCCACTCTCCCGCCAAGTCAGCGATGCGGACAAAGCGGCTTACTTCAACATGTGGATCGAACGTCTGCGCCACAACGCCTTCGCGCAAGGTTCCGCTGATCCGGAATCCCGTTACTACTCCAACCACCCTCTTGACGTCTTTCAGCTGCTCGGCCAACGCGTGCATGTCAAGAATGAGCAGGCCGTTTTAGACGGAATCGAAGCGGGTAAACCGATTCTGAATCTCGTCGATTGGCAAAAATTAACTCTGACGATTCTCGATCAGCAAAAAAATCCCATCCTGCGCATCAATCCCGAAGGCCGAGACATTCGCCATCTGATCCCTGAAGATCGCGTCATTTCGCAAGGTCGCTCCTTCAGCACGGACTCCACGACCGGAGCCACTCCGGGCGGCCTTTACACCTTTGAACTGAGCGCTCAGGGTCGGACCCTTCACTCCTTTCAGAACAACGTGAATTCGGTCGCGGTGATTGGTCAGTATCTCGTGTTTTTGGAACCGTCTCGCGCGTTGGCTGATCACGGGGTAGTAAATCTCTCGTTTATCGATCTCGAATATTTCGAATCGGCTCTTGGTAAAACAGTACTGCCGGTTTTCCGCGTTCCGCTCGAAATCGGCGATCTGGCTCGCCAGCCCGATAAATTGAACCTTCGCTACACCCCTCAAGGCCTCGAAATCGGCGACAAGAAAATCTCGCCCGAGGTTTTCGAATTTTTCAGTCACTTGCAGCAGATGCCGTTCAACATGATGGTGTCGCTGACGGATCCGCAAACTTATAAGACCTCAGCGCCGCTCGTCACCGAACTGATTGAAACATGGAACGAGGCTATGGAAGACCAAGCCAAGTCCATGGAAGCGCAATTCGAATCCGCCGGGATATCTTTCGATCTGATGCGCAAGTTCCAAGCGACCCAAATGGAAGAGTTAAAGCTCCGCTCCCAAGTGGGGGCGAATACCGCGGGCGGACCTCATGAAAATCTGACCAAAGCCAAAGACCAGCTGGAGCTCGAGGCCCTCGCCTCACTCGATAAAATTATTTTAGAAAACAACGGCGAAGAGGGCGTTGTGGACATCGGGGAGTATCCGACTCCTCTCGCTCAGGATGCCAAAACCGCGACGGCCATGCGACTTCAAGCGGCCAAGGCTTTGGGTGAGCGCATCTCGCTCGATGTGAAAGCTCATACCGCGAAAACGAAAAAGTTTGGAGTGGAGCTCGTCGCCGATGCCGCATTCCAAACCGCGATGCAGAATTTTAACCAAACGATCGCCAAGCAGCGCAAACTCAGCAACCGCATGACCGCCTTCTGGTCGCGCTTGACCGTTCCCCAGCCGCTCGGCGCACCCAAAATTCAACAGGCCTTGGGTATGATCGCGGCGAGCGTTCATCACAAGGACTCGCAGGCCACCGAAGGTCTGGACCGATCCGCTTTGGCGCGAGAGGGCATCGCCCGGCTTCTCGCCAACGGCAAGGCCCGCATCGCTCTTCCTGTTTTGATTGGCGCGGGACTCGCCGCCATTTATCCAGCCGAAGCCGGCCAGTTTTACTATCAAGCTATAGAAGGCGTGCGCACCAGCATGGACGCCGTTCTGGGTTGGACCTCGAACTGGGGTTACTTAACTTCTGAAGCCTGGACAAAATCTTGGGCTTGGTTAAATGGCCAAGTGCTCGTGAGCACCTACTGGGTAGGTAACAATTTTGCCAACTTGATGACGGGACTTTCGGCTTTGATGGGCGGCTTGCTGCTGGCGGCGGGCGGACTTCACGTCGTGGTGAATACGACCACCTTTTTGAAGTCCATGATCAAGGGAGGTTGGAAAAAGTATCGGCAGGAAAATCTGTTTTGGCTGAGTCAGGCCAAGCGCTCCTTCATTCAGTACATCAATGAGGATAAGAAGGCCTTCTATGAGAGTCTAGCGCGAGCCGAAGCGAAGAAGCGCGGGCTCGAACTCCAGATATCCGGACGAGCCGACGGACCTGGATTTAAAGGGGTTTTTCAAGATACGGCATTGAACGATCATACGGTTCTTTCCAAGGCCGAGCTGGAGCATAAGCCTCTCGAAATCGAGCTTCGTAGTGCCGACGGTCGCTACAAAGTTAAGGGAGTGCTCCACGCCCGGGGCGATCGCCATCATCCCAATTACACAGACGCCGACATAAAAGCTCGCGCGTGGAATCTTTTCGATCTCACTCTTGCGGACGGACACAAACTGTCCCGCGCGCTGGAGATCACCGAGGGCGATACCGATCGTTTGTTCTCCGACGAGAATCTAGAAGCGGGCATTAATGTCGCCGTCAAATCAGAAAGAGGCGAAATGGTCGCCCGGCTGCAGAACTTGAACTGGACCGCCAATGAGAAGGCCGAACTGGATGGCGTGATGCACTCCCTCGAGGAGGCGGATCGAAAATGGGCCGCCAAGATGGAGCGTCTGGCGGATTTGCCCCTGATCGGCCGGTTCTTTAAGAAGTCTGATGGAGAGATCCGAACTTTGGGCAAGGCCCTCGGGCACTTCGCGATCGGTTATTCTTCGTGGACACATTCAACGCGCTTGTTTGGTAAGATTTGGAATCCATGGTTCTTGGTTCGGAATATCGCATTCCGCCCACGTACGTGGATGACCATGATGGTATATCCGAACTACTTTAATCGCACCGTCTTTGGCGCCAAAGAAGGACACTTCGCGACCCAGTACAATGGTGGTAAGCGCACCCTTTTGGAGCTGCAGCTGTGGCAGAAGATCGGCGGATTTGTAATCGGCGATCAAGACGTGAAGAGTTTCTTAAAAGAACTGAACGAGTTCGAAAAAGAAGTGATTCCGATTGAGCAAACCTTGCACGCGGCCGCGATGCGCGCAGCATTCTTAAAGTTCGTGCAAAAGGGCGCGGAAGACGCCGATGTGGCGCGATTTCTAAGGAAGGGCGCGATCGTCGACCCGATGGATCCCCGACTGAATAACTCGGGCGCCATAAAAGGCGCGGTAGGGGCCGTGGGTCACGCGGTCTTCGGCAACGGAAGCTCCTCGGATAAGATCGACAAGAAATTGTCGGTTTACTTTAAAGCGTATTTCACAAAACTTTACGACGACTCGATGGACGCCTACTTCCGCAAGGCTTTAGGCCCTCAAGCCGAGGGCCTGAGTACCAAAGAGTTGAAGGTGCTCGCGATTCAGAAAGAAGTGGATCTTAAAGTATCCGACGAGGACGCGATTGAGCTAGTTAAGGAAGTTGAATCCCGTGGTGAGGTTGAGCAGTATGCATCTCAGACGGCGGAAGACTTCTTCGGCGGCGCCTGGGAGCGCATCAAGCAGACGCATATGTTTAAAGTGCGAAAGGCGCTCGATCCGTCGCACAACTACTCACTTAATCGCTATAAAACGGCCGAGATTCAGATGGATAATCCCGAGGCCATGGCTCGCGCGACTCGCCAATATCTGGTGTCGTTGGTGGTCGATAAGCCAATGGAATTGATTTTCCTTCTACTCTTTGTCGCGGCGGTGGATCAGGGCGTGAACAAGCCTCTCCATGATGCGGCTTTTAGCGAGAACTCGCTCTTCCATATGTCACGGATGGTGTTTTGGAATGGTTATTTCACGGGCATTATGATCGCGCTCTTGGCGGATGTTTGGATGAAAATTCAGATGGACGCGCGGCTTGATCAGACCGGCGGTTTTGATGATGTGGCCGATCAGGCGGACGCGAAGAAAGGCTTCTTGGCCTATTATCGCAAGAGCTTCTTCGCTAAAGACAATACTTGGTGGAGTAACCAGAAGTATGAAGTGAAGTTATCGCTGGCGAATATGCCGGCTTATTTCCTCACGGCATTGGTGACCAACTTGGCCTTCCTAGGGAGATTCGATTTAGACTCCTTCGTTACCGTGTATAAATCCATCCTGCTTCCCACGGGCGGGTTGGCGTTTAAACTTGAAAACTCCTTCGAGAAGTCGACGGCGTATGTGCTGGGGCGTGTGCCAGTGAAGTTCCATGTCGATCCGCGAGTTCGTGAGTACCGGAACAAAGCGATTGGAAAGCTGCGCTTTAAGTACAACCTGGTCTATAAGGCCTATGAGAACACCGTTTCGTCACTGCTCGGAAACTTGTTTAACATCACAACCGAGAAGCTTGGGCCCCGTTCGTTTGTACGTCAGTTCTACGGAGGATACTTTCCGACAGAATTGTTGGTGAATAACGTTCTTCGCCCTGTCGGTCGCTTAGGCGGCGTCTTTGAGAAGGTTGCCGCAGGTTGTGAGTTGTTCCTTACGAATAATCACACCGATGCGGTGAAGATTGAACCCAAGAAACCAAATTAGCTTTTGATATTCGGCGTACCACCCTAGTGGTACGCCGAGAAAATGATGATCAATGTTGCAAATCCGAAAGCGACAAGGCCGAGTCTCACAACGAGCTTATGCACTGGGGTTTCTCCCGGTTTTTTAACCTGAATCATTCTGCTTAACCGTCGGATGCTCCGCAAGAGTCCCTCAGTCCAGGCGAGTGGCGTTTGCTTCCCGCTTTTGAAAACCAGACGTCGGTCGAGTCTGACGTGAGGCGGTAAAAAATATTTTGCGGTTCGATCGGGCTGAAGCAATGTTTGCAGCAGCGCAGATTCAAGCGTTTTTCTTCAAAAGCTTTAAAATTCAACATAAAAACAAAAGTTATATATGTGTTATGCTGTCGTTCCTCATGATCATTTGGGCGGTGATTGACAAGAACCGCAAGGTGACCTGACACTTTAATGAGTGTTCAAGCGGATTGGTCCCAGTTTTTATTTGATTGGCCTTTTGTTGCTCCTTCTGCTCGCGCACAGTTGGCACGGACCCGATATTTGGTATCACTTGTTTTGGGGTCGCGATCTGATCGAAAATGGCAATTGGATACCCGATCCCCCGGTGGTGTTGGCGCAGCCGATCCCGGCTAATCCGTATTGGATTTTCCAGTCCCTGCTTCATTTTACTCACTCCCTAGGCGGGATATATCTAATCAGCCTCTTTTTCGCCGCGCTCTGGGTTGCCATTGGGTGGCTGTGGTTGCGGATCAGTGAACTTTATAAAAACCCACTTGGCGCTTGGGTTTTCGCGGCGTTCGTAATTTGTATGCAGCTGCGTTTTGAACACCGACCCGAAATCCTCTCCTATTTTTTTATAACTCTTTTTATTTTTCTGGGACTGGGCCTACGCAATGCCGGAAAGTGGAGCCTTAAGGTTCTCACCACTCTGGCCCTCCTCCAGGTTATTTGGGTGGGCTGTCACGGCTATTTTGTGTTCGGGCCTTTTTTGGTTGGATCAATGGCCTGGCGATGCGGTGCGAAGCTGACGAAAGCCGTTTTTTTAACCATGGGCTTTCTTCTGCTGACACTAATTTCACCGTTTGGCTATCGAGTTTGGGAGAGCGTCTATCTTTATGCGCAGCTCGGGCGGGGTACGGCGGAGTTCAATTCCGAATTGATGTCTCCGCCATTCCTTCTCTCTTTTTTTCCGAATGCGGTTTTTTGGCTGATATGGGCGGCTGTTTTCGCGCTGACTCTTTTTTCGCTTAAGAAGCGCGACTGGGTGTCGGCCGTACTGGCGATGGCGGCGTTAGTTCTATCGGCTCAGGCGATTCGGAACATGCCATTGTTATTTCTGCTTACACCGCTTCTTTGGCGCCACCTCCCAGCTGGAAAAAGGTGGCTTAATTATGCGCGACCGGCTGGGGCGGCATTGGCCGCGGTTGTTCTTTTCCTCTCGGGCAGTGTGGTGTCCGGACACTATCATCGCTGGGTCAACAGCCTTTCGACGTTCGGGGTTAAGCTAGAATGGGCCTCGTATCCGATCGGTGCGGTCGAGTTTCTTAAAAGTTCCGGATTTAAAGGAACATTGTTCTGTGATTCCTACGACGGTGGATACATCGAATATCATCTCGATGGAGTGCGGATCGCGGGAGACTCGTATTTCGCCGATAGCGAAGTGACAAAACGGTTTTTCGCGTCGATCCGCTCGCCTGAACATTTGGCCCATCTCGATTCTCAGGTCCGTTTCGATGGATTCTTAATCAACATTGAGAATCTAGATATTATGGACATGCTTTTATCTCAGCCCAGTCTAGTGGTGGTTTACGCTGACTCCCACCGTGCGGTCTTTTTAAAAAAGGAGCGGGCGCCCGCGGGAGCTGTGGGAGACCTTTCGGTTTTTCGCTATTACCATGGCGAGGATCTGCGCCATTGGGCCTATGCCTTTGGTGTCGTGTCATGGACGGGCCTTGCGGCCAAGCGACAAAATGTGAGCCTGATTAAGAAAATTCTTACAGATATCGGCGGGGCTCAGCATGTGCCCGAGGATTTGTTTCGGATTGCCCTTAAGTTCGCGATTGACCGTCGTGATGACGAGGTGGTCCGAATGCTCGCCGCGATCAAAGACCGAACCTTATGAATTTTCCATGGGAGGAAAATTTTGAAGACATTGAACGTCTGCTTGTTGCTGTCTGCCGCCTTGCTTACCGGCTGTGCCACCACGGCGATTGACCCTCAGCTCTGCGGCGCAGCCGATTGGGAAAAAGTGGGTTGGGTCGACGGCCGCGAGGGCCGGCCGCTGAGCTATAAGCAGGAGCACACGCGTTCTTGTAAGGGGCGTGAGCCGCTTGATCCAATTGGCTATGATCGCGGCTGGGAGAAGGGTCAACTCGAATATTGCACGGTCGCCAACGCCCATGAAGTGGGGTTGTGGGGGCGGCCCTTCAATTCCATTTGTCCTAAAGAACGGGAGAAGGAACTCTTAGAAGCCCATTCCCAAGGCGCGGCCTTGTTACGAAAGCGCTCTGAACTGCAGGAGATGGAAAAGAAAATCGCCGAGGAAAAGGAGCGTCGAGACAAGGACGAGTCCGTGGTGAATCATATTTCCCAGGCTTATCATCTCTTGGCTGGCACAAGTCCGACCCAAGGTATGGAGAATCAGGCAGCGCAGATGCGGGAGGATATGAACCGGCTTGAAGCCGGGGCGCCTCCGCGAATCTCCACCCCGGCATTCGAGCAAGGGATGCGGCAGGCCTATGACACTTTTGGAGCAGTGGTGGGCCTGGTCGCAGGCTTTGGCTCCGGTCACGCCATTCAGGGTCGCTACAAAACCGATGGTTGGAAGTGGACGGTGGGAGAGGCGGCCATGATCGGTTCCATGATCGTGGTCAGTCGCAGTGAGTGCCCGGTCAATGAGCGACCGTCGGGGGATATCAACGCCGAGCCCGCGCGGTGCGCGAGCTCTTGGCCGATGGTCACAATGCTCGCGTGGTTGGGCTTTCGGGTGTGGCAGACAGTGGACCTTTTTGGGCACGATGGGTCCTCGCGCTACGCCGTTGGTGTCTCGCCTCAGGGTTTGCAGGTCGTTTATAATTTCTGAGATTTTCGACGCGGCATTCCCTATTGACAGCGTTTCGGCCCCCCGCGTATTTATAGGGTCGCTTTGGAAGCCTCAACCAAGCGATGCCCACGTTTTTTTAGGAATCCCCAGGTGGCGAAATTGGTAAACGCACCAGCTTGAGGGGCTGGCGCCCGCAAGGGTTTGCTGGTTCAAGTCCAGTCCTGGGGACCACTTCGAAAGGCCGACCTCTGGTCGGCTTTCTGCCTCTCCAGCTTTCTCCATTCTGTTGTGTGGGCCTGCTACTGCAGGCTGTTCGCTGAGCATGCGCTGGCTCACTTTGCTTGGCGAGCTGCCTGCGGCGCTCGAGAAGAGCCGTAGGGCCAGTCGACTTTTGACCAGCTTAAGATAACGGCAATTTTAGGTTCTTCTGCACAATATGGACTCTATCGTCCAGTGGATCATTCCGATCCATATATATGATGATGGTCCTAACTCACATAATCAAATGTTGTTTATTTGTAACGGTGCTGTGGGCGATCACCGGATGTTCTAAACCTTCGTCCGACGGATTCTTCTATGGGGCGTTCGATAATAAACCAAAGTTAATTATTTCGTCTAGTTCTGCGATCGCGACGTCGCCCTACATCGTGGCCCAGTATTCGATTGAGGGTGTGTTCGAAAAAGTTCTCTACGACTCGACCTTTGAGAACGTAGTGCCCAGGAGTATGGTTGCCATTGATCCGTTCACGTTCTTGATTGCGACTGAGACGACCGATAGCATTTTGCGTTTCAGTTTATTCGATGGCGTGTCTACATTTGTCTCGAACTCCAACTTTACGGGAAATATTTTTGAAGGAGCCCGTACAAGCAATGGCGACATTTTCGTCATTGAAGGCAACACGGTCGAGAGTTTCGACGCTTCGGGCGCTCGACTAGGTAACCCTCGTATCGGGACGACAATTGGCGGCTGCGTACTCAACGTCGCGCGCGGCATGGCTGTAACGGCCTCGGGTCTTCTGGTGGTGGGTAGCCAGGGCAATGATGATATTCAGTTTTATAATGTGTCCAATCCGGCGGCCACCGCCTGCTCGGTATCCAATCAAAGTTTGGGTAACGTGGACCCGGTGTCGATCGTCGCGCACAGCGATGGCGGTATTTATGTGGCGCACTCGGGTGGTACGGACGCCGTTTTGCGCTTCAATGCCGATGGGTCGGGCAGCAGCACATCCATTTACAGCAATCTTACAGCCCTTAACAACCCCACGGCGATGGTTGAACTTCCGGATGGAACTTTGTTGGTGGCCTCCGATGGCACCAACAACATCATTCGCATCGATACGGCGGGCAACCTACTCAACAATCCCTTTATTCAGGATGGATTTACCGCTTTCGTCCAATCCATGATTGTTTTGGAGACGCCCTGATGTTCAGAATCTCCCTTTTCATCTTGGGATCAATGGTGCTCGGCGGGTTGCCCGCCTGGGCCAAGCTCGATTCCAGTGGGGTGAAAATGGAGCTGTCCATTGGGCAACCCTCGCTCTCGATCGAAAACCCCGACGGAACTAAAGCCGGCTATTCTGGATTGTCGGCGATGGGAAGGGGCTTTTTGCCCGTCTTCGGCGGCTCTGGATTTCGCGCGGACTTAACCGGGACAATTAAGTATTTAGACCTAAGCAACACGGCCAATGGCGAACAGAAGGAGTACGCGCAGTATCTTGGGCCTGGACTGGGATTTCAGCTGACGGTGTCGCGCTTTTTTATAGGCGCCGATTACCTGTACTTAAAAGGGCGTCACTCGGCCGTGGGACCATTTGTGAATCACCGAGAATTTGATATTTCCGGAGTGGACATTTACGCGGGCGTTCGTATTGAGTTTGGAACCGGGTCCCTCGGCTTTGCTTGGAGTCAAATGAGCTCCTCGGTTCCGGCGTCTTCGACCAACCTTTCAACTGATTCGCCGTGGAAAGACCAGGTTTACTGGCTGCAGTTCAGTTACAGCTTCAAAACTACACCTGGAAATCTGGTTAAATCACTGTTTGGCAAGTAAAGCGCAGAACTTTTTCTAAAAAGAAAAAGTCTGAAGGACCAGATCAAGACCCTCGTCTTTAAAGTTATAGCCCAAGTGCATGAACCCAATCGTGACGGCAATCATCGGCCGGTTGTGGATGTATCCAGTCGAAATGCCAATTTCGGAAATGAAATCATAAAATGCATAAACGGATCCGCGGGCGTCCAGTCGGTCGCGAAAGTGATTGCTTAAAAGCAAACCTTCGACCGCAACTCCAATCTGCGGCGTCCAGCGCTTGGTCATGCCCAAGCCACCACCGGCGTCGAAGCTTTCGCCGACAACTTTGATATTCATATATTCATTTCCGTTGCGGCTGTAGACGAGTTCCTTTCGGGTCATACCTAAAGTGAAAATATCAACGTTGAGGTCACGCTTCGAGGATTCAAAGAGGCTGCGACGGACCCGGAATCCGTAGAAGGAGCCAAGGTCACCACCCATGTAAGAGGCGCCTAGAGCTGTATTACCCCACGAATAGTAACCAGCGGCCCCCGCATTGAAGCCAGCCAAAGTTCCATAGGAGAACCCCGGCAACACGATAAACCCTTCGCGTTCATTCCCGCCGGGGCGAAAGAACGCATTGTGAGGATATTTTGCGATTTTTTCGACTCGTTTCGGAAGTGAGAGAGGCGCGCCAGTTTTGATGAAATTTTCCGCGTTCTGGCGCAGAACGCTTAGGACTTTTTTACTATCGGTCCAACGCCTCATATCGTCGTCGGTACCTGGACCGTTTCCGAGCCAATAGAGATCCGGTTCGTAGGCTGCGGACTCACGTAAAAATAGATCAGCGGCAGCTTTAGCTTCTCCCTCTCTTTTCAGTTCCAAAAGTGCAGCCGCCCTGAAATAATTCTGTGCGGAAACTCGCCCGATGCTTTCGCAAATTTGCTCCGCTTCGCGGAGTGCCTCCAGTGCCGCTTCATATTTTTCAGCATGCAGCATTTCTTCGGCCCTAAATTGTGCGGACTTAGCCTTGTGCATCGTAGTTAAGCCGCAATTTGGCAGTTTAAAACTTTCTTGTAAATCGAAAGGCGATTTCAGGGCGCGCAAACGTTCACTTGCCACCTTTTCATCCGTGATTAGCTGACCACTTTGATCCCGAACCGCCTGTTCAGGGGAGGACAGAAGAACGACTTTTTGCCCGTTTATTTGAGCTCTATATAGGCCGTCGGCGTCCCGGTAGATCGAGTGATTGTCCAGTGTCGCACATCCAGTTAGGAGTAGGCTGGTCAGCAGAAAGTAGCGGTTCATGTGAGATCCTTTCGTGATCGCAGGCGGGGTTAGATCAATTCCCGTGCCTTGCGGAAAGCCGGTCAAAGCCATGGTATTCATCGCTGATGATCGGGAAGTCTTATAAAGTGGACTGATATCCGAAATTCGGATCGGGTGTGGCATGGAAGTGGCTATATGGAGGGTGTTCTTGAGCCTAAAGGCGAAATAAAGGGAGTTTGCATGCGATCCGGGACGATTGTGGAACCAAAATCCGGCACCAAGCTGAAACTATTACTGCTGGTCGGCGTTTTGACCGCGCTCACCGCCTGCGGAAAAAAGAAGAAGTCGCCGCCGCGCCCTTGTGGAGTTGGAGTCAATCAGTCGGTCTGTGCGGCTGAGGTGCGGGGGCACACCGCGTGGTCGACCTGGCTCAAGTCGTATAGCGTAGATGAAAAGACCAAGCAGCCCGTACCCGGTAGTGAGAGAAAAATCACCGTGATTTACGAATTTATGGAGGCCTCACCGGCGGCCCAGTGGCGACGAACGCTGATTGTCGAAGCCGCCGACGGCAATACCGGCATGTATCAGCAAGGTCGAGTTAAGAGCCTGACGGGCAATCAAATTGAATTCATCACGGAGCAAAGCACCTGCGACGATTATAATGGCCCTCGCTTCGCCAATGCCGACTTTACACTCTACTACAACCGCTACGGAGCTACGATTAAGATGGATAACCAGCCCATCGTAGAAAAGCGAGCCCGAAGTTTAGGCGACGCCATCGCAAATGCCATGACCGAAGTAATCGGAGCAGGACTTCGCCTGGTGCTCGAACAAGCCTTCTCATTTGGCAGTGCCCGCAAATTCTTGGAGTCGGGGCACGGATCGTTTTCATTGGATCCGAATCCGTCGCTCCAACAGTTGGCGACTAAAAACGTTGAGCTCGGTTGTTTTAGTACTTTTGGAACGGGCTATACCAAGTCCGCAATCAAGCCAAACTGGTAGCTTAATCGAAACCCAGTCTATGCAAGTCCTCTTCGCTAAGGCCGAAGAAGTGGCCGATCTCATGCAGCAAGGTGATCGCAATCTCTTCCCGCAGTCGCGCCCGGCCGGCTGGGGTGCCGTCGCACTCCGAAAATTCAATTAGAGCATTTCGGAACAGATACACCAGAGTGGGCAAAAGATCGGGCGCCATGACCGACTGTTCGGTTAGCGGCACTCCCACATGTAAGCCGCAGAGTTCGTCGGGGTGCTCGGCCAATTCGGTGCCCTTTAGGTCATCGAGCACGTCGCGGGAAGGGAAATTCTCAATTCTAATTTGAATTTTATCAAAGTGACTCTTCAGATCATCGGAAATTAAAGGCAATAAATCGCGCCATACCTGATTCGCAATAGCGTCGAACTCTTGAGGCGAAACTCTCTTCATCTCGACAAATCTCCACCGCGCAGCTAGGCTGAGTCATTGAAAATCAACTTGGAGACTAAAATATGATTCTGAGCCGCGTTGTCCTTGGCTTTGTTTTTCTCTTAACTGCTTGTGCCAGCCCGCAGAAGTCGGCCGTACCCGAAGACGGCTATCTGTGGCTCGAAGAGATTGAGGGGAAAAAGGCGCTCGAGTGGGTCGAGCAACAAAACAAAAAATCAATCAGTGAGCTAGAAGCCGATCCTCGCTACAAAAAGACCGAAAGTGAAATTCACAGGATTATCACGGCTCAGGACCGGATCCCTTATGTGTCACTTCGCAACGGCGAGCTTTACAACTTCTGGCAAGACACCAAGCATGTGCGCGGAATTTTGCGCAAGACCACATTGAAGGAATACAAGAAAACCAATCCCAAGTGGGAATTGATTTTGGATGTGGACGCTCTCGCTAAAAAGGAGAACGAGAACTGGGTTTACAAGGGCACGAACTGTCTGCCGCCCGAGTACACACGCTGTATGGTTAAGCTTTCGAGAGGCGGTAAAGACGCTTCGGTGCAGCGGGAATTTGACGTGAAGGCTAAGCGCTTTGTCGAAGGCGGTTTCGTTTTGCCAGAGGCCAAATCGATTGTTTCGTGGCTCGACGCCGACACCTTGCTGGTGGGAACGGATTACGGACCGGGAACTATGACCGATTCGGGTTATCCGGCGGAACTCCGAGCGTGGAAACGGGGAACCCCTATTCTCTCGGCGCAGCTCGTTTTCAAATGCAAAAAGACCGACGTCTACTGCTCCGGTATGAAGCACTTCACTCCGGAAGGAGAGACCACGATCATTTCGCGCTCCATCTCTTTCTATACCAATGAATATTTTAAGGTGGGTCCCGATCTAAAAACGACCCAGCTTGATATTCCCGAGGAGTCCGAACTTCACGGCGTGTTTAAAGGCCATTATCTCGTTTTATTGCGCAAAGGTTGGAAGCAAGCGAAGGCCGGTGATTTAGTCGGTGTAAATGATAAGGGCGAGGTGAGCGTGATTGCCACAGCCACCGATCGCGGTGCCGTTCAAGGCGCGACCCGCAATCGGGATGCGGTCTATGTCACGAAACTGGAGAATGTCGCATCGCTCGTCGAACGAGCGACCTTCGACGGAAAGTCTTGGTCGAGCCAAAAGGTTCATCTGCCCGACCTGGGCAGTGCCGAGATCAGCTCCCTTTCGAATCAAGAGTCGATGGTGTTCTTTCAGTTCGAGGGCTATTTAACCCCCACGACTCTCTACGTGAGTGACGATGGAGTAGCTAAGCCGGCCAAGGTAAAGTCTCTGCCCGAGCGGTTTAACGCCAAGAACTTTATGGTCGAGCAGTTCGAGGCCACCAGCCGGGATGGCACGAAAGTCCCTTACTTCCTGGTGCGATCGAAAGACAAGAAGGGTCCTGCTCCCACTTTACTCTATGGCTATGGCGGATTCGAGATTTCGGAGACTCCCTATTATTTGGGAGGAGTGGGCAAAGTGTGGCTCGAGAAGGGTGGCTCATTTGCCGTGGCCAATATTCGCGGCGGCGGGGAGTTTGGACCCAAATGGCATCAGTCGGCCCTGAAAGATCAGCGTCAGAAGAGCTTTGATGATTTTGCGGCCGTAGGCGAGGACCTGATCCAGCGCGGATTTACCACGGCCCAAAAGCTCGGCATCCGCGGCGGCAGCAATGGAGGTCTTTTGACCGGAGCGGTCTTTGTTCAAAGACCGGATCTGTTCAATGCGGTCGTTTGCCAGGTTCCGCTTCTCGATATGCTTCGCTACACAAAGCTTCTGGCTGGACCAAGCTGGGTGGCGGAATACGGCGATCCAGACGACAGCAAAATTGCTCAGTTCTGGATGCGGACTTCTCCCTATCAGAATATAAAACCCGGCGTGAAATATCCGCGCGCATTTATCTCGACGTCGACTAAAGATGACCGGGTTCATCCGGGCCACGCCCGAAAAATGGTGGCGCGGATGATGGAACAGGGGCACCCGGTTTTGTATTATGAAAATACCGAAGGCGGCCATAGTGCGGCCGCCAATCTCAAGCAACGGGCCCGCAAGGAAGCGCAGGCCTATGTGTACCTCTATCGTCAGTTAATGTAGGCGCTCTTACTTAAGCGGCTTCATCAGAAGCCGCAGTTCGCACGGATCGGCGAAACGGGTTCCTTCGGGAGCCCTTTCGCCTTTCTCAATCAGCTCATCGATTACCTTCAAGCTCGCCTTATCGCCGCGCCAACGGGGTAACGCTCGCATTTCTCTCAGTCGCGCCACCACTTCCAAGCGCTCCCAAAGTGTACGGAGAATAATGTCCTCTTTTAGCACCTCAGGGATTTCAATCATCTCGGGCCCATCGGTTTTCATGAGGGCGGTCGATGTTTGAGTCGGTTCCATCGGCTTGGGCGGGTCAATCAATCCGACGGCGGCGTTTAACACCTCGCTGGCATAGCTTCGAAAATCATCTTTTAAATCACTGATTCGCACTTCTCGGTAATGATCCGGCACGACGCCCACATTTTCGATCGGCCATCCATCCGGAAGTTCGGCGTAACCGTACGTACAGCGGAACGACATCTCAGAGCCCGGCATGCTCGCGGTATTGCGGTAAACAGGGCCACCCAAGCCGCAGGAGGTGTCGCCCATCACTATGGCGCGTTTGTTGTTTTGCATTTGCGCCGGAAAGAAGTCACCCCCGCTGCCGGACATACGGTCATTGAGCAAAAGTATGGGTTTGGTGAACACACCTTCTTTGGCGGCGAAAACCTCGCCTGGCTTTTCGGCAAATTGCGGAAGTGAAAGTTCGAACGACGGGCCAAGGCCGGTCCATTCTTCGCCATTTTCGAAGCGGCGCTTGAGTTCGTTGTAATGGCGCTCATGTAGCCTCATCTCTGCGTAGACCCGAGACGTCTCGTCGATCGGATCGCCCTCGAAGTGTGGCTTAATAAGGTTGAGCATGGTGATGTTGAGTTTGTAATCAGCCAAAACCGTTTGCATGGGCTGGTCGCCACTGGCGAAAAGGCTGAGCAGGCGGGAGCCGTAATACACGTAACCGCCCGTATTACTGAGTTGGTCGATCACCAGCACGTCCACCATTTTCTCGGCTTTCTTAAGCGCCTGTGCGAGCCACTGGTATTCCGCTTTTACGCCCGCCATTCCGTCGGGTGGGTTATAGCTGGGGATTCTTAGCACACCGATATTCTTGCCACCGTGTCGAACCATATAGAATTGCAGGCGCGAAACTGGCGAGAGACGCTTAAGTTCCGGCCTAATCATCGCCGAGTTAGCCTCATGCTGCGGCTTGGACGATTCCTCTTTGGTGCGAGTGATCTCCACATTTAAAGTGGCTCCGATGTCGACTAGGCTATCGGCCGCGTCGGTCTTGAGCAGTCCCGTTTTAAAGTAGCTGCGCACGGTTCCGCGTACGCCATAAGGCACGGCCACTTCCTCGACATTCATTTTTTGTAAAGGATCGCGCACTTCCTTAGGAAAGCGGGCGAGCAACATATTGTAGTCGTGGCGGTAAACCCAACGGAGACGGGCGGTGAACTCTTTACCGTCGCGACGAAGTTTTAAGATCGCGGTGTCGCCCTCGCGCTTCGGGCGCTGGAAGGCGTGGAAGTTATTGACGATGGTGAGCATGGCGGTTTGGTAGCGGTCACTAAAGGTGCCACCCGACATATAAATCAAATTGCGCTTGGCGTGTTCATTTACGGGTACGCCGTCCACTTCGATGATCTCGTCGCCCGGTTGGATATCCTTCATCGAAGAGTAAGGTACGATCAGGTCCTTTCGAATCATCGTCACAATCAGTTTTTCGCCAACCGATACAGCGATCACACCGAGCGTGGCCGACTCATTCGTTTGACGGGAGATATTGACGTGGCCGTCGCGCAATTCGGCGATCATGCCGACCATAAGCTGACGAAACTCTTCCGGCGGCAGAACCTTGCGATCGGATGGCGGGTCCCAGCCTAAATCTTCTTCCAGGGTCTTTCCTTGGTCGATTAATTCTTCGTATTTAGCAGCTAGTTCGTCTAGATCGGTCCCGAACATTTTGTTCTTAAATTTGATCATGCCGTAATGAGTTTTCAGTTCGGCGATGATCGCGTCGAGTGCAATCAACTGGTCATCTTTGGTTTTGAGAGCGTAGGCATTTGTAAATATAAAGAAACAGGCGAGGCAAAGCATCGCACGGAAGATATTCATTTTGATTTTCCCCTTACCCTAATTATGGAACCACAATGGCTATAAACGTCTGAATTCCCGGTCAAATTCGAAGGTGGGTTTGAATTTTTTCTTGGAAAAATTCCACGGCCGCCCGAATTGCTAACCCTCCGCGGCTAAGGCCGGGTCTGATGTTTGAGAGACGGCAGGACGCTATCTCTCAGGTTGATCAAGTCCAGCGCTGGGCTTCCATTGGTGTTCGGGGTCGAAGGAGTTCTCAAATGAGTGATCTCGGTTGGCTTTACTTCTTTTTGGGATTGATGGGAGTGAACATTCTGGCGTCGGTCTTGTACTTCACGGGCTTTCGCCATCTACGCTCGACTTTTCGTCGCCGATCGCGTTAGATTCGGCGCCTTATGCGCCTGGAAGATCTGGATTTTTCTTATCCGACTGAGTTGATCGCCGTGGAGCCCTCGCGGCCCACGCGCGTGGCCTTTTGTGCCGGCGCGTCGGAACCCGTTGAGCTGGATATGGACGGGCTTTTAGAACAATTCGAACCCGGCGATCTGCTCGTCCTCAATGAGTCGCGGGTAATCCCGGCCCGGGTTTTTTCACAAAACGGCGATGAAATCCTTTTTTTAAAAGCTCTGGCGGATCTCGATTGGGAAGTTCTGTTTCCCTCGCGCGGTCTAAAGGTCGGTGACGAAATCCCACTCCCGGGGGACGTTCGAGCCCGACTTAAGCAAAAGGGCTTGCCGCAAGTCCTAGAACTGACACGGGCGATTGACCAAGGCTATTTTGATCAACACGGCGAGATGGCGCTTCCCCCCTATATTCAAGAAGCGCGAGGCGAGCGTCACAATCGCTTTCAAGACCGCAGCTGGTATCAGGCGGCTTGGGCCGAGCGTGCGGGTTCGGTGGCGGCACCGACAGCCAGTCTACACTTTAGCGCCACCCATTTAAGTCGGCTGCAGCAACACGGTGTGGAGATCGGAAAACTCACCCTTCATGTCGGGGCCGGTACGTTTATGCCCATCCGGACCGAGAAAATTGAAGATCACAAAATGCACGCTGAACGTGTCGAGATTCCTTTTTCTCTGGTCGATCAAATTGAGAAGGCTCGAGCTCGGGGCAAGCGCGTATGGGCCCTTGGGACCACAGTGACCCGTTCGCTGGAGTCGCTCGCGCAAAACCTTCTGACCAAAGGGGAGGGTGCTTACGTTGGGGATTCTCAACTTTTTATTAAGCCGCCGTATACGTTCGCTCTGGTCGACAGGTTGATGACCAACTTTCATCAGCCGCGATCGACCCTGCTCTTGTTGGTGGCGGCGTTTGCTGGTTTGGAACGTTCGAAGGATGTTTATGCTTGGGCGGTGGACCGGCGGTTCAAGCTCTTTTCATATGGAGACTTGAGCGTATGGTGCAAGTAGGAAAATTCGAACTGCAGAAACAAAGCGGTGAGGCCCGCGCAGCTCGTTTGCATACCGCTCGCGGCGTAATTGAGACCCCGGTCTTTATGCCCGTTGGAACCAAGGGCACCGTCAAAGGAATGCTGCCGGAGGAGTTGAGTGACCTCGGCGCACAAATCGTACTCGGCAACACCTACCACTTGCACTTAAGACCCGGTGAGCAGACCGTCAAAAATCTAGGCGGCTTACATAAATTTATGAATTGGAAAAAACCCATCCTAACTGACAGTGGTGGGTTTCAAGTTTTCTCCCTTTCCCAGCTGAACAAGGTGCAGGAAGAAGGCGTCGAATTTCGCTCCCACCTCGACGGCGGCAAACACTTTTTAAGTCCCGAAACGAGCATTCAGATCCAGATGGATTTGGGCGCCGACATTATTATGGCTTTTGATGAATGCCTTAAACATCCGGCGACCCCCGAAGAAATTCAAACTTCGATGGACCTGACCTATCGCTGGCTGCTGCGCTCGAAGGCGGCGATGACGAAAGAGGACTCGCTCCTGTTTGGAATTGTGCAAGGGGGCCTCGATCTGAAGCTGCGGACCCGAAGTCTGGAGCAGATCACATCTGTCGATCTTCCGGGCTACGCGCTGGGCGGATTTAGCGTCGGCGAGCCGATTGAAATGATGCATTCTCTGGTCAAAGACGTGGCCCCGCTGCTGCCTCAGCACAAACCCCGTTACCTGATGGGTGTGGGTACGCCGCTGGATCTGGTGCTGGCTGTCGACGCCGGTATGGACATGTTTGACTGCGTAATGCCGACTCGGGTGGCAAGAAACGGAACCCTGTTCACCTGGAGCGGACGGGTGTCGATCAAACGCAATGAATACCGTGAGGACAGCTCGCCGCTGGACCCGGAATGCGACTGTTACACCTGCAAGAACTACAGCAAAGCTTATCTCCGCCACCTCTATTTAAGCGGAGAGATGCTTTCGGCGCGGCTCAACACCATTCACAACTTGCACTTCTATCTCCATCTCATGGGTCGAATGCGCGTGGCGATTCTTGAGGGCCGGTGGGAAGAATTCCGAAACCACTGTTTGACGCGTTTCGCCAACTAAGTCGTCGTTGCCATTTCAACCTCTAAAAGGCCATAAAAGAGCCCTTAAGTAATTTAAGGAGTCTGTATTATGTTTTCATCTATGGCTTGGGCTCAAGCGGCCGCTCCCGCAGCTGCGACACCGTCCATCTGGGAACAACTTTTTCCCTTCGCGATCATTCTTCTCGTTTTCTTCTTTTTGGTTATCCGCCCGCAACAGCGGCGCAACCAGGAGCAACTTAAATTCCGCGGCGGCCTAAAAAAAGGCGATTCGGTTTTTACAACCAGCGGAATTCTCGGCACTATTGAAGGCCTCACCGATCATGTGATCACTTTGCAGATCGCGACCGGTGTGAAAATCAAAGTTCTGCGTACGGCGATTGCCGGGGGCGCATCGGAAGAGTTGGAGAAGAAATGAGCGAGGGGTTAAAGGGTCGGTCGGTCATTGTATTGCTGTTTCTAGCATTCTGTGTCGTGTACCTGCTGCCGAATTTCGTAAAGCTGCCCGAAGGCTGGTGGTTTCATAAAAAGAAAATCAACTATGGTCTCGACATTCAAGGCGGCGCCCATCTTGTTTACGGCGTGGATGTGAACGGCGTATTGGCCGAGCGAACTGAGCGCATGGGTCGGACACTGACTGAGGAACTTAAGGAACGGAATGTCATCGCTGAAGTGGCACTAAAGGGCGAGCGCAAGGAAATGATCGCTCTCACCGCGAAGTCGACTGAAGATCGCGCCAAGATTTCCGAATTTTTACAAGATCAGTATCCAGCGTGGCTGCAGATTGTTTCGGATTCCGGCACCACCGTTGAAGTTCGCTACTACGACGCAAAAATGTCCGAATTTCGTGAACAGATTTTAAGTCAGGCGATTGAAGTGATTCGGAACCGCGTCGATGAATTCGGTGTGGCCGAGCCGGTCATCGCCCAGCAGGGCAGTGAGCGAATCGTGGTTCAGCTCCCAGGGTTGGCCGATCCCGCCGGCGCCAAGGAGCTGATCAATAAAGCCGCCAAGCTCGACTTCCGCATGGTCGATGAAAGCATGACCACCGAGCAGGTTCAAAACTTGGTGACGGAAGCGGAGAAGCAGGGTGGTTTCACTCTGAACAAAGATCTGCGCTACGTCCAGTACACAAAAAAGGTAAATGAAGTCTTGAAGGGGAAGCTGCCCCCGAACACGATGATCGCTTTTGAAAAGCTCAGCAATGCGACCTCTCTCGAGGCGGGTAAGCGGGCTTGGTTGCTTAGAACAGACACAGAAGTCACGGGTGATCAGCTTGAGGACGCCCATGTGGGTTACGGCGAGTTTGGTGATCCGAACGTCGTATTCAACTTCAATCCCGAGGGGCGGCGTAAGTTTGCTAACTTGACCGGCAATAATATCGGGAAGCTGATGGCCATTGTGCTCGACGAAGTGGTTTACTCGGCTCCGCAAATTAAAGACCGTATCGACGGGCAGGGGACCATCACTCTCGGTGGTCGCAGCTTTGAAGAAAAACAAAAGGAAGGCCTGCTGATCGCCACGGCTCTCCGCGCGGGTGCGCTACCGGCGGCTCTTGAGCAATTGGAAGAGCGTTCAGTCGGTCCCTCTCTTGGTCGCGATTCGATCGAGAAGGGCAAGACGGCGGGTTATATTGGCCTCGCACTAATCACGATATTCGTGGTCTTCTACTATAAAATGTTCGGCCTGGTGGCCGCGCTCGGACTCGGTTTGAATGTGGTTGGACTGTTGGCCGTGCTCAGTGCCCTTGGCGCCACTCTCACTTTGCCGGGTATCGCTGGGATAACACTTACGGTCGGTATGGCGATTGATGCCAATGTCATTATTTTTGAACGGATTAAAGAAGAGTTGGCGCGTGGTGTGCCCATGAAGCTCGCCATTAAGGACGGCTTTCAAAATGCCTGGTCGGCGATCTTCGATTCCAACGTCACGACCGCGATCGCCGCCGCTGTCTTGATTTATTTCGGCTCGGGACCCGTTCGCGGTTTCGGTGTGACTCTAATCGCGGGAATCGCCACGACCATGATCACAGCTGTATTCGTGACCCACTGGCTGCTCGACCTTCTGGTCGCGAAGTCAAAAAACCAAAAGATCGCGATTTAGGGGATTGGGACAATGTCGACAATGACAAACACGCAAAAGAAAAACGACTGGGGCCGCTTCGATTTCCTAGGGGTTTCCAAGTACATCACGATCATGTCGGTTAGCTTCACGGCTTTATGCTTGGTGCTCATCGCGGTGAAAGGTTTCAACTTCGGAGTCGACTTTGCCGGCGGTATTGAGATCCAAGTCATGTTTAAAGAAAACGTGGACGCGGCTCGGGTCCGATCCTTTATGTCCGACTCCGGATTTCCCAAAGCCAACGTGCAGAGCATCGGCGGGCAACACGAGTACTTGATTAATATTGAGAACCTGAAAGACGCCAGTGAAGAAGAGACCAACAAGTACATCACCGCTACGGTGGAGAAACTTAAAGGGTCATTGGCTTCGACCTTTGCTCAGCAAGGTGCCGAAGTTCGACAAGTCAATACGGTCGGCCCGCAGATCGGCAAAGAGCTCCGCCGAAATGGTACGCTGGCCGGCTTTTACTGTCTTTTGTTAATTTTGATTTATGTCGGTCTGCGCTTTGACTATCGTTTTGCTCCGGCCGCCGTCTTCTGTTTGATCCACGATGCGGTTATTACCATGGGGCTTTACTCGATCTTCGGTTGGGAATTCACGGTGCAAACGATGGCCGCGGTTCTTACGATCATCGGTTATTCGCTGAACGATACGATCGTGATTTTTGACCGAATTCGAGAGAATCAAGAAGTACATCGGGACAAGGATCTCTATTGGATCGCGAACCGTTCCCTAAACGAAACCCTTTCGCGCACGATTTTGACGTATGTGACGACTAATTTCACGGTGATGGCGATGTACATCTTCGCGGATGGAGTCATCAAAGACTTCGCCTTAACTATGATGATTGGTATGGCGCTGGGCGTGTTCTCGACGGTTTACGTCGCGACACCCTTGATGTTGTTGGCCGATCACTATCAAAAGCAGAAGCGGCAGCGCATTCAGCAGGCCGCCTATTCCGGGGGCAAATAGATGATTCGCTGGAACGCCGGTTTCATTCGTGGTTTGGCCGAAAGCGTGCTCGCAAGAGCACGCGTGATCCGGAGTTCCCTCACTCAGTACAACGCGAGCGGCACGCAAGATCCCGCTGCGAAACAGCGGAAGCGCAAAAAAGCCGCGGTCAAGCGGGCGCGCACGCCTCGCCGGCCCAATGGATAAAGCGGTCGTACTTCTTTCTTCCGGCCTCGACTCCTCTTACAACCTGCTTAAGGCCACGGGCCAATTTGAAGTCGCTCTGGCTCTCACGTTCGACTATGGCCAAAAGGCCGCGCAGCGAGAGTGCGAGCGGGCCGCAGCCTTGGCTAGACACTATAAGGTTCCCCACAAAGTCATTTCGCTCCCTTGGTTTAAAGACTTCACTAAGACGACTTTGGTCGGTGGTGGTAAAATCCCCAGCGGCGCCGATGTGAAGATCGATGATTTAAAACAGTCGCTGGAGACGGCGAAGTCGGTGTGGGTGCCCAACCGTAACGGAATCTTTTTAAATATCGCCGCCGGTTTTGCTGAAGGATTGGGTGCGAAATACATTATCCCCGGTTTCAACCTCGAAGAGGCGCAGACTTTTCCCGACAATAGCGCCGCGTTTTTAAAATCCCTTGATGCGACTTTTGCCTTCTCCACCCAGAACGGTGTACGCACCCACTGCTATTCGGCGCACTTAAACAAAACTCAGATCGTCAAAGAGGCGATGGTCGCCGACCTGCCTTTTCAGGTGCTCTGGCCCTGCTATCTCGATGGCGACAGGTGGTGCGGAACCTGCGAGTCCTGCCAGCGGTTTAACCGGGCCCTTGCCGCTAATGGATTGAAAATATGAAGTCCCGTTTTGTTGATTCAAACGAAAACTATGACGGCTCTCAACTCGTGAGCCTGCGCAACTACCTGAAGCATGAAATGTTAGGCGATTCGGTGGTGGCGTGGGTCGGTCCCTGTGAAGTCGAGGGCGACCATATGGTCGACGGCGAAGATCTGCTGGCGGGGAGTGAGATCCGGGGCGAAAAGATGCTGCACTTTATTGTGGAGCTTTTCGATTCCACGCTTTTCGCGGCCGTGGGCATTCAGCGCTTGATGGCCGCCATCGTAAAAGACGCTCTCATGTTGATGTCACTTGAAAAGCTGCTGATTTGCGATCTCCGGCGCGAGGGCGACGATATTTTCGTTGCCGATAAAAAGTTCAGCATTTCCATCGCGACACAAAGTCCGACCAGCTCCTTAATTCATTTCGCCGTAAATGTGGTGAACCGGGGAACCCCTGTCCCTACCATAAGTCTGGAAGAATTCGGTCTGGATGCCCAAGCCTTCGCCCTTGAGGTGATGCAGCGGCTGACAACCGAAGTTGAAACCATTCGCGAGGCCACTCGCAAAGTGAAGTGGGTGCGCTAGCGAGCGAAAGGTTTTTTGAAGGAGGGGGAGTGAGCTCAGTATTGGTCCTTTTAGTCTTTCTATCGCCGTTGGTCTCCGCCACATCTCGAATGCCGGTGGATCTACCACCCGATGCGAGCGCCGCCCAGCTTAAGCGAATCCTCGAACAGCAAGGGCAGTTTCACCTTTTTCGTGAGGGTGTGATTCCACTAGGGCCGGTTGAGGCGGCGATTCTTTTGGGCGAACGAAATCTCTCCTGGCTGAAGTTGATCAACAAGAATCGCGCGGTGCCGATTTCCTTTAGCAGTCAGGCCACCACGGGTGGCATTTCGATCGACAAACCACATAAGTACTCGCCCGCCATTATTTTGGAGTGGAAAGAAGAGTTGAAGCGGGATTTGCCCGAGCGCATGCGCCAAACGCTTTTTGAAGGTGGAGTACTCTCGGCGGAAGTGCCGACCTCAGAAGACGAATATATAAAATGGGGCCGCAAAGTGGACCGCCTTTATCAGGCGGCGCTGCGCTGGAAAACGCTGGAGCCCTGGCGCGATCACTACGAGCAGAACCGAAGCGCCGATATTCGCGGGATATATTTTTTTGGCCGTATGGATTATAAGACCCGGCAGCAAAAGCTCGCGAGCGCCAAAGATTGGACGGAGCAAGAGCAGCGCGATCTCTCCGATTGGCTGGTCAGCATGTGCCTGAATAATTTTGGCGACGTAGCGTTCTGTCGCGGTCAAGTGAGGGAAGCCGTCGTAAGTGGAGAATCCCTTATGCCACTTTACGGAATGTGGGAGATGTCGGCTCAGATCACCTTCGATGAGAAATTTAGCGTGCAAAAGTCCCGCAGTGACGTGCGCTTCCAGGCTGATCATGTGTTGCATGTGCCATTTCGCGACCCACTCGACGAAGCGGTCCGCGAATTTCTCCGCCACAATGTCGAAGACGAATGGAAATTCGGAGAATGGGCCCTTAAGCTGATCTTCGGCCCCGATGCCGCCGCCCACATACGCTTTGAAGCCGGCGTCACGCCCCATGTGAACGGTCTCGGCGGCGACCGCATCACCATGAACGCCGATCAACCCTTAAGCGAGTACGACGCCCAGTGGGCAATCCGCCACGAGTTCGGCCACGTCCTCGGCTTCCCAGACTGCTATGTCGAATTTTACGACTCCGAAGCGGAGGCCATGGTCACCTATCAGATCGACGTGACGAATCTGATGTGCAGCCGTCATGGACGGCTGCAGGAGAGACATGTGAACGAACTGCGGCGGGTCTATAGGCGATAAGTGTGGCGGCGATTGGCCGCGACAGCGAATAATCAAACCCCACACTCGGCCCGGGCCGAGTGGATGATCTGCGCCCCTCACTCCGCCGACTGTTCTGAAATAGAAAAAAGAGAGTTCACCTAAAACGTATTCTCTATGATCTCGATTTTAAATGGAAACGACGGTCTTTTTTTCTATTTCAGAACAGTCGGCGGAGCATGCGGCGAATATTAATTCTGCGGTCTCATGGCCAACGATGGATTTAAAAGCATTGGATTCTGGACAAGGCTCCAAACGAACATTAGCTTTTAAGCATGAAGAAAACTGCCTTAGCTCTCTTATTTTCTGTAGGCTGCGCGATCATGGTAGCAAAAAGTTTTGCGAACTCTGATTCAAGCGACGTCCTCTTCGAGAAAGATCGCGAAGCAAATCCTGGGTTAGCCAAAGAATACCCCATTAAAATTTGTGTTGGTCCTCTAGGTTACTCGGGTATGGAAGTAAAAACTAAGGATGATCCCAGATGCCGGGAACAAAAGGAAATTCCGTACGAAGAATGCATGAGACGACGCGTAAGCCGAGCCAATTTCAAGCTGCTTGTAATTAATAAGAGCATTAAGGTTCAGCCCGGAGAAGTCATCTATTTGAAGAAAAAGAAGTATTCATTCTTAATGGGGGCAAGTGGATTTCAGAAAAATTTCTCGAAAGAACAGAACTCAACCTTCAAGATAGACACCGCCAATTACAGTGGTGTGACTATCGACTCCTTAAAAAGCTGCAAAGGTTTCAAAGTAGAATAGGGTTCAAAACCACTGGATTCCTGGACACAGCAAAGTCACCAAAGTGCACAATACTAACTCTCACCTAGGAATTTCCCGCGCAATCGCTTTTCCGGCGGCGGCTAAGGCTTCTTCAGCCTTTTTGAAGCTGGTGAAGTTTTCCGCGCAGGCACCCACGGAAAAAGTGGCTCCCGACGGGACCGTGAGAATTCCAAAATCGCAGATCCGCTGGATTTGCGTTCCCGTTTTGTGTGCGAATTTGAATTCCGTAGGGAAGTGCGCTTTGAGACGGGCCTTTCCTGTTTTACATCGGGACATGATCTTAAAAACTTCCTCCGAAACAAAGGGGCTTACGGCCTTCTTCTCGGCCAGCAATTCGAGAAGGTCGGCGTATCCTCTCAACGTCCCGCTATTGTATCCCTTGGCGTAGTAGGCCGCGAACGCGCTCTCTAAGTTCGGCTGGCGCAGTTTGGAAACCGGAACCTGAACTAATTTGGCGAAATGTTCATAGCGCTTGCGATAGTCTTTCTTACTTTTAATATCAATGTAGTTGTTTCCGTCGAGACGGACGGCCTTGGGGTGCAGTTCGCTATACGCCAGCCTCCGCACATCCAGCAACGTCGTGATCGGAGAAAACTCGCGCGGCACCAATTTTCTCAGGGTTTCATTGATATGATTCAAACCCACCCATTCGATCAGCATGTCGGATGAGGCATTGTCACTCTTCACCAGCGTCTGCTCGAGAAGATACCGTATCGTGAGCCGGGTGCCGATTTTTTGAAAGCTCGTTTCGCCGGAGCCGTCCCGGCGCATGGATGGATCAAAAACGATCGTTTGATCGAAGGCCATCTTGCCGGCTTCAATCTGCTTTAGAACTTCAACCGCGATCGGCACTTTTACGGCCGAGGAGTAGTACCAGATCCGGTCATGATTGAGACCGGCAAAGCGTCCGGTCGAATTTTCACGAACGTAGAAGCCGATATTTCCGTCGAAGCCCGACTGAACGGCGGCACTGGCGGAAGTCGCGGCGGCCCGGGCACGGCTGGCACTGCAAACACCGGCGGCGGCGGTGGCGGTTCGCGAAGCGCTGCGCCTGGCGGAGCAGTAGGATCACTCGGTGGGGCTGGCGGAACCGGCCTAGTGATAGTTAGATATTTAACTCCGTAAAGCGCTTAAGTGGGCGACGACGGAGTCAGAAACTTAAACGTCTTCTCGACGATAAAATCCTGCTCCATCGCCTCCTTGCACTTCGGGCAAGGGATTGATTCCGGCAGGAGAATTTCGGCGGCCTTGCTGCCGACGGCGTAAAAATAGTCTTTGTCCATCTTCGCGAGGTACAGATGCTCGGTGCCGCAGGCGTTGCAGATGTAGGGCACCTTCAAAGTTTCCACTTTCATATTTGGCTTCGCGAAACCGACCACGATGCTGGCTTGAGTTCCGATCACGAATGGGCAATTCAGCATCCGTACTACGCAGTCATGAGGGATCTTAACCGTCCAT
The DNA here is from genome assembly GCA_022842925.1 of Bdellovibrionales bacterium. GTDB lineage: Bacteria > Bdellovibrionota > Bdellovibrionia > Bdellovibrionales > UBA1609 > JALHOQ01. The sequence goes on from JALHOQ010000004.1 coordinate 42,451, forward strand.
AAAATCCAGTGTTTGATGCCGATCGAATTGATAAAGGTGACTTCGTTCATATCGAGAACGATGTCCTTAAGGCCGGCCATGGGCAGCGTGAACAGAGCCGTGGTCTCGCCGATTGGACCGCTCATTTGCACGACCAAATTCGTCGGAGTGCGATTGACGATCTTCACGGTTTAGAAGCCTCACACTTTTTAAGCAGATTTGCGGCTTGGGCCGCGGTGCCGCGATCAAACGAAGGTACAGAATCCAGTATCGAAGAATAGCAATCGGCCTTACCGCGACCCGAGCAGCTGCGCACCAGGGGCAAAAACTGTTCGGCTTCCCGCCGTTCATGACTGCTCAGCGAATCGCCCACCAACTGTACGCAACGGGTGTCGACTTCGATGCAGGCGTTGCGGATTTGCTCCACACCTTCCGTCGAGTTGTATTCGCTGGAGGACAGGTAACCCTTAACCGTTTCGATGCAGGACTCAGGCACGCTGCCGGGCGGGTTGATGATCGTCTGCGCGAAAGCGCCGAGACCGAATACGCTGAGTAAAAAAACAGCAATACAGCGTTCCATAGTCTTCCATGATGACCGAGACAAAGTGCATGGTCAAACAGGGAGAATTTCGACTGTGGCTCTATACGGCAATAACTTCAATAATTTCTGGAATTGCAGCCTTTAGGCGGGTTTCGATGCCTTCCTTCAATGTCATAACTGAACTGGGGCAGCCGGCACAGGCGCCGTGCATGCTGAGGTAAACACGGCCATCCTCGTAGCTTGAGAAGTTAATATCACCACCGTCCATCGCGACGGCCGGTTTGATTTCTTCCACTAATATTTTCTTTATTAGCTGCACCACCGGCGGATCGTTCGGGTCTGCCTCGCTGGTCGTTGAATTGGAATCAGTCGGACTGGCGGGAAGCAGGACCGGGAGCTTGCTGGCGATATGTTCCTTAATCAGGTCGGAAAGTGGGTCGGCGAGAATCTCCCACTCAACCCAATTTTGTTTAGTAACGGTAACGAAATCTGGACCGATAAATACGCCCGCCGCCCACGGAAAACCCAGAATCTTCTGCGCTAGAGGACTGCGGGTGGCCTTGTCGTCGGCCTTGAAGGTCACATTTTCACTGGCAATAATCCGGTCGATCGTAAATTTAAGCGAGTCCGGATTGGGCGTGGCTTGGTAAAACACTTGAACATCTGTGATCATGCTTCAAGGGTTTAGCCGCTTTTCCTTAGCCTGTCTATGGTGAGCGATTCCCAAAACCGCCGAGAAGAAGCCGAAAATCAGCCCGCACAGCCAGATGGTGAGAGGGGGACCCGTATAGTCGGCCAAATGCCCCCAGGGAAAGCTCATCAGTGGGCCTATCGACGAAAAATTCATTCCGATCACCGAGCTCATACGGCCGCGGAATTTTTCTTCGACCTGCAAGTGCATGGATACGGTTAAAGAGGCGAACGTTAGGTAAAGCCCAAAGCCCGTCAGCGACATGGCGAAGACTGTCCAATCGAGACGAGGGAGCAACGGAATCACCATTAACATCACAAAAACCAAAGGGACTCCGAACCACAGGGCGCGGATCGGCATTTTAGGTTGCAAGACCGCGAATGTGAGGGCGCCGGCCATGGAGCCGAGGGCAGGGAACGTAAAGGCCATCCCATACTCTTGCGAACTTAGATTGAATTTTTGGTAGATGTAGATCCGAAAAACCGCCACCATCAGGGGGTAAACACAGCAGATGGTGAGCACCAGCTGGGCCACTCGGTAGCGCAGGGACCGGTTACGGTAAATGTACCGTATCCCCTCTTTTAACCCCTGAAATGAACTCTGCTTCACCACGTCCCGCGGCACCTCCCGGATCTTGGCCCGCATCAACACGAAGACGATGAGAAGATAGGTCACGCCGTCGAAGAGAAACACGAGCGAAGGGCCGTGGAGCGACATCAACCAAGCGGCGACGATGGGACCGAGCATGCGCGAGGCGTGAAAATTGGTGGAGTTGAGCGCGATGGCCTGTTGAAAATCCGTGCGCGGGACCATGCGAATGACCACGGCCTGAAAGGCGGGGGAATCAAAGGCTGTGACAAAACCTTCGACCACGGCGAACAGCAACAGGTGCCAAACTTCCAATTGTGAAAATTCAGTCACCAGAGCCAGCCCGACGGAGGCCAGTGCCATAATCGACTTCGTCCACTGCATGAGTCGGCGCACGTCGACTCGGTCGACCAACACGCCCGCCTGAAGAATCAGAAACAAGCAGGGGACGGCCACGGCCATATTCAGATTGCCGAGTGCGCCGCTGGAGCCCGTGGCTTCGGCTATGATCCACGAGCGGGCCAAGTCGTGCGACCAAGTGCCGATCAGGGACAAAGTTTGGGCTATGAAAAATCCGCGGTAACTCGCGTTGCGAAACGGCGACAAGCGGGCTTTGAGCAGTTCGCGCATGACGTGTGCGGAAGTATAATCGCTTGATTTCGGATGTGTGACTGAATACTTTCGAGCCCTTCGTTTTGTAAGCAGCACAACTGAGGAGCGGTTAAAATGACGCCAAGAGTTAGAGAAGTTTTAAGCTGGTATGGAGCCGACAACCCGGGAACCTTAACCAGTCTCGCCCGGATCATGAACCACGGCACCTTGGCCGGAACTGGCAAGTTTGTCATCCTCCCGGTTGACCAGGGCTTTGAGCATGGCCCCGCTCGCAGCTTCGCCATGAATCCAGACGCCTACGACCCCTCTTATCACTACGGTTTGGCGATCGAATCCGGTTGCAATGCCTATGCAGCCCCGCTCGGATTTATCGAGGCCTGCGCGCGCGAATTCGCCGGCGAGATTCCTCTGATTTTAAAGGTGAACAACTCGGACAATCTCTATAAGCCGAAGGGCGGCTTCGTATCGGCCATGACCTCGAACATCGACGATGCTCTTCGTCTCGGCTGCAGCGGCATCGGTTTTACGATTTATCCCGGGTCGAGCGAGCGCAAGCAGCAATATGAAGAGATTCAGAAGTGCGCATCGGACGCCAAAAAAGCCGGTCTCGCTGTGGTGATTTGGGCCTACGCCCGCGGCGAAGGCTTGTCGAAAGAGGGCGAAACCGCGATTGACGTGATTGCCTACTGTGCGCAAATCGCGGCCCAACTCGGCGCTCATATTATTAAAGTAAAGCCACCCACCGCGCATATCGAACAGTCCGAGGCGGCCAAGGTTTATAAAGAGCAGGGAATTAAAATCGATAAGCTCAGCGATCGTATTCGTCATGTGGTGGAGTCGGCTTTCAATGGTCGCCGTATCGTGATTTTCAGTGGCGGCGAAGCCAAAGGAACCGAAGCGATCATGCAAGAAGTGAAAGAGATCGCCCTCGGTGGAGGCTTCGGCAGCATTATGGGTCGCAATGCCTTTCAGCGGCCGCGCAAAGAGTCCATCGAACTCTTAAAGCAGGTCATGACTGCCTTTCGAGGTCACCAGTAACTTGGAAACACGAGAAAATCCGCTGCGTGCGGAGAAAAAGAAGAAACTAGCCGAACTGCGAGAGATGGGACTGAATCCCTTTCCCCATAATTTTAAGCCCAACACCAAAGTGGCCGATGTGATCGCTACGCATTCCGAAATCGAATCGGGGCAGCAGATTAACGGCGATGTGGTAATGGCCGGCCGCTTGATGACCAAGCGGGATATGGGCAAGGCCGCGTTTTTCAATTTTCAAGATCAGACCGGCACCTTACAGGCTTATATACGGGTTGAGGAACTCAACGACGACGACAAAAAGTTTTTTCAACAAGTCGATTTGGGCGACTGGGTGGGAATCACCGGATTCATCTTTAAGACCAAAAAGGGTGAGCTGTCGATTCACTGTCGGGGCTTTCAAATTATTTGCAAAACCATCGAACCGCTGCCGGAGAAGTTTCACGGCCTAGCCGATGTGGAAATCAAATACCGGCACCGGCATCTGGACCTCATCTCCGATGAAGAGTCGCGCAAAGTCTTTATGATGCGCTCCCAGGTGATTCGCGAGGTACGGCGGTATTTGGATGACGCTGGTTTTTTAGAGGTGGAAACACCGACGCTCCAGCCGATTTACGGCGGCGCTGCGGCCTATCCGTTTTCGACCCACCACCGCGCGCTCGATATGAAACTCTTCTTGAAGATTTCACCTGAACTCTATCTTAAACGCCTGATCGTGGGCGGTTTTGAGAAGGTCTACGAGATCGGGAAGAACTTTCGCAACGAGGGTATCGATCGCTCGCACAATCCTGAATTCACTATGCTCGAGTACTACGAGGCCTATACGGATTACTTCGACCAGATGAAGCGCTTCGAAGACCTCGTAAGCGGGGTGGTGAAAGCGGTACGCGGAACAACTCAGATCAGCTTTCAGGGTAAAGAGATGGATTTCACCACTCCTTGGCGTCGCCTCAGCGTTCTTGACGGAATTAAAGAATTCGGCGGTTTCGACCCCAGCCAGATGAGTGAAGCCGAACTCTTCGCCAAAGTTAAAGAATTGGGTTCGGATATGAAAAAGCCGGGCTCGCGCGGGGAACTGTGGATGGAAGCCTTCGACCTGGTGGTCGAGAAGAACATCTGGCACCCGACGTTCATCGTCGATTTTCCGGCGGAGATCTCGCCTTTGACCAAAGCTCATCGCTCGATTGCCGGCTTGGTGGAGCGGTTCGAACCCATTTGCGCCGGAATGGAAATCGGCAATTCCTACACGGAACTCAATGACCCTGAAGATCAACGTCGCCGCCTTGAAGAGCAGGAAGCTTCGCGCGTGATCGACGAAGAGGCTCAGCCCATGGATGAAGATTTCCTCCACGCCATCGAAACCGGAATGCCCCCCACGGGCGGCGTCGGGATCGGCATTGACCGACTGGTCATGCTGGTCACGGATCGCACCTCGATTCGCGATATTATTTTCTTCCCGACGATGAGGTTTAAATGAAT
>JALHOQ010000005.1 GCA_022842925.1 Bdellovibrionales bacterium
TACAGGGATGGTGCAGGAAGAAGTACCAGTAGCCGCCACCGGCGCCGGCGGCCAGAGTGAGTAGGAAGAGGAGAAGCAGCCCGCTACGGCGTTTCATTTCTTCTCCTTTTTCTTTTTCTTGTCCTTGGTGGTTTTCTTGATCGGCTTCTTTTTTGTCTTAGGCTTCGGCTTAGGCGGCGGCGCGAATTCGACTTGTCCGCAGGCGGATTGCACGATGGGATCTTGATCGTTGTTGCAGATGCGTTCGGCTTCCTTTTTTTCTTCCTTATAAAGCGCAAGCATGATCTGCGCTCGCACTTGCGGGAAGAGATCGGGCAGACGTGGCTTTAGGAAGGCGGTCTTATCGGCTTTTGGTGTTACGGCCAGGTGGAGCGCGGCGGCCTGTTGCACCTCCAGACGGGGATGTTTGAACAAGGCTTCGCAAATGGCATCTGAGCAGGGGCGCTTCAGGTGCGTGAAAAAGTCGACCATGGCTAGAATCTGGGGAGTGGTGAGCTTTTCGAGTGGGCCGGTGAGGAGCTGGCCGTAGCGTTCGGCGATTTGGGGATGGTTCTCATTATTCAGTAAAGCATTTACGGCCAGCGTGAGCGCTCCATCCTTATCGCGATCCAGGTGCGGGAGGAGCCGCTCGACCGAGTCGGGAAAGTTGAGCGCCACTAAAACGTCGAGCGCGTAAGGTCGGTAGTCGCTGTCGATTTCCTTTAGGACAGCGTCGGCCGAAGGAAATCTTTCGCGTAGCATTTCGAGCGCTTTGTTCCGCTTCGCATCGGATTCCCCGATCAGTTGGCGCGACTGCACCACCCATTCGGGGTGAAAAGCCGTCAAATGCGTCTCGATAGCGAAGCTGGAAAGGCCTAAAAAAAGAGAGATCAGTACGCTCAACATTGCTGTAAAAATTGGAACATAAAATTCGCGTCATGTTGAGAATGTTTTGTTCATAGTTTTTTGCTGTTCGCTGATTAGCCGTTAGCCGAAAAAAGTCCACTTAAATGCGATTGGTTGGCCCCCGCCGTTCGGCATGGTTTGCATTACAAGGGAGTACGGCTCAGAGCCACGAACGCCTAGGAGGCCTTCCATGTCCAAAAAGCTTTATATGACTGTTACATTAGTAACGCTTCTCTTGTCGGTTGCCGCTTGTAAGAGCACGACGGAGCTGGGTGAGACGCAAACTCTCGACACTTCCGCATCCGAGCAGACCGAGATGGCCGAGATGGCCGATGTGGCCGATTCGACATTGAGCGAGCCCACGCCCGAGCCGGAAACTCCGTTTGAGGAAATGAATCAAGAAGTCGCTCAGAACGACCACACTTATATTCCGCCCCAGGAACCCGTAGCTCCTTCGGCTCCGGTTGAGTCCCTCGGTGCGAGCTCTAGCGGCCTTGGCCGCTAGGCTGTAGGTCTCGGGACACGCGCTTAGAAGCGCATTCCCACTTTCATGCTGTAAACCGCGTCGCGATAGCGGTCGACTTGTGCGGCCGCAAAAAGATTCTGGTAGTGAAATGAAAAACCCACCACCGTGTGCGTGGCCTCAATGTTGTGGCGCACGGTTTTGCTCACGCCGTTCACTTCGCCGTCCGACGGATCAACCGTGCAGTCTTGGCAATTGGCCGTGGTGCCGGCCACGAACGTGCCCTGGGCTTCGAGCCAGCCACCACCAAAATAGAGCGCGAAATTATTGACGTTCACTCCCGCCATCAGTTCGGCGCCCATGTTGCGATTCATAAAGACGTCGCCGAAATTCAATTGATTGAAATATCCGATGACCGAAAGGCTGATGGGCAGAAACTGGGCTTGATAAAAGGACCAGCGCACTTGGGCGCCGTAGTCGCTGGCGCGCACGCCGCCAGTGGGTGGGATAAAAGAGAAGAATAGGTCGACGTCGTTGTACAGGCCCTTGCCGATGGTCAGGCGAGGGAAGCGCCATTCGGTGTCGTTTGAATAACTTATGTTGCCGCAGCCAGAAGTGCCGGGCACGCAACCGAGGCGACGGATATCGCGCACGTTGATGAACTCGACGGAATAGCCCACTTCAAAACCCGAGTAGCCGCCGAGAGGGTAGGGGTTGCTCAGCGCCTTGGGCGCAGAATTGAGCCCGATGGTGCGCACCACTTCACGGCGATCGGTGGCGCTGAGTCCTTTTGGAATTACGAGCGCGCTCGCCAGGTTGGGTAGGAGAATGAAGAGCAGCACTAGAAGATGCGACATCTGTCGATTAGCATAATCGATCCGGTTGCGGGCGTCTAGAACTGGGAGGCTTGCGACATCGGCTGCTGGGTCTGCGGATCGATCACACCGGCCTGCGCGGGCTGACTGGGAGCGGTCGGGGTGCTGGTGCTGTTGTTGAGCAGGCCTTGAAGCAGGCTTAAGGTGCGACCCGATTGGTCTTTGATGGCCTGATCGCGCGATTTACCTAGACTTGTGAGAATGGGTACGAAGCGCTGAAAGTTTGCCGAGTAATTGCGCGCGGGCGCGGCGGCGGCTTGTGTCCCCGTGCCGGTCTGTTGCTGCGGCTGTGTCGGCTGGTTCAAGTACTGGGTGGCCGAGGCTTCGAGTTTAGTCAGAGCGAGCACGGTCGGATTGCTGCCGGTTGAGGCGCGCAGGATGCGCTCGAGCAGCGCTAGTCGGCCGATCTCTTTGTATTTATCGGCGAAGCCTTCGGCGTCTTTTTGCGCGGGCGTGCCGCCGCGCTCGTTCTTAATGACTTGCGCGAGAAGCTGAAAACTCAAAACGGACGGAGTCGAGCCGAGGCAGAGCACGCCGAGTTGTTTCATTTCGTTTCGAGAATCCGAAATCATGGCGTTGACGACTTTGTAAAAGACCTCGGGAGTGATGAGGGCCTTGTTGAAGTGATCGATAAAGCGCTTGGTCTCTCCGACGTTCGGTCGGCTGAGCAGTTTCCGCATCCATTCTTCGGCGGAGGCGAAGGCGTCATCAGCCTGGCGGCTGTTGCTGACGGGCGCTTTGCCGGTGGCCATGGCGCTGGCGATAGCGGCGTCGATGTCGTCCTCTTCGGCCGGCGGTGGCGTTTCTTCTTCTTTCGGTTCTTCTTTTTGAACGACTTCTTCTTTTTTCTCTACGGCTTTGGCGACTTTTTTCTTTCGGCGCTTGATGCGTTTGCCGGTTTTGGGATCGACCACGATTTCCCACTCGTCGTCTTTGCCATCTTTCTTTTTGGCCTTGCTCTTGTCGTGTTCGAATTCAGTGGCCTTGGGCAGGCTCGCGGCGAGCTTTTCCATTTGTTCTTTAGTCATGGCGGGAATGTGCGCCGGGCGTGTGGCCTGAATGGGCTTGATCATCTTGGGGGGCGCGAGCATGGCGGGCGGCTGGGGGCGCTGGTGGCCGGCCACCTTCTTGGCGCGCACGTTGTAGGGTTGAGTATGGGCGTCGCCACGCAAAGCGGCGGCGGAGGTGAGCGGGTCGGCTTTGGGAAGACGTTTGATGATCTCCAGGCTCGCACCGAGCAGGATGACTACGATCAGCAGATTGGTTTTCCAGTTCATGTCGCTCAAGTTCATGGCTTGTCGAGGGCCTATCCCTCTCCTCCGGTTTTATATAGAGGCACCATCCGTGCCGCCGGGCGCGCAGCCTAAGTAGTTGAAAGTACGTACATTTTTTTGGTGGCAATGGGTGGGGCTATTGGGCCCCCTGTCAGGTCTGTCGACAACTGGACATCGGAGCAATAAAAACCTACTCTTTTTAAGGGTTTACACGCGAGGAGTAGGTATCACAGCCAGTGCCGCAGAAGGTTCCCGCCGCCTCAAAGCTGCTTTAAGCGGAGATACGGGCGCCATAGCCAAATTTCTCACCTGGATTGAAAGCTCGCCGCCGTCTGCGGCGCTCGGTTTACGCGATCTTATGAATCCTAAACAGTGCGCATTTAGAATCGGCATCACCGGCCCACCGGGCGCCGGCAAATCCACTCTAGTCGGGCGTTTGATCACGTATTTTCGCGCGAAAGGCTTGCGCGTGGGCGTGATGGCGGTCGACCCGTCGTCGCCGTTTTCGAAGGGCGCGATTCTCGGCGACCGCATTCGCTACTCCGAGCACTTCGTTGATCCGGGAGTATTTATCCGCTCGTTGGGTACGCGGGGAAGTCTGGGAGGCTTAAGCGGATCGGCGTTTTTGTTGGCGCGGGCCTTTGATGTCTGCGGTTTTGATATTCTGTTGATTGAGACCGTGGGGGTCGGGCAGACGGAACTCGATATCTTACATGTGGCCGACAAGGTTTGCGTCGTGCTGGTGCCGGAGAGCGGGGATTCGGTGCAGGCGATGAAGGCGGGCTTGATGGAGATCGCCGACGTGTTCGTGGTGAACAAGGCCGACCGCCCGGGCGCGGACGGCCTGGCGCGTGAGATCGAAGCTTCGGTGCACGATGGAGTCGATCGTAAATCACCCCAGGTTTTTAAAATTACGGCCACTGAAGGGGAGGGCGTGAATGAGTTCGCCGATCACCTGGTCGGCATACGTGAGAGTGGGGGCGTGAAACGCAACTCGCCCGAGCGCCTGCGCGAGGAAGCACGGGCTCTGCTGCGTGCGAAGTTCGAGGCGACCGTCGAAAAAAAGTTGGTGAAGGTAAAAGATCTGAAATCGCTAAAGGCTTTGCTGAAATGAGAAGCGAGGAGCGAGGAGCGTTAGGTTCTCCTCGCCAAAACTTTTTGGGAACTACTCGCAATAATTCAACTGAACATCTTGCGACTGACCATTGCGCACGAGCGTGGCCGAACCGCAGCCGTTGAACGTAACGGAGCCGCTGCCGCTGATGGAGCCCGAGTATGTAACGGCGAGCGTGCCGGCCACCGGATGGCAACAGCTATTGTTGTAGGTCAGATTGCTCGGTTGGTAGAGAGCGGTGAAGCCGGCTTTGTTGTGCACGACTTGAAACGATCCGGAGTTCACCACACGGCTTGCGCGGCCGAGTGTGCCCGTGATCTCGATCGGCTGCGGGGTGGAAATGCTGAGGTTCATGACCTCGCGGCTCCGGTAGGTGAGGACTTTTCGCTTTCCCAAAATTTCTGCGGTCCAACCCGTCGCCGTTCTGGTTAGGCGGCCGCCTCCGCCCTCGGACGTGACCGCGAGCACGCCTCCGTACGGACCGCTGATGTCGTAGTCATACGTGCGGGTGACCGAGTCGCCATTGGCGCTCATATCGCACGAAGCATTCGAGTAGGCGAGATTGATAAAGCCCGAAAACTGAACGCCGCGCAGGAGATCGCAGCTCGCTGTTTCGTAGTATTTCACGCCGGCGTTACAGGCCTGGTTGAGGGCCCGGGAGCAGGAGGCGGCGTAAGCTTCGGGGATTGCCAGGGAGAAAAGCTTTTCGACCGGACTCTTTGCGCGATGAGCAGCGAAGCTGGAACCAGCTTGATCGTCGATCAGGGCGTTTAAGGTTGTGATGCCCCCTTCAACGGCCGCGTTTTCTGAGTTCACGCTGATCTCGGCGCTGTCTTTCGTTTTGGCACATGCGACGACTGTCGTAGCCAAAAAAAGGATAAGACCTTTGGTTGGTAAATTCATAATTAGATCTCCTTTGAGGGTTTCAAAGAGTAAGACCCCACAACTCACGGAGAGTTGCGGTGCGTCTCAAATTAAGACGCTGTGCGCTGCCGATGCGATTTCGCGGTGCACTGCCGATTTGGATCGCGCTCGAACCCCAGAGGTAAGCACATATATAGACAAAGGAATTTGTCTCGTTTTGAGACATCCGGCTCCCCTCCGCTTTTCGGATGTCCGTTGTTCGGGCAAAGGCTTTGAAGTTTCATGTTCTTGACGCGTCTCAATAAAAATGGTCGTGCCTCGCCTATGGTCCTGGTAGCCTTAAACCATGCTCTATTCAGGCGCCGACCTTATACGGACTTCAGGTCAGCAGCAGGACCGCTTCGAGCGCTTACAGGTGGCCAAAGAAGTAAAGCCCACCGAGAAGGCGCCTGAGACTAAATCCTCATTGGATGAAGAAACTCAAGGGGCACTCCTCCGCTTCGCCCGCTTTATCAACAAAGACGGCAAAGGCAAAAAGCCCAAGTCTCAACCCAAGATATTCACCGGCTCGCACAGCCACCCATACGCTAAATCCATGGCGACTCTTCGCCAGGCTCAAGATACAGGCCTGACCCTAGACATTTACGTCTAATTTCGAGAATTTAACGCACAACATCAAAAAGGACTAAAGTTATAACGCAGCACGTCGATAGGTAGAGTGACTGCTGAAATGAACCTTTAAGTCTGTGGGCGCTAAAATTTTTTGTCTCAAAGCAGGGCGGGGGTCGGGCTTGGAGGCAAGAAGAAGGAGGGTGCTCACGTGGCTTTTCGAATAGCTTCTTCTGTTGTCCCCATCTCGGCGGGACGGTTTTTAAACAGAGCTCAACAACAAATCGACAAATCCTTAGGTTCGCTCGCATCCGGATCGCGCATCGTGCGGGCCGGCGACGACGCCGCCGGGTTCGCCATTTCCGAAGGTCTGCGTGGGCAGTCCGCCGGAACTAAACAAGCCAAATTTAACGCGGAAGCGGCGATCGGAATGATCCAAACCGCCGAGGGCGGGCTGAACGAACAGAACAATATTCTCGTGCGCTTGCGCGAACTCGCGGTTTACTCCGCCTCCGATACGGTCGGCGAAACGGAACGCGAATTCCTCGACGATGAGTTTCAACAGCTCGTGTCCGAATTCGACCGGATCGCCAAGTCCACTCGCTACGGCAACAAACAACTTCTTACCGGTTCGGGCGAGGACTTCGAATTCCAAGTGGGCGCCTTCCAGGGACCGGAGAACGTGGTAAAATTCAAACTCGACGCCGACACAACCGCCAGTGATACGGGCATTGACGGTTTAAGCGTATCAGATCAAGGAGACGCACTCGATACATTGGGCGGGCTGGACGAAGCGATTACTAAAGTGGCGGGTGTGCGCGCCGGATTCGGCGCCATGCAGAGTCGTTTGCAATATGCGGTAAATGCACTCGAAGTTCAGAGGGAAAACCTTGAAATGGCCAGAGGACACATTGTGGACGTGGACGTGGCCGAAGAAACCGCCAACCTGGCGCAAGCGCAGATCGTGCAGGACGCGGCGATCTCGGTTGTGGCGCAGGCCAACTTGGGCGCGCGCCGCGCTTTAAGACTTCTCGACATATAATTGCCACGGACTTAAGGAGCGAGTCCGTTAATTTCTGATCTGAACCGAACGTTCTCTATCCAAAAAAATCGTACCGACCATTGTTTGCGCAATTTCAATTCGGTTGCGACCGAGCATCCGCGCGATTCCGGCCAAGCTGCCGCCAGCTTTAAATCGGACCTGAAACCGATTGCCATTGTACGGGCAAAACGTGACGGCATATCCCTTCACCTTAAATTTTTCATGCGGGGTGAGCCGCACCTTTTCTCCATCACTTAACCAATCTCCCAAAAAATTATTAAGCCAAGCGTGATCTTGATCGGGATACTTTCGCTTCACGATCTCAATCACCTGGGCGATGGTGTCTCCACAATTCGGCGACGCCGCCGCCGAAACCGAGCCGCAGGTGATCGCGGTGAAAACCAAAACCAAAGTGATGAATTTAAGTTCCGCCAAACGGAACCCCCTTTCTCCCTCTCTTACGTCTTCAATTCGGATGCCGCGGTGAGATCCGATCCAACGCTAGGAGACCGCATGCGCCGTGAAGATACGAAAATCTTCCTGCCGAGATTGGTCACCTGCCTCATAGTGATAGGTGATGCACTGCATAATAGAGCCTTCTAGGGACCACCGCAAAAAAAAATTCAGAATTGATATCCGAGTGTATCCGAGCACTAGACGCGCTGCATACTAGACTAGACTAGACCAAAGGCTAAAGCTTCCTGGACCTAAGCCGAGAAGTTACCTGAACACGTTGGAGCACTCAAAGAAGAGTTCATTTCAGCAGTCACTGTGATGAACCATTCAATGAACTCCAAAGGTGGAGGGTCAGTCACCCCTTCACCTTTGGAGACCTCCTACGAGAAGTAAAAAAATTTATTAACCCCGATAGGGATGTCCTGTTCATTTCGCCGTCGGCCGGATGCTGGCTGTGGGCGGGTGTTATGGGCAGCGGTCTTAGGATTAGGCCAAGTACTTTTAGGAGGCCAAAATGGGCTTAAGGATTAATACAAACATCGCTGCCGTTAGTGCGCAGCGGGTGTTGTCGAAACAGCAGGGGCGCTTGGAACATTCTCAACAAGCTCTCGCGTCAGGTTCCCGAATCGTAAAAGCTGCGGACGACGCAGCCGGATTAGCCGTGTCGGAAAATATCAGAGGCCAGCTCGCTGGTATTAAAGCCGCACGCAACAACGCCTTCAACGCACAATCGTTGATTCAGGTATCCGAAGGCGGACTAAATGAAATATCGAATATTTTAATTCGCTTACGCGAACTCGGTGTGCAAGCCGCATCCGATACCGTGAGCGACGTGGAGCGCGAGTTCCTCGATCAAGAAGCACAACAGTTGGTCGCCGAATCCGACCGTATTGCTAAGTCGACCCGCTTTGGTAACAAAGCTCTGCTCGATGGCAACGGTGAGGAGTTCGAATACCATGTCGGACCCTTCGCAGAAGAGTCGGAGAACGTCATCCGCTACAAAATCGAAGCGGACGCCACCACAGGTACCCTCGGCATAGATGGTGTCGGTTTGGCCGACAAAGGCGACGCCCGCGGAACTCTTGAAGCCGTGGACGAAGCGTTGGTCAAAATCGGTAAGATGCGCGCCGACTTCGGTGCCGTGCAAAGCCGGCTACAGATGACCACGAGCAACTTGGATATTCAGAACGAAAACCTAACCGCCGCTAAATCCCGTATCTCCGACGCCGACATCGCGTATGAGACATCGGAGATGACTTCGGCGCAGATTCTCCAGGCCGCATCGGTCGGTGTGCTCGCGCAAGCGAACCAGAACGGCGCCTCGGCGCTGAAGCTGATCGGTTAATCAAAGTGAGAGAACAAATCGGTCCCGTAATCGGGACCGATAATTTGCCAATATAATAATTAAACCGCGAGGGTGTTGTTTACCCGCGAAGTTACTCATCCTCGCGAGACCTTTTACAGGAATTTAGGCGACAGCGCCCACAGACAACCTGTCGCCTTAAGCCCGCCCTGGGGAAGTCCCACACTCCCCCGGGGTTTTTTTATTTGCGCATCCCCGAGGGGATGACAATTGCCATCTCCTGACTTACCTAATCGGAATGAAAATTCAAAAATATCTACCCATGATTCTCATCACTCACGTCGTTTTCGCGGGTTTCTTTCTTCCCGCGGCTTTAACCTTCGCCATAACGGGTGGGCTTTATACCTTTGGCATCCGCGGATCCTATGAGACAAAAAGTCTCGAAATTCCACTCACTCTCCAAACTGACCCAAACTTGCCGGAGTTGATCTCCGTAGCGAAGCAGGTGTTGCTTGAACATTTTCACGGCGAGGTGCCATCGGGCGAACCGGCGGTCAAAAAAACGGGAACGAGCTGGAACTTTGAGTGGACGGGTGCCCGGGCGGATTTTGTTTTAGAACCTACCACCAATTCGGGAGTTTATAAGGTCAGCCTTAAAAAAACCGGATTCCACCGCTTTTTCGTACAGTTGCACAAAGCTAAGGGCGGCTGGCCGTTTAAAGTCTTGGCCGGGGGCCTGGCTGTGGCATTCGTGCTGTTGTTCGCGAGCGGAGTGGCAATTGCCCTGACTCGGCCGCGGGAAACGAAGCGACTCATTTACAGTCTTAGCGCCGGTACTGCAGTGTTTTTGATCTGCCTCTATTTGAGCTGAGGAGCGATTTTCAACTCACTTTCAAATGCCTGTCCGCCGCGTTTTCATCTCGGCGATCCGCTGGACAGCGACCGAGCGGGGGGGTCATAGTGGGGCCAATCACTGAGGAGGATTGATGAAAGCTTTCACCATAGTCGCATCGTTGTTGATTAGTCTGAATGCATGGGCCGATCTCACTGTTTTGACCGATCGCCCGCAGGCCCGCATGGCTAAGGCCGCGCAAGAGTTCACCGCCAAGACCGGCGTCAATGTGGTCTTTGTAGAGGCTGGTTATTCGGACCTGTTAAAAAAATTGGAAGAGAAATCCCCCGCCGATGTGATCATCACCAAAGACTTGGTTTATCTCACCGAACTGGATCAGAAAAAACTCTTAGCGCCGATGGCCCAATCGGCGGCAGTGCAAAAGGTGCAAGACTTTATGCGCGGGAACGGTAAAAATTGGGTGGCGCTTTCGTATCGAGTGCGCACAGTCGCCTACGATCCTTCGCGCGTCGAAGCCGCTGAACTCACGACCTATGAAGACTTAGCCTCGCCAAAATGGCGAGGACGTCTCTGTATGCGCTCGAGCAGCGGCTCTTATAATGAGGGTCTGGTGGCGTACCTGATTCAAACTCATGGCATAAACAAAGCCGAAGCGATTGTTCGTGGTTGGGTCGCAAATCTCGCCGCCCCGGTTTTCCGCAATGACACATCTATGCTGGAGGCCATCGCCAACGGCTCGTGTGACGTCGGAATCTCCAATCACTATTATCTCGCCCAACTTCACGCCAAGAATCCTAACTATCCCGTTCAAATCGCATTCTTAAATCAAACTCAAGGCGGCGTGCATAGCAACGGAGCTGGTATGGGAATCGTGGCCGAGACTTCCCAAACCGCACTGGCCCAACAGTTTATCGAAACGCTTTTGGCCGACCAATATCAGCTTGAGATTTCGGCCGCGCACTTCGATTATCCCGCGGCCAAAAATCTGGCGCCCACTTCGCTAATCAAAAATTGGGGAACGCCGAAGCTCGATAATTCTTCGTGGTCGGATATCGGCAAGCACATTGCCGAGGCCCGCCGAATTATGAAAGAAGCAGGTTACAACTAGACAGATGGAAACCGCGCTCGTTTATTCACCAGTCCGTCAATGGGTCATCGCTTCAGGCTTAGTGCATCTAAGCCTGATCGCGTTTTTTGTATTGGGCCCGAAGTTTCAACTGCAAACGGAACAGCGGCAAATTTTGGAAGTGAGTTTTTTAACTCCGAAAGCGGCGCCGGGAGCGGAAGTTCAGTCGCCGCCGCCGGTACGGGTGCGACGACCCATCGCACCGGCTCAGCCGGTGCTTCAAGAAGCCCCGAGCCCGCAGCAGTCCGCGGCGAAATCTCCTGCGGAAACGGCTCCTGACGTGCTCAATCCGTCTGTGACTGCGATTACCACGGCCTCCGCGGACGCGGCCAGTGTCGAAGTTTTGAATGCCTATGAGATGGAAGTGGCCTCACGCCTCAACGCTCTAAAACGTTATCCGGACGCGGCCAAACGCATGCGCCAGCAGGGTCGTGTAATGGTTCGTTTTAAACTCGACCGTGACGGGCATGTGCTCGTCCGTGAGATCGTGGAGCCCAGTCCCCATGCGACTCTCAACGAAGCCGCGCGCTCGCTTTTAAGTCAGATTCAGGAATTCAAACCCTTTCCCGCTCAATCAACCGTGACGTCATGGGTTTTTACGGTGCCGATCGAATATCGGCTGTAAGAGGAAGTTATGAAAATAATCGCCCGTCTTTTTTTCGCGACCGCGCTTGTGGCGCAGATTTCTTGCGCTGATTTTTTTAACTCAAGTGACCGGGCCGCCGCTGAGAATGGGCCGCGGGAGAAGACGGGCGCCAATCCCTTTCCCGCCGAGTATGATCCGACCGTAGGTCCGTTCTCCGAAAGCAAAATGCTGGCCCATATCGGGCTGAACATCATTGCGCCGATGACTCGCGAACTGCGCCTGCACGCCGAAAACTTGCAACTGGAACTTGCGGCGTGGCGCGCGGCTGCTGAGAGCGGCGATGAGCCCGCGGCGGCTCTGGCTCAGCGTGCGGCCGAGGAGAGATGGACACGAACCATGCTCCTCTTTCATCAGATGGACGCCGCCCCCGTCGGACCCGCATCAGACAATGGCGGCACGCTCGGACAGCAAATCTACGGCTGGCCCGATTTCAATGCCTGCGGAATTGATTTGGAAATGGTGAAATACGCCACGACCGGAAAAGCCCCCGGATCGCTGATCTATACGCTCAAGGGTTTAGGCGCCCTCGAGTACCTCCTGTTCGAAAAGTCCTTAAGCACGCAGTGCAATCGAAGCAATCCGCGTAATCAGCCGGCCGTCGAATGGACCACAAAAGATCCGCGGCGCAAATGGCTGGACCGTGCCACCTTCGCGACCGTGGTGGCCGCTGATTTAGTCGAGCAGGCGCGTAAGCTCGAGGCCGCATGGGACCCTCAGGGCGCGAATTTCGCCAAAGTCTTAATCGACGGTTCTCGTTATCGTTCGCTTCGGGAGGCGACCAACGCGTTAAGCGATTCCCTGTTCGCGATCGAGGATATTAAAGACCGTAGATTGGGCCGCCCTCTTGGACTCCATAAGGATTGTACAAATCCAGAGCGGAAGTGTGTCGATAAGGTCGAACATCCGTGGTCCGGACTCGCCTTAAAGGCCATCGTCGCTCGGCTAGGTGGTCTGCTGGCGGTGGTCCGCGGTGGGCGTAGGGCGAATGCACCCGGATTCGGCCTGGATGATCTTTTGACCGACTCGGGTCATGCCCAGGTGGGAGCGGACTTCGCGCGCCAGGTGCAGGAAGCCTACGACCGCGCTCATGCGGTCGACGGCTTAGGAGCTTTGGCGGATCAGATTACGGCCATGAAAAAAGAGGATCTCGATCGTTGCCGAAATTCGGCGGATGCTCAGGCACCGGTGCCGGTCTGCGCCCTCTTCCAGGATATTCGAAATTTAAATGTCTTCGTTAAGACGGAATTTCTCTCCGTGCTCTCACTCCGCGCGCCGCCGAAGTTCCAAGGCGACAATGATGATATTTGACGCCCGTGTTCTGATTTTGGCGGGAGCACTCGGACTAAGTCCTTTGGCGATGGCTGAGGAGGGCGAAGAGAAGCAAACATACTTGCCCGCGATTGAAGTCTTTGGCACCGGTGTCGAGACGTTGGGGCAGGCCCTGAATCCTGCTCGCGTAGGGGCCAAGAAGATCGAGCAGAATCAATACACCGATGTCCATCGGGCGCTTAAAAATTCGCCCGGCATTTACTTGCGCGAAGAGGATGGCCAGGGTTTAAGGCCCAATATCGGCTTGCGCGGCACCAGCCCTGATCGATCAAAAAAGATCGTGCTTCTGCAAGATGGGGTTCTAATTGGTCCGGCTCCATACTCCGCGCCCGCGGCGTATTACACCCCGAGCATGAACCACACGGAGCGACTCGAGATACGCAAAGGATTTACGGCCCTTCCCTACGGGCCGAATTCGATCGGCGGCGCGGTTGATTATATTTCGACGCAAGTGCCGCTCGAAAAGCGGGGAGAAATCAAAGCCAACTACGGTTCATTTAATACCCACAATCTAAAAGTCGGCCAGGGTGGTCCGCTTGGTCGTAATGGCTATCTTCTTGAGAGCTCACACCGAGCGAGTGACGGCTTTAAAAAGCTGGACGGCGGTGGCGACACCGGCTTTGAACAGTTCGGTGTTTTTGGCAAGTGGGATTGGAAACTTTCTGAACGGTTAAACATCCTTTTTACCGGAGGATACTCGAACGAGAATTCAAAAGAGACTTACCTTGGGCTCACACGGGCGGACTTCGGCTCATCACCTTATCGCCGATACGCGGCCTCACAGCTCGACGAAATGAAATGGAACCATTCTCTCGTGCAGGCCCGCGGGAATCTGCAAACAGGTGCCAACAGCACTCTAGAAGCCACGCTTTATCGCCATGATTTCGATCGCAATTGGTACCGACTCGACGGCTTTCGTAATACTGGAGTCAATCTGCGCGATATTCTCAATAACCCCAGTGGCGGCAATGCGGCCTATTATGACATCGTAAGAGGCGCCGCGGATACCTCGTCGATTGGCGCCAACGGCGAGCTGAAGCAGGTGCGCAATCGTCGCACCTACTTCAGTCACGGCGCGCAGTTGAGTTGGTTCGGCGATTTTAAGGTGAGTGAGGAGCATAGGCATTCGCCCGAATTTGGATTGCGCTGGCATCAAGATGCAATTGTTCGCGATCACACTTCGGACCATTACGAAATGCTCTCCGGCCGCTTGCTCCGTACGAGCGCCGCGCGCCAAACGGATGCCAAGAGTCGCGGTTCAGCGACCGCCGTGACCGTGACGGCGCTCGATAACTGGCGGCTCGGTACGCGCACTCTGACACCGATTGTTCGCTTTGAATCAATCGACTTCCGAAACAAAGATAGTCTCACTGGCTCGAGCACGGGGCGTACGGACTCATTTTGGTTGCCGGGCTTTTCGGTTACGGAAACACTAAGGGATCGCTACGCGGTGCGAATGAGCGTGAACGAAGCGGCGACCGCGACGGGAGTTGGTTCAGCTGCCCGCGAACGGGCAACAAATTACGAAGCCGAGTTCAGTTACAAAAATCCCGAGCGCAATCAGGAATTTCAACTTGTATACTTTTTCAACGATTACCGAAATATCACCGGTACGTGCACCGTATCGAGCGGATGCCTAAGCGGCACCGATGAGCAGTTCAGTGGAGGTCGAGCCCGTGTGGAAGGCGTTGAACTGAGCGCCGCCAAGGGGTTTCACAGTGGTCGCGTGTATATTCCAGTGCAAGCCAATGTCACACTTCTAAAGACCGAGTTTCTCTCCGACTTTAATTCCACTTCGCCGGAGTGGGGCAGTGTGGTTCGAAGAGGGGATCCATTGCCTTATATTCCGGAGGCCCAATTTACCCTTTCCGTTGGCGTGGAGGTCGGTCGATTCAAGCAGGACCTGACTCTGTCGCATCAGTCCAAAGTGTATGATCAAAGCGCTCAGTCGGGTCGCCAGGAAATCGCCGCCTTTGGCGTGGTGGATTGGGCCGGGGAGTATGCGCTGAACCGTAAAACCCGTGTTCTCGCCAAAATCGACAATGTGCTCGCCCGCGAATATGCCGTGGCGGCCCGCCCGTTCGGCTTTCGACCCGGTAAACCGCAGAGCTTCCAGCTCGGTTTAGTATATGGATTTTAAACCATGAACAGTGAACGCTGGGCTATTTTATGGGAGCGGTTTTTAATCCCCATAGACGATCCGGGTTCACGCTTATTTCATATGAACATTTTGATGGCTTTGGCCTTTCTGGCGGTCTGGCTGTGGTGGGTGCGCCGCTCTGAGGTGAGGCCGCAAGAGAGCTTTTGGGAGACAATCCGCCGTCTGGTTTTAAAGCGCCGCTATTGGTGGAACAACAGCACTAAGGTGGACTACCAAGTTTATATATTGAATGGACTGCTGAAAGTCTTGCTGCTGATTCCGTTCTTGGATTTTAGTTTTCAGATTTCCCGCTTTACTTCGCAAACACTGGTACGAATCAATGGCGACTTCGCGGGCCTTGAGGCCACCCCTCCGATCCTTTTGGCTTTCACGGCCGTCACCTTTGTGTGGAACGACTTTCTCAGTTTTTGGCAGCATTGGCTGATGCATAAAGTGCCTTGGCTTTGGCGCATTCACTCCGTTCATCATTCAGCCCGGATCTTGACGCCGATGACTCTTTATCGCAATCATCCTCTTGAGTCCGCCATCTCTACGGTTCGCAGTTCGCTTAGCCTGGGTATGATGACGGGTGTATTCATTTTCTTGTTTGAGTCCCGCTTCACGGTGGTCACACTTTTCGGTGTGAATGCTTTTGGTTTTCTGTTTAATTTGCTCGGCTCGAACCTTCGGCACAGCCATATCCCGATCGAATTCGGCCGCTGGATCGAGACGATTTTTATCAGTCCACGGCAGCATCAGGTTCATCACTCCACCGACCCCGCGCATTTCAATAAAAATCTCGGAGTGTCGCTTGCGCTGTGGGACCGATTCAATGGCACGCTGATGTACTCCAAGGACGCGAGAGGGAAACATCTCCGATTTGGCTTGGCGGGACCACGCCGCCAAAGCCTGTGGCGGGCTTTACTCCTGCGGTAGTAGTTTTCGATCATTGCAAAATAAACGACGTCCCGCTTCCGCTGCTACCACCGGGTTGAATAATCACAGGCCATCGCGGTTTGGGTGGCGGCTGTTCGGCGACCGGCGGCAAGGGGTTCGAATGGGGCACCGAACTTTTAGATGGGCAGGCTTGAGGTAGATCCAAGCGCCGACCGAGAAGTGACTCCAGCGCTCCCGGATTTCTATTTTCTATCAGCTCGCGTGCCCACCCTGGCGCCAGCGCTTGTTTCATGATTTCAGGACGGGCGCAGATGGCCTTGATAGCGACCTCGGCATTGGCCCACACCTTTTGAATAATGCTTTTGTAATCACCTTGCTGTAGGCGCGACCAAGCTTGCGGATGACTTCGTTCCGCCGCCGCTAAATAAGTTCGAACCATGGTCGCCAGTGCGAACAAGCCTCCTGAAGAATTGCCGTTATTCGGATAGCCCGCATCGACGAGTTTGATTACGAATCGCGTGTCGGCTCCGTAGGAGTTCAGTTCATCCAACAGCTTATTAAAATTGATGGCGCTAGTCGCTCGTTTCGAATTCACCACATAAAAGCCATAGTCCATATCGCGAGTTTGCAACAAAGGGGCAATGGAACGAGGGGGAAACTGATTCAGGACCGGATCCCCAGCGTCTCCACCAGGATAGGGAATCTTCTCCCCACTCGGAAGGTACCAAGATGTCTGACCGCCGATCGTGCTATCTTTGCTTATGCGCCGTCCGCCAACATTGAAATTATGAAGAATTTCGTGCAGCGCCGTCCCCATTGAGCTGGTGAAACTACTCCCGCAATCGACAAAGGACATAAAGTCAGACTTGTTGGATTCATACACTTTTCTGGCAAAGTCCCAATTGCGGACCGCGGCTTCTATTTTAGGCTGGCAGGAGGATTTGGCCTGGGCAAGGACAGGAGATAGGCTGACTACAAGGGCCAGCCCAGCTGTCTGAAACTTAAACACCGCTCTCTCCTCTCAGGCCCCCCTGTGAGTTTCAATCACAGAAATTGCAAGCGGGGGGCCATCAGGAGATAGTTTTTACTTCTGCAGCGGATCCACCACGGATCCAACAAAGAGCAAAGCGCCCTTCGACTTAGAACCAATGGCGAAAGCAAACGGCTTGTCGATCACAACCGGAACTGGACGCGCGGGAACTGAGGTGCGCTCAACTCCACCGATCAACGTGACGGCAGCGGCCTTCACGCCTTTTTCATCAAGTTCAATTTTGGTATCCTGCTTGATAATGCACACCATGGTGGTCGGGGTGCCGAGAGTGAGGAAATCTTTGGCGCGCTTCATACCGTCCTCAAACAGAAAATTCAGATCGACAGCCTTGGTCAGCGGCTGATCTTTTTGCATCAACATAGAATAGGCGAAGTTGAACTTGGGCATCTGTAGAGCGACGCGGGTGCTCTGCGATTTGCTGGCTTCGGCCTTAAGCTGATTCAATAGTCCGTTCCACAGTTTCTCGCTAAACAGTTCGCCGTTTAAAGATTGAGCCACAAACTCGCGGGTGTCGTGGGGCATAAGCACGAAGAAGGCCAAGTCGTCGTCACGGTTCTCAGTGTAAAAGGGAATTTCAACCGCAACATAATCGTTGTTGGCGACGGTGTTCATATACTCCGTGCCACTAATCATCGGCACTGAGATCTGACGGCCATCAACCATATTGAATTTCGGCGCATTAGCTCCGGTCACGTTATAGAACGACATGTCCCAGCTGGCCTCAAGGTAGGTCGCGTTCATTAAGATCCAGACGAGATCCTTCATGATATCGGGATTGACGACGGTCGGGATTAGACAGTTTGTCTTCTGGGCGGCCCAGCCGTTGATGGTATCGACGGCTTCTGGGCTGCGGAAATTGAGGTCGGTGCGCACCTCAGCCGAGTAGTTCTCTTTTAAATTGGCGGCGAAAGCGGGCGCGAACGCGAAAGGCTTTTTGGTCGAAGGAACGACCGAGGTTCCCCAGGCCGAATTAAAAATGCCGACTACGGGCGGTTGCGGTCGGTAAGAAGGTTGTTCATCTTTCTTTTCAGGCGCTTTGTTTGAGCAATCAACCGCAATGTCGCCCCCTTTGCGTTGAATCCGCAGGGACTCGAGAAGGGATTTATTAGCGGAGTCGAGGCCAGCGGCACCAGCGTTCTCCAGATTCATTGAGCGCAGCAAATCGGTTTTGGTTTCACCTGAAAGTCCCGACTGCAGCATCGACAGCGCGGCGTAAGCTGAAATCGGCGACACCATGGTGTTCTTTAGCTTACCGCCATTCTTTTTGGCGTCGACTTGAACGGTCTTCTGCATCCACTGCAGGCCGATCTTGTTATTGGCTTGGATTTGGTCTTGCGAGGCAAAAGCGGGACTCACCAGCGCGATTGAGAGCAGGCCGGCGAAGCCGGTGCGGAAATTCAACATTTGGGTCTCCTTAAAAAGTTAGAACTGACGGGCGTTTCAATAACCGCGCCAGGGTCGACCTGTCGAGCCCAATCAAAACAGAGTGAGTTGATTACTCGGTCGTACAAACTGTTCGAGCGATAGTTCTGGAAATTTTTTATCAAGGCCATACTTAGCTGAATAGATTCTGAACATTTGCCGAATTTGGTCGGCTTTCGCGCCTTCGCCTTTCATCCTGGTGCCAAACTGGGAGTCATTGAGTTTGCCGCCGCGGATATCGCGTATATTGCTTAACACTTTCTCTTTACGCAAAGGGCGATGCTTCTCTAACCAATCGCTAAATATAGGAAGTACGGCGAGCGGCAATCGCACCGGAATGAACGCCGCCGAACGGGCGCCGTTCTCACTTGCGGCCTTTAGAATCGCCGGCATTTCATGATCGTTTAAACCGGGAATCATCGGGGCCACGTTTACATTCACGGGAACACCCGCATCACTTAGAATTCTTACCGCATTTAAGCGGGCCTGCGGGCGGGAGGTGCGCGGCTCGAGCGCCGCGGCGAGATCATTATCAAGTGAAGTGATCGACAGCGTGCAGCTCACCAGATTTTTTTTCGCCAACTCCCTCAAAACCTCCACATCGCGCGTGATCAGCGCATTTTTGGTGATGACACCGACCGGATTGCCGAATTCCAACATCACTTGCAAAATCTTGCGCGTTAGTCCAATTTTTCTTTCCACCGGTTGATAGCAGTCCGTATTGCCACTGAGCACGATCAATTCGGGCCGCCACGACTTCGACATAAACTTTTCGCGCAAGAGGTCTGGCGCATTTTCCTTCACCATGATTTTGGTTTCAAAATCGAGACCCGCCGAAAATCCCAGGTACTCATGTGTCGGTCGCGCGTAACAGTAGGCGCAGCCATGTTCACAGCCGCGATAGGGATTAATCGAATAACGAAATCCGAGGTCGGGACTGTTGTTTTCGGCCAGAATGGATTTTGAGGAATCACGAAAGAGCTGCGTTCGTGGAGCCACTTCTTCGACTTCATCGCCCGCCATCACGGGCGGAACTTCATGCTCGAGGTTGACGTGCAACTTGTCAAAGCGATTGGCCGGATTGCTATCGGTACCGCGACCCTTGATGCTCATTCCCGGGGTTTATAGCACAACCGGGCGCCGTGATTCGCATTGTTATTGAGTCGTGGCCGGAACCGCTTTGGTGGGATCGGCTTTCGGTTGGGCGGGCGATCCGGATTCGATTCCGGCCTGTTGCTCGGCCACCACCTCTTGGGCGACGCAGTTATAGGTGCGGAAGATCGCCCACTTCACGATGTCGGCTGCATTGTCGATGATGTCCTTTTGGTCGGGAGTCAGATTCATGCTTAGGTTTAAATTCAAGGTGGGGCTGCGCAGGATGCCCGCCGGCCCCGTGGCATTTTGGGCCGCAGGATTGGGAATGCGAAAGCTGACGGGGCGGTTCGTTGTGGGGTCAAACGCAATATGAGAGATCAACCGTTTAACTCCGGCCTCTGTGTTCACATTGTCAGGCATTAGCTCTTCTGGAGTGCTGGTGATGACCATGTCCTTAGGATCCCCTTTAGGGCTCAGCTTGACCCAAACAAACACCCAATCCGTTGTTGGCTTTTTTACTCCACCTTCGGCCTTAACAATTCGCACCTGTGTCTTCAAAAAGCGATCCTTACCGTCATTGTTGGACGGGCACTGCCGATCCCATTTGGGCCCTTCGAATTTCGACAGAACGTTGCTGTTGTCCGATCCGCTCATATTCTTCACGGCATCGAACGCGGGCATTCCGGCCTGCTGCGACTCCATGCGCGCTTTGCGCAGATTAATGCAGTCATCGCCGTCGAGTGCCGTCCCTTGGGTCAGATAGCAGCGACCGTTCTTCAAGGCCTCGCCGCTTAGATGCGCAACCAGAGCGCCTGAGAATGCGGCTCCCACCCAGTACAGAATCGGCAAGATCTGCACCGCCGCATCTGCCTCTGGAAAAAGCTGCAGCCAAAGCGCGTTTTTATTTTTCGTGGTGATTTTTTCCAACAGGGCTTCAACCTGTGGCTTAAGTGGTTGGGTCTCATTGTAGGCGAAGGTGACTCCGTTGATCACCAAGGTCGGCTTTCGTATATCCGGCCATGTGGCTTTTAGCGTTTGACCATCGGCCTGAAAGATCAGCGTGTCCATGCTGCGGCGGACGCGCTCTAATTTTTTGATCTGCTTAAAGGCGTTCACGGCCTCTTTGCGGTCGTCGGGTCGGAGATTCGGGACAAGCCAAGTCTCATACTCCTCGGGCGTGCGAGTCACCATAAACTGATTGGCGATGTAGTCGAATGTAGCCACCCGCAGGCGATCCAGCTTTTCTCGGACTTGCTTCTCGCTGAGAGGCTTGGCCTTGGGGCTGGCCGCGAATGCGGCGAAGGGAGAGAGAGCGAGTTGGAGCGTGAGGCCGAAGCGCAGGATACGGTCGATGGTTTTCATAGGTAAATTATCGGTATTTCTGCGGTCTTTTTTATTGGGCCGAAAGTCCAGGAGCTTGTAACTATGACAATCGCGTTTAAGATTTGCACGCACTCAATCGCAGGCGACAGTGCGGGAGCGAATTAAGAGGGGGCTAGCGACTAAGAAGTGCGGCACAAGGTTCGCAAATTGATCGCGAAACTCAAAATTAGGAACGAGACGCATGAAGTGGTGGGTAACCTGGTTGGCGATGTGGGGTGGATTGCAGGTGCAGGCCTCGGAGCCGGCCTGTGTACTTGAGTACCGTAAGGCCTATATCGAGCTCGCCCGGACAAATGATCCCCGCTACCAGGATGCAGCCGATGTCTATTCCGTCTATTTCGATTTCACCCATGGTCTCACCCCCGTTCAGAGCGAAGACCAGCGCCAGGTCTTGGAAGTGATCAAGAGCGGTATGGAGAGCGGATCGCTGTGCACCTTCCTCGGATATACTAAGAGCAAAGAGCAGATTTTGAATCAATTGCTGGCGGGCCGTCAGAAATGAGAGTGGCCGTGGTCGTTCTCTTTTTCTCGATCTCTCTTCCCGCCGTGGCCCACAATTGGGGGGGCTTTGACAGCGGGTACACTCGAGAAGAAGTGGATGCATTGTCACTTCAGATTCAGCAGCGCCTCGAGCGAGAGGACACGGACGCCGCCGTCGCCCTGGTCAAACGCTTCATTCAAGAACATTCCGAGGACATCCTGCTGCGCCAAAGCAATGGACATAGTAAATATCGCCTAATCCGCAGCCTCGTCAGTTCCCCTGCTTGGGCCGCAACGGACGGGACGACGCAAGCTTCGATTCTCAGCATCGCTTTGAAGTATGGACCATTGACTCCCCGGTATGAAAGAGAGCTGCTCTATTTAATGGCGCGAACGGGAACCCTTGAAGGTATGGCCGCGGTGTTGGCGCGGGCTCTTATACCGAAGTCGGCCGATAAGGGTTACCTTTCGAATTTGACTTACGAGTCCCTAATCAGCCATTGGGTTCGTGCTTGGCACCGGCTCGCGAACGGTTTTCTGACCGCCGATCATCCGGTCGAAGCGCATGAGCTTGTCGCGGCGGTGGCCGTCTGGCTCAGTCGCTTTACGCATCCAGATGAAGTTGTAATGGAGGTCACCGCGCGCACCTCAAAACAGGCTCTGCAAGTCTTGCCCCTATTAATAAGTTTGCGTCGTGATTGGCCAGGAACGTTGAGTGAAGTGCAGGCCAATCGCCTTCGCTATTGGCAAAATGCCCGAGGTTGCGAATCGCCATTAATCGCTCCCGATTAGCAAATCCGAGCCGCCCATGAGTTCAACACGCCCCTCCCTGTGAAGAACTTTTGCTCACTCGCTTCGGGTTATATTTGAGCCTGCGAAATATAAAAATTCTTCGCAACTTTTTCTCCCAGCCTTCCGTCTAGTCATAAGCTAGCAGGGGGCATCAATGAGGGCAGTCCGTATCAATTTGATACGAGGGGTGTTAGGGCTAATCACGCTTTGTTTTCCTCTTTTATTTAACAGTTGCAGCGGCGGTTTTAAATCTTACAAGTCCGATCAGTCGAGCGCTCTCCTAAGCCAGCCTGTTTCGTTTGATCGGAACGCGATTCCGCAATTCGCCAAAACGTCCGTCACGGTCATGGGCAAGTGCCTCCGCGGCCGCCCGATCAAGCTTTTCGTTGATGGGGTCTCAGCGGGACCAGACAGCACCTGCGATGGCGGACTCTTCAGCGCTGAAGTCGCGTTACTCGGCGATGACGGTCTTAAGCAGATCATAGTTTCGCAGTTCGACATTTCAGGCCGCGAAATCCAAGACAGTGTCTCGGTAAATAAAGACACTCAGGCTCCCGCGGTCGCCCTTGTGACCGTGACCCGGCTCGCCACGCCCGCGGGCGCATACTCCCTGACCGGGACGTGTGAAGCGGGCGTCGATCTCTCAATCTCGGGCGACATCGCCTCCTTGCTGACGGGCGCCGCATGTGTCAACGGCGTTTTTCAAGTTACGGCCAATTTATCTCCTGGAGATGGTGTTAAAAACCTTGTTGTGCAACAGACCGATAAGGCCGGCAATGTCGGGCAGGGTACAATGGCGCACACCGTGGATACGATGCCACCAGTTCTGACCGTGGCGGCACCGCAAATGAACGCCGTTTTTAAAGACTCCGTTACCATCAGCGGGACGTGCGAGACGGGTCTTCGGGTGGTGGCGGCGGGCGCCGGGCTTAGCGCGCCGGTTGAAGTTCTTTGTTCGGCGGGAAATTACAGTTTGTCGGCGGCTTTATCCGCGGGCGACGGACCAAAGGAAATTCTACTTTCACATACGGACGCTCAAGCCAACAAGGCCGAACAGCGTTTGACTGTCGTTCGCGATACGACATCGCCGCGTCTGACAATCGTGGCACCGGCCATGGGGGCCGTGGTGCGCGCCAACGTCACGCTCAATGGAACCTGCGAAAACGGTTTGAATGTGCAAATATCCAGCGCCGCGCTTTCACAAGCTCAGACGATCGCCTGTAACAATTCGGCTTTCTCGGCGGCTTTGAATCTCAGTGGTGCCGATGGTTCGGTTACGATCACGGCCGCCCAAACCGATGCCGCCGGCAACTCCGGCTCGGCCGCGGTCACGGTCGTGAAAGATACGGTCGCACCCCTTCTTGTTTTGTCTACGCCGGCGCCCAACAGTTTCGCCATGAACACCGTGGTCGCGGCCGGAACTTGTGAGTCGGGCTTGCCCGTGATGGTCAGCGGCGCGGGCGTTGCCCAACCCGGCCAGATCGCCTGCACGGCAGGAGCCTTCTCGGCTACGCTGACTCTTTCAGCGGGCGATGGCGCTAAACCGATCGTGTTCATGCAGACCGACGCGGCGGGGAACTCATCCCAGGTGAGCGTGACCATTACTAAGGACACGGTTGCACCAGTCTTAACGGTCACGGCTCCGGCCAACAATGCCACCTTTACAACCGAGTCGATTGCCGTAAATGGTGCCTGCGAAACTGGAGTCCCGGTCTCGATTGGCGGCACTGGAGCGGCTTCGGCATTGCAATTGGGCTGCGTGAACTCGGCCTTCTCCGGCACTCTGGTTCTCTCGGCCGGTAACGGCACCAAGGCCCTCGAGTTTCGGCAAACGGATGCGGCCGGCAATTCGGTTCTAGTTCAACGCTCAGTGAGCTTGTCGGTACCTGCGACTGTGCTCGCCATCACGGCGCCCGCCGCCAATTCGTTTAACAGGGGAACGCTGAGCCTACAGGGTGTTTGCGAATCAAACCGCACGGTTTCCATCAGTGGCGATGTCAGCGCCAACTCATCGGTCACTTGCGTGAACGCGGCCTTTACGGCGCCGGTGACTCTCTCAGCCGGCGATGGATTGAAAACGGTTCGAATCTCCCAAATCCAATCGACGGGAATGACCGCGATGGATTCCCGCAGTTTCACCAAAGACACGGTCGCACCAGCGGTTTTGATCTCGCAGCCGGCCGCGAACTCGGCCTTTCAAGCCTCCCTCAGCCTAAGCGGAACCTGCGAAAGCGGATTGAGCGTGACGATTGACGGCTCAGGAGTTTTGACCGCCCAGACCGCCACTTGCGCTAGCGGAGCTTTTACCGCCACGGTCACGCTCTCGGCTGGCGATGGCAGCAAAATCGTGAATGTCGCGCAAACGGACGCGGCCGGTAACCGGGGCTCGGCGACTCGAACTTTCCTGCGCGACAACGCAGGTCCCAATCTCACCATCACCGCGCCCGCGGCCGGAACGACGGCCTCTCAGGGGCTGACCCTTCAAGGCGCCTGCGAGGGCGGCAACCCGGTTCAAATCAGCGGCTCCGGCGTGGCCGCGGCTGTGAGCGTGTCCTGCGTGAGCTCGGCCTACTCGGCGGCAATCACTTTCTCAACTGGTGAAGGAGCGAAGGCTGTGTCTGTGGCGCAAGCGGATTCCGCGGGCAATAGCACCACCGTCAATCGTCAGTTTAACAAAGACTCCGTGGCTCCGACGATTGCCTTTACGGCGCCGGCCGCTGGAACCGCTGCAGCCGCAGGTGTTACGTTGAATGGCAGCTGTGAGTCGGGTCTCACTGTGCAGATCTCCGGTGGGGTTTCGGCGAACACGTCGGTCAGCTGCGCGAATTCCGCCTTCACGGCCAATATTACTTTCTCGTCGGGTGAGGGCGCCAAAACCATAACCGTGGCGCAAACGGACGCCGCCGGTAACACCGGAAGCGCCAGTCGTGGATTCGTGCGCGACTCGGTTGCTCCAGTGGTGACCATCGCGCAACCGGCTTCTGGCGCGTTCGTGCGCTCGCCGGCCACGGTTTCAGGACTTTGTGAAGCCGGGATTCCGGTCGTGTTGTATGGATCGGGCGTGGCGACACAAGTGACCGTGAGCTGTTCCGCCGGAATGTACTCCGGTTCAGTGACACTTACGGCGGGCGACGGAGCCAAAGAAATTCGGGCCGGCCAAACGGACGCGGCTCAGAATTTCGGAGTGGCTGTTGTGAACGTGGCTCTTGATACAGTGGCGCCGAATGTCGCGATTCAGGCACCGGAGGCGGGAACGTTGGCTCCAAATGGGCTTACGGTTTCAGGCGCGTGTGAAAGCGGCCTACCTGTGGTGGCCGGCGGCAGCGGCGCGGCCTCAATGGTGCAAGTGAACTGCACGAACGCCGTATTCTCGGTCAATGTGGTTTTCTCAGCGACGGACGGACAGAAGCAAATCTCCGTCACTCAAACCGATGCGGCTGGAAACACAAGATCCGATACTCGCGTGTTCGAACGCGGAGATCCGGTTGTAAAGGGCACGGCTCTTTACACCGCTCACTGCGCGATTTGCCACGGCCCGCTCGCCACGTCCACAAAGCTGGGCCGTACGGCCGCGCAGATTTCCGGCGCGATTACGACCATTCCCGCCATGCAGAATCTCGCGACAACCCTAACAGCCAAAGACATCGAGTATATCGCCGCGGCCTTGGGTCAATCGACATCGGTTCCCGTAAGCGGTTCCACCGCCGCCGTCATCCCGATCGGCACGCGAACATATATGGCTTCGGTCTTTACCGATATCTTTGTCGATCCCGCGAGTACGGCGACGGCGAACACCACCATTCGCAATTTAATCAACAGTCATTTGTTGAATCGACCCTCGGCGCTGGGCGGCCCTTGTCGCCGCTATGATGACGTGTGCCCCGAGCAATCGGGCGCGCGCCAGGCCTCGGAAACTTGGGACATGGCTGACGCCTGGGTTCTGCCCGCGGCGACTCCACTTAGAGAAGGTTACATCACTCGCGCTTGCAACGAGATCCTGGCCCAGGATTTAGCCGTCACCAACGTGCTCAAGCGGGCGGGTAACCTGACGGCGACCGCGCCGGCCAGCGACGCCAATGTTGGCCTTGTCTACGGCATCTTTCATCTCGGCTTCACGGTTCCCAGTTCGGATCTAACCAATCTTAAGGCCATTCATGCGGGCGCGCTCAGCCGGGGCATGAGTACGACGGACGCTTGGCGCTTCACGATTCTGGCCATCTGCCAGAGCCCGGGAACGGAGACATTATGAGAATCTTCACCGCTGTTCTACTTTTGTTTTCAAATGCCGCCGGCGCGGATGTGGCGCTCTCTAACTTGGCGATTTACAATCGTTGCCACGCCCAACTCACCGGCGAGCGGCCGCTCCTGTCGGATTCTCTCACTCAGCAGGTGCAAGCCGGAACCTTGGACCCGATCGCGGCCTGCACCACGATTCTCAATGGGGCCCTGCTGAACTCCTCGGGCGGCTTGGCGAATGTAAACGATGCCCGCGCCAAAAAGGTGCTGAGGACGTTGCATAACGTTCATGGCTCTTGGTTCGCCCGCACCGATTTTCAGCAGGTGTTTTCGATCAATTCCCAACAGGGAGCGCAGGATATTTACGATAGCTCCATGCCGGCGCTTTATTTTACGCGGGCCTTACTCGCCCCAACGTCTGACATCACATCGGTACTGAACACATCCGACATTTTAAAGCCCGTTCGCACCAACTCCACAACTGATCGCGGCCTCGCGTCCAATATGCCTCTTTCGGAATATCAGGTGGGGAGTTATGGGGTCAGTGGCGGAATTCCCTTCGCGCCCAAGGGAGAATTGCTGGGGATGCAAACCGTAGCTCCTCTGTCGCTGGCTTATAACAGTCAATACTACGGAAGCGGAACCGCGAGAGTTTATGCCAATGCAGGCGGCGGCGTGATGGGCAATTATGTTTATATTTTGCAGAATGCGTCTTTGCCGGAGCGGTTTACGGCGGATGGGGGACTGCGAATGCCCAGGCGTTGGGCTCGCTCCGTTTATCACGATCTCTTGTGTCGCGATTTGCCCCTGATTCGCGCGGCGGACTCCAATCCATTTGTCGCCACCGGCTCTAGCATCGCTTTTCGTCAAAGCGCCGCCTGTGTCCGCTGCCATGCGAGCATGGATCGGATGGCGAGCGTGATTCGCAATATAGTTCCCAAAAGTTTCTCCATTGGTGAAGGCGTCGGTGGGGCCTACGACTTTCTCGACACGGTCGCCACTTCCTCCACGGCCGAGTCGGCTTGGCCGACGGCGAGCGATTCCAACTACCATCGCCGCCCAACCAACGGAGTGTTGTTCTTTCGTAATTACCAGGGCGCTTTGGTCGACATCAACGTCACGGACGCGCAGAACCTGGCGAACCAGATCTTGGCGCAAGACGATTTCTATATTTGCATGGCGAAGCGGTATTATCGGTACCTGACCGGCGTCGACGCCGACACGGGGGATATCGGGGACCCGGATCGCGCGCCGTTAAGTACAGCGGATATGAGTCACCGGACAACGGTCATCAATCTCGGAATGACTTTGAAGACGAATCGGGATGTCCGCCTATTAATCCGGAACATCATGAATCTGC
This sequence comes from Bdellovibrionales bacterium, assembly GCA_022842925.1. GTDB lineage: Bacteria > Bdellovibrionota > Bdellovibrionia > Bdellovibrionales > UBA1609 > JALHOQ01. The sequence goes on from JALHOQ010000005.1 coordinate 27,696, forward strand.
CGAGCTATAAACGCTCGGCGGCGGGACAGTAGGGGTGGCCTATGAATCATAAACTTCCACGCAGACAGCTTCTCAAGTTACTCGCCACCATCGGGGCCGGCCGCCAGGTTGAAGCCACACTCGGCGGGTTGGCCACCACCATCTTAAGTGGCGTGGTGCAAAAGGCGCAGGCTCAGCAAGCTGGCCTCAATCCGCGCAACTTCATTAATATATATTTAAGTGGTGGATATCCGCGTTGGATGTTTGACGGTTTCCTTCAGCCTTATGGGGCGACCGGATATGTCGCCAACAAACAGGCCGCCACACGCTATGTCGCCAGCAATGGCCGTTACACCGATGTCACCTATGCGACGCATTCGTTTAACGGCGTCAATTATCCCTGGCAGTGGCAGTTTGCGTTGCCCACGCCAAGCGGAACGCGGCCGATGACCGATTTGTCCCGCAACATGCTTGTGCTGCAGGGGTTAAACTCCCTCTCCGAAGCTCACGATTTGGCGTTTAGCAACTTGTTCCTGCCTTTGGGCTCCACCCAGAGTCTGCAATGCCTTGGCGCCGACCATTCTTCGGCGCCCTTCGCGGGTATGTCGCACAATACGGCGCCCATCTGGAAATCGAAGGCGCAGAAGGTCGGCACCCGAATCGGGGGCTACGACATCAATTCCGTTTTTAACGAAATGATGACGCCGTTTAACCTGCAGGTGCCGAGCACCTTTTCCTCCAATCTTAGTCAATTGAAGAGTTTGATGGATGCGGCCGCGACCAGCTTGAGTGGCAGTGCCAATGCCCGCAATCCCAATGCGGCCTTGATTCAATCCAGCAAGGCGTCAGCCGTGCAGCTTATGGCTCAATCCCTATCGACCAAGCAATCGCTGATCCAGGGGATGTACACCAAATACAGAAACCTGATTGCCCAAGCCGTGGCGCCAACCGCGGTTTTTGCGGGCATCAATGACCTTCCGGTCGGTGCGACCGAGAATCGGGACACCAACCTCTACAACTCTGTTCCAAGCTCGCTCACCGATATTCGCTCTCTGGTCACCACCAATATAGTGAGCAACGATATGGCTCGCTGTTTCGCCTTTGCCGAATTCGTTATCACGCAGGGCTTAACCCAATCGGTGACGGTGGATCCGCGCTCGCTCTATTTCCCGGGTCCCTTCTACCTCCCGGACGAGCATGAGTTCGGTGTTATGGCGAGTGTGCTGCTGCACTTTTACAACACGCGCGCCATCGCGGCCTGTTTGATGGAGCTGATCGCGGCCTTACAGACGGCCAATGTCTTTAACAACACGATCGTGATGGTTTCGAGCGAATTCGGGCGCTCGGCGCGCGCCAACGGTAGTGGCTCCGATCACGGGCAGAACTCCTCAAGCGCGACTTTCTTTAGCGGAGCAATTCAAGGCCCATATGTTGCCGGAAATATTCGCGGTAACTCCACAATCGGAGGTTACTCTGGCTCGTGGGGTGACAGCGACGGTAGCCGGGACTTCGGCCATCTGTTGAGCAGTGTCGCGACCATGTTGCGGGTGCCCTCGCCGCTGACGGCGCGTCCGTCTCTTGTGGCGGAATCGGGCGGCGTGATCTCGTCGCTCTTGCCTAGAACCACGATCGTGTAACGGTCGTCGCTGGACCGACCGTCGGTCCGGTCGAGGTCCGAAAGCCTTTCGTCCAAACACATCTCGTCATCCTATCTATTAGGTTATGAATTCAAAACACTCATCCAAAGTCTAGTTCGTATCTGACCATGGTCCAGTTCTACTAGACGCGACTTAAGTGCGCCCAGACCTCGCCGATCAGCTAGTCAAGCAAGCGAAGCAGTGGATGGGTTTCGCAAGGTGAGAGCGCTACAGGGAGTGACTGCCCGGTAAACAAGCTCGATTGCAGCCTTGCCGTAATTTTTCAACTGCTCCAACGTGTTCAACCCAAGCCGCATGGATGCGACGCTTTCTCCTCAAGACCTTGAGTAGGTTCAAGTCGGAGGGAGCCGGGCATTGAAGGATCGCCCACACTGCAAAAGGAGGACCCTATGGGTCTGAGGATTACAACAAACCTGCCGTCGATGTCGGCGCAGCGGGCAATGGGCGGTTCAAGCCGCGAAATCAACAAGAGCTTTTCACAGCTCGCAACCGGAAGCCGGATTACTAAAGCGGCTGACGACGCTGCTGGACTCTCCATCAGCGAAACTTTAAAATCCACCGTTCGTGGATACACGCAGGCGCAAAGAAACGCCAACGACGGTATCTCCATGGTGCAGGTTTCGGAAGGCGGTCTCTCTGAGATCTCCAACATCCTGACTCGCATGCGCGAGCTGGGCGTGCAAGCCGCATCGGATACCGTGGGCGAAGTCGAACGCGGATTTATCGATAAAGAAGTGCAACAGCTTAAAAATGAAATGGAACGGATCGCGAAGACCACACGCTGGGGCTCCAACACTTTGTTGGATGGATCGGGCGAGGAATACACATTCCAAGTGGATATCAATAATGATGAGTTCAATGACCGCATCTCGTTCGATGCCAGCCAACAAGATGCCACGATCGGCAATTTGGGAGTGGATGGTTTCGACTTCGCTAGCAAAGACGGAGCCCGCGAAGCTCTTGAGGTTCTTGAAGTCGCTCAGCGCCAGGTCAACGGTTACCGCGCGAACTTGGGCGCCATTCAGAACCGCTTGATCTCGACCACCGAAAACCTCGGCGTCGCGATCGAAAACTTCTCGGCCGCCAACTCGCGAATTCGCGACACGGACATGGCCACTAGCTCGGCTGAACTGGCTCGCAACAACGTGCTCTTGAATGCCTCGATCGGCGTTCTCGCGCAGGCGAACCAACAGCCGGCCGCGGCTCTGAGACTGGTTTCTTAATATTCTTGATTTGTGTTTGCGTACGATAAGGGGAGTTGCTCCTTTGACTCCCCGGTACCTTACCTACCCCAGCAACCTTTGTTGCTGGGGGTACTATATAGACAGGCCCGACGAGTTCTACGTCGAGGCCCACTTAAGGTGAGGTTGCCAAGGTCCTAAGTAGAACGTCCTAAGACTAGCGAGACGTCTTGAAATGGCTCGCATTTGGTCTTGAATTTCCGGATCTTCGTCCGGAAAACCTATCACTTTCGTCTAGATTCACTAGCCTTGACTAAAGCCGCCTCCAGACTCGCCGAATAGCTTGGTGTCTGAAGCAACTCGACTGGATGGTCTGGTCGGGATTCGACAGACAAAACAAACAACTTGGCTCATGGATTATGAGCTCTTCAGCGCACGACTGAGTAGGTACGGTTTTGCGCTTTGAAGAGAGATGGATTTCTTTTATCTCCCCTTCACCAAGGGGCAAAGGAGAACACAATGGGACTCAGAGTATCAACAAATCTGCCGTCGATTAACGCGCAGAAGTCCATGGGCGTCACTCAGCGCGAGATCAACAAGAGCTTCGCGCAACTCTCGAGCGGCAGCCGCATAACCAAAGCCGCCGACGACGCGGCCGGATTGTCGATCAGCGAAACCTTAAAGTCGACTATCCGCGGTTACGGACAAGCTCAACGAAACGCCAACGACGGTATCAGCATGGTGCAGGTCGCGGAAGGCGGACTAGGCGAAATCTCCAATATCTTGACTCGTATGCGTGAGTTGGCCGTGCAGGCCGCGTCCGATACAGTCGGAGATATCGAGCGCGGATTTATCGACAAAGAAGTTCAACAGTTAAAGAATGAATCTGAGCGTATTTCGCAAACCACTCGCTTCGGCAAAACGACAATGCTGAATGGCGAAGGCGAAAGCTTCGACTTCCAAATCGACATCAATAATGACGACTTTAAAGATCGCGTGAGCTTCGAGCCATCCGATATCAATGCGACCACCGGCGCACTAGGCATCGACGGCTTTAACTTTGCCAATAAATCCGATGCTCGCGAGGCACTTGAAGTTCTTGAAGGCGCCCAGCGTACAGTGAACGGCCACCGCGCCACCCTCGGCGCGATCCAGAACCGTCTCGTTTCGACCACCGAAAACCTCGGCGTGGCGATCGAGAACTTCTCGGCCGCAAACTCCCGGATCCGCGATGCCGATATCGCGCAGAGCTCCGCTGAATTGTCGCGCAACAACATTCTGTTGAACGCGTCGATCGGTGTACTCTCGCAAGCCAATCAGATGCCCGCAATGGCACTGAAACTGGTCGGCTAAGATCCTTCTTCGAATTTTATATAAGTTATATTGTTTCTAGGTTTGTTAGATGCGGAGAGTGGTTCTCTCTCTCCGCGCGCCTTACCTGCCGGGGAATCCATTCGTGGATTCCCCGGGTGTTTGAACCCGTCGGATATCTGAATGAAAGGTACCAGGTTCTTTTTGCAGAAGCGTTGCAACATGAAAAGGTACCAGGTTCTTTTTTCAGAAGCGTCGCGCTAAATTCTCGGAGTGCAGACACTCCCCATCGACAGCCGTTTATCCGAGATTTCAGAACTTCTTTCAAAGTCTTCCGCACTTATTCTGACCGCCGAACCCGGCGCCGGAAAAACCACCCGCGTTCCGCCCCATCTCCTTGATCATGTCCCAGGAAAAATCATCGTACTACAACCACGCCGAATGGCTGCCGTCGCTGCATGCCATCGTGTTTGCGAGGAGCACGGTTGGGAAGTGGGTCGCGAGGCCGGTTACGTGGTTCGTTTTGAGTCGAAGAGCAGTGCTTCGACCCGGCTGCTGTTTATGACCGATGCTATGTTACTAAGAAAAATTCTCGACGATCCCGAGTTAAGAGGCGTGGGAATGGTGATCATCGACGAGTTTCACGAGCGCAATCTGAATCAAGATCTGATTTTGGGCTATATCAAAGAACAGCAGGAGCTCGGTTCGGCGCTCAAGCTCCTGGTGATGTCGGCGACATTGAATGTGAACAAGATGCAGCGCTATTTGCCCGGGAGTTCGCAAATCGAGGTGGAGGGCCGATCATTCCCTCTGACCATTGAGCATCAAACTGAGAATCTCTCCCTCCGCACCGACCATGATTTTTATGAGCGAGTAATGGGTGCCGTGAATTACGGCCTTAAGAAGACCCAAGGCGACGTGCTGGTTTTTTTGCCTGGGGTGGGGGAGATCGAGCGCGCGCGAGAGCGGCTCACTTTGCGTGAAGTCGATGTGGAGCTGCTGCACGGCTCATTGCAGTTGCGCGAACAGCAGCGAGTTCTGCGCGCGGGGGAGCGGCGGCGGGTGATCTTGTCCACTAACGTCGCCGAGGCGTCGGTTACCGTCAACGGTGTCGACTGCGTGGTCGACACCGGCGTGGCCAAGGTGATGCAATGCCATTTGCGCACCGGTTTTTCGCAACTCGAATTACAGAGAATCTCGCTGTTCAATGCCAAGCAACGGGCCGGCCGAGCCGCGCGCCAGCGGCCGGGTCTGTGTCTAAGGCTGTGGACATCGCATGAAGAGAACACGCAGGCGCTCGAGCCGGTGGCCGAATGCCAGCGGGTGGATCTCGCGCAAACACTCTTGTGGCTGGCCAAGCTTGGTGTGACTCGCTTCGAACAGTTTGCTTGGCTCGACCATCCGCCGGGGCGCTTGATCGACTTCGGTCGCCGCTCCTTGCTATGGCTTGGCGCCATCGACAAAGACGGTCGCATCACGGCGTTCGGCGAAAAGCTGGTCAGCTATCCACTACCGCCGCGCTGGGGCGCTTTGCTGGCGATGGGCGAGGAGATGGGCTTTGGCAAAACGGCCGCGCGAATGGCCGCCATATTAAATGAGCGGGATTTTGTGAGTGGACCGATTCATTCGCCCGTGCAATGCGATCTGTGGTCACGACTGGAGAGTCTGAGCGAGGGCCGCGGGCGCGGTGCCGATCAGGTTTTGCAAAGCGCGCGGCAGCTCGAAAGCCTCGTTAAAGGCGGAGATCGTCGGCCCGAGTTGCGCGATGTGCAGCGGCTCCTCTTGTTTTCGCAGGGAGACCGGCTTTGTCGCCGACGCGGCTCGGGCGAGACAGCTCTGATGACGGGACAGCGGGGAGTGAAACTGGCGCGAGATTCGCAAGTAAAGACGGCTGAGTTTTTTGTGGCTCTTCAGGGCGTGGATCTGCCCGGTCAGGCTGACACCTTAATCACGCTCGCATCGGGTTTTGACAAAGACTTCGTGCTGCAAGTTTTGGGCGATAAGGTGGCGGTGAGCGAAGACGTGTACTTTGATCGCGACAAGGAGCAGTTCTTCGCGCGGCGGGGACGATTTGTTTTCGATCTGCCCATCGATCAGCCGACTCTGTCGCCGGTCAGTGGTGAGGTGGTGGCCGACGCGATGGCCAGCGAGTTATGGAAGATGTGGGACGAACTGCAGGAGAAAAACGAAGGGCTAGGCCGCTTGATGGCGCGCTGGCGCTTTCTCGTGCAGCATAAACCCGAGCTTGCGGCTGAGTTGAGCGAAGAGAAAATCCGAGAAGCTTTAGCGATGGCGGGGTATGGCTCGGTCAGTGTCCGCCAGGTTCTGGAGAAAGATCTGGCCGGCTTTATTCGGCAAGCGCTGGGACGCGAGACTTCGGCCCTTCTCGAAAAAGAAGTCCCGGCCGTGTTTGCGGCGCCGACGGGCTTTGAGCACAAGATTGATTACTCAGAAATGCATTCGGCCTATGTGGACGTGCGCCTGCAAGAAATTTTCGGTTTAACCGCGAGCCCGCGGGTGGCATGCGGAAAAGTTCCTTTGACCTTCCGTCTGCTGGGGCCGAATTATCGGCCCGTCCAGGTGACGTCGGATCTGGCGAACTTCTGGCGCAGTGGCTATGTGGAGGTGCGCAAGGAGTTGCGCGCGCGCTATCCAAAGCACTCTTGGCCCGAGGACCCGTTGACGGCAAAACCTGAGGCGAAGGGCCGGCGAAGAAGTTGAGAGCAGGAGTAGAACATGGCTATCAGCGGCGCGGTTGAGCCTGACTCGCGGGTAGGAACGTCACCGATTCGGTATTCGGATCAAAGAACAGCTTCGTGTCACCCTTTTGCAACTGCCGACGTATATCGGCCACCTTCTTCTCAAAACTCGCCTCGACCGCGCCGTAATCCGTGCCTTCGCGTTCGATAAAGGAGGCGATGATCTCGTTCAAAGCGTCTTCGCTCACCGACTCGAGCGGGATTTCAACGGGAGGAATTTCGTTCTCGCTTTCGCTCATAGCTAATGAACCTGATACGGTTTGAGAAGTTTTAATACATACTCGATTCCCGCGCGCAGGCTCTTGTTGCGAGCGGGTTTCTGTTCACTCTCGAAAAAATTCAAAAACGCGTTCGAGGTAATCAAGACCGTGTCGGCGATAAACTGCAATTCGCGCTTATCGCGAACGGGTTTCATGGCGCCTTGGCGAACCCAGTGCGAATACTGCAACAACATAAGACGTTGGGCCTTGGCCAAGTGTTTCTTCCAATTGTTAGTCAGAGCGGGATCGCTGCGGCGCAGATGGTACATTTCGCGATGAAAAAAGCGGTACTTGTAAAACACACCAAAGGCCTGCTCCACGAACTCTTCGGGGGAGCGCGGGTTCCCGCCGCTTTTGTCACTCCACACGACATACGTTTCCTGACACATGCGCTGATAGAGTTCCCGCACGATCTCTTCTTTGTTGGAGAAATGGAAGTAGAGGTTTCCGGGCGATATGCCGAGGTGCTTGGCGATATGGTTGGTGGTGACGGCCACTGTTCCCGATTGATTAAACAAATCCACACTGGCGTTGAGGATGCGATCTCGATTGGTCTCACGTCTCATGCTTACAAGTCTCCCTAAAGAATGTTTTTTAGAGCAGCAGCTCTATCCTGACAACAAAATTAAAAGACCTTAGCGCATGGCCTAAAGTTCCTCCTGTCGAGCTCCGAAAGGTACATCGAGATGAATATAAAAAATATCCACGTAGCGAATATCTTGCCCGTGGACCCAAAACAGAGGGTCGAGGGCAATGCGCGCGCGCAAGCCAGTACGGACCGCGATGGGGATGGCAAGCGTGAGCAGCCTGAACCAGAGCAAAAACATCATCTCAGCGATCAAGAATTTGACGAGTCGGTGCAGGCACTCGAAGAGATGCCCGGACTTAAATCCAACAACCTCACGATCAAAGTCGAAAAGGGCCTAGACGCTCGGATCATTTTGATCGTCGATTCCAGCGGTAAAGTCGTGCGCCGCCTCTCAGAAGGCCAGCTTTGGCTGGCCACGCGCGATCGCGACAAGCAAACAGGACGCATTCTAGACAAAGCGATGTAGTCATATTATTGACTCACCTTGTTGTGGAACCTCGGGAGAAAATGAAATCTCGAGGGGGCCTTATTGGCAGGCATTAACATTGGCGGAATCGCTTCAGGATTGCCACCGAATCTAGTCGATCAGTTGGTCGATGCTGAGCGCATTCCTATTAAAAATCTCGAGAAGCAAAAGGGTAAACAGGAGAATCGCCTTAAGCTCGTGCAGGAACTCGAGACCAAGCTGAACGGTATCACGAAATCGATAGGCGACTTGGCGTCGACCAAAGGCTTCAGCGATATCAAACTTATGTCCGGCGATCCTAATGTGGTCGCGGGCACCGTGGATCCGAACGCTTCGGCCAACGGCAGTTGGAATGTGGAAGTGATGGAGCTCGCTCAGAAGGCCGCCGCCGTGACCAACGGTCTTCCAGACAAAGACCAAACTCGAATCGGAGTCGGCTACTTTCGCTTCGACACGCCGAGCGGCCGCAAAGATATTTATATCAACGCCGAGAACAACACGCTGGCCGGTGCCGCCAACGCCATCAACAGCGCGGGCATCGGAGTCAAAGCTTCGGTGTTAAACGACCGCTCCGATCCCGACGCTCCTTACAAACTCATGATCACGGGCGACGATGTGGGTGGGGACAATACAATTCAATACCCGACGCTGTACTTTCTCGATGGCGACGAAGATCTTTACTTCGATACCGAGAAAGAAGCCAAAAACGGCCGCGTGAAGATCGACGGTTTTGAGTTCGAGATCGGCGATAACACAGTGACGGATATGATTCCTGGCGTGACCCTGGAATTGCGCCAAGCGAGTCCCGGCCGCACGGTCAATATCAACGTCAAAGAGGACAAGGAAGTCGTGGTCGGCAAGGTGAAAACCTTCGTCGAGGGAATGAACGAGGCGCTCAAGTTCATTCAGCAGCAAAACGCGCTGACAAAAGACACTGATACATCCTCCACCTTGGGTGGCGACAGTCTTCTCCGCAGTATTGAGAATCGGCTTCGGGCATTGGTGCAAAATCCACAGTACGGCGTCTCCACCGCGATCACGCGACTCAACCAAATTGGCATCACCTTTAATCGTGGCGGAACGTTGGACTACGATGAAAAGCGGTTCAACGACGCTTTAGCGCGCAATCCGGCGGCCATTCAAAAATTTCTGGCCGGCGACGGTTTCAGTACTGGGTTTATCCCAACCTTGAAGCGGGAGGTCGGCGGAATGCTCAATCAAGCCATGGGTCCAGTTTCGATTCGCAAACGGGCCCTGCAAGACCGAATTTCGCAAATGAACGATCAGATCGCGAACAAAGAAAAGCAGCTCGTGCGCAAAGAAGAGCAGCTGCGGAACAAGTTCGCCAAGCTCGAAGAGACGATGAGCCGGCTGAAAGGCCAGGGCTCGGCTATGGCGGGCTTCGGCGCTCCGCAAGGATAGGACTCAAGTTTGATGAAAGTGTAACCGAATGAGACATGAGATATGAAAAACGCGGCCCAAAAATATAAACAGACCTCGGTCCAAAGCGCGAGCAAGGAAAAAATCTTGCTTATGCTTTACGAAGGCGCGATCCGCTTCGTCAAGCAGGCGATCGCGGCCATCGACCGTAAGGACATCGCCGACCGTGGCGTCAATATTGGGCGCGCCTTCGATATCATCAATGAGCTGAACAATACTCTCAATCATGACGTCGGCGGTGAAATCGCGGCCAACTTGGAGCAGCTCTATATGTTTATCTGCGAGCAGCTGACCAAAGCCAACGCCACCGGCCAGCGGCAGCCGCTCGAAGAAAGTTTGAAAGTGCTAGAAACGCTCTACTCGGGTTGGGTGGAAGCGATTGAAAAGATTAAACGGGAAGAAAATCTCAACAAATAGGGTCATGGAGGATCTTAAAGTGGAAACCATAATCAACCTTCTGAAAGACAAAAACTACCATTTGCAGAAATTCCATGAGCTGAACGAGAGCGAACTCATGAACTTTGCCGATGGAAATTTCGATAACCTCGAAATCTTCTATCAATCGCGCGAAACCATTCTCGATCTCGTTCGCTGTATTGACCGCTTGATCGACGCCGCTACACACGTGCACGGCGCCGAGGTGGAAGTGACGGACGGCGAAAAGAAAGAAATGATCACCATCATGAATGACAAGAATGAATTGGTGACTCGAATTCTGGCCCAGGACTTACAGGTGCTATCGATGATCGAACAGGCCAAGTCGAATATTATTCGAGAACTGCGCCAGGTTCAGGCCGCAAAAAAGGCGGTCGGCGCTTACAAGACCGGCGACGTAGTCAACAAACTAGACGAAAAGGCCTAACGGTTTATTGACGCTGGACCGGGCCGCGCTTGGCCCGCCTTCCGGCTAGATTCCCGCGTCTTCCCGAATTGGATTCCAGCTGAATTTTGGCACTGAGGTTGCTCCTGTCTCACGGCGGGGGGACCTGTCAGTGGAAATCATTCGTCACATACCGCACGGCCAGACCAAGAGCGAGCGCATTGCATCTCCGCCGCGTCCAAGCCCGAAGCCAAAATACGACCTCGAGGATCTTTACTGCCTGATGCAGGCCAACCCGAACGATAGCGTCACTGCGATCGAACTTGCTCGCCGTCTCAATGGGTTAGGTCGTGAGGAGGAGGCCCTTAAAATTCTGGAGAGCGTGATCAAAATCGACTCTCGTTTCGAAACAGTGTTGGCGCTCGCGCTTCTCGAGGAGAAGATGGGGCAGGAAGACGCCGCCTTGCTGCATCTTCAAGAAGCTCTACTGATCGCGCCCGATGAGCAGCCTGAGATTTTCGACATATTTAAAACGCTCGGCAATATCTATGTTCGTCGCGGAGATTTTGACTCGGCCGAGGATAACTATTTCAAAGCCTATCGGATGAATTCCGAATCCGATGTTTTGCTCGTCAATCTGGGCACGCTTTGCGTTCAACGCTCGGATTGGGATCAAGCGCTGGAGCGCTTTCGCGCGGCATTAAAGATCAATGTGCAGAATGATAAAGCCTGGGTCGGCCTGGCGATCGGTCACCGCATGAAGGGTGATCTGGAATTGTCATGGGCCAATCTTGAGACGGCGTTGGAATACAATCCGCTGAACGAGGTGGCGCTGACACTGGTCACCGACTGGGGAATTCACGCCGCGAAGGACTCGCGCGTCTTGGAGCTCATCCGTCAGTTTTTGGTTGAGGGGGGCTGGAATGAGCGCTTCAGTCTGGCCTTTTCGTGGCTCAGCTGGCGACGCGGGGACGCCGACATTGCACGCCTGGAATTGGAGCGCCTTCTGGCGGTGAATCCCGGCAACGCGCAGGCTCTCGAACTCGCGAGTCAAATCAAATGACGGAGTTGGTGTGGGAAACCTCCCAAACGGGACTTCAGGTGCCGCGCTGGAAAGGGCGTCTTCTCGCATCGCGATTAGACCCGGAACAGGAAGCCCGCGCATGGGTTCAGCGGCGCACGACTTTTTTAGAGAAAACTCAAACTGTTTTTGTTTTAGGATTAGGCGGCGCCTTTCATGTGCGTGAAGTTTTGCGCCGGTCCGCCGCGCGTGTGATCGTGATTGAGCGGGAGAGCGAAATCGCCGCCGCCGTAATGCCGGGTGTGTTGGACGAGTTCGGGCCGCGAGTGGGAGTGGTGGTGGTGGAGCGGCCATCCGACCTCCGCGGTGAAGGTTTGATTCGTGAGGGGCTAGTCACCAGCTTTTTAACCTTGGAACATCCGCCATCGGTGGCAGGCGCTCGCGAGTTTTACTCGGCGTGCGCGGCCCTGTTAGTGGGGCGCGAGTGGGGGGCGTTGACGTGGCAGTGGCGGCTGAAGGGCTTTGCCGACTTCGAGTCGCAACCTCGGGTCGAGCGATCCGATAAGGCCCTGACTATATATGATTTGGAGCAGACCGAACTTGTGCGCAATTCGGTCGAGCGCGAGCGACTCTTGCTCAAAGCTTTACGGGAGCTGGTGAAATGAAGATTCTCGTGGTCAGTCTCCTGCGTCTCGGCGATTTTGTTATGCATGTGCCGGCCATCGCCGGATTGAAAAACAAATACCCGCGGGCCAAGATCGATGTCCTATGCCATCGGCCGGTGGCGGCGATGCAACCCATGCTGCCGATAGTGGATCGCTGGTGGACCTTGGATCGCGATGAATTGCAGGCGGGACTCGGCCGAGCTGAGATTCCGATGCTCACGGCGTTCGATGTGCTACGCGAGCAATGTGAGGCGATTAACGCCGAAAAATACGATCTCATCGTGAACCTCACGCAGACCCATTTCTCCGGCTACCTGATGGGCTACTTTGTCGCCAGGGCGAAGTTGGGGCTCACTCACAACCCAAACGGTGGCTCCGACTTTCATTCACCTTGGTTTCGTTACCTCGATGAACATGCCGACGATCGTGATGTGTTTCACTTCGCTGACGTATTCGCTCAGGCGTCGGAAACATTCGGAGAAGCGCGGCGCTGGCCGCTGGTGCTGACACCAAAGGGAGATGCGGAAGTTCGCGCCTTGGGGTTGCCCCGGGGTCGCGAGTGGATCGCCATTCAGGCCCTGACTTCCGATGATAAGAAAAACTGGGGTGTAGAGACTTGGGCGACGTGGCTCGCGCAGATGCGGGAGAGGCGTCCGGGCTCGCACTTTGTGCTGATCGGTGCGCCGAACGAAAAGGAGCGCCTGCAAGCGATCTTGGAACGCGTCGCCGATTCGGAAAAGTTTATTGCGCTCGCCATTCTTTCGCTGGAGGGGGTGCTGTCGCTCTTGCAGCGAGTGACTTTGCTGGTGACAGGCGACACCAGCATTAAGCATCTGGCCAACGCCGGCCGCTGTCGAGTGGTCGAATTGGCTTTGGGATCGAGCGACTTTCGCCGCACGGGAATTTATCGCGATAACAGTTTGATCGTCAGTGCGAAGCTGGCCTGCGCTCCGTGCCCTCACTCGGGCGGCTGTACCCAATCGCGGCACGAATGCGCGCGGCAGGTTGGCGCGAATGAGTTCGCTGCGGTCGTTGATCTGTATTTACAGGACGACTGGAATGCTTTACGCGCTCTCGCGCTAGGAGCCGATTTCTCCATCCGCCGGACGCGCGTGGTGGCGATGGGTTTTTGGTATGCTCAGGATGTTTCAGGTCGTGCGGCCGAAGACACTTTACAGGATTGGATTGAGCGCTCGGCTTGGAAGTTTTTGTTGAGTAGTGAAGAAAAAGGCCGAGTGCCTTCGGTGGGGACGGAAATTTATCGATTGAAGACGGAGATCAACGATCTCGTGCCCTTGGCGGGTTTGGAGCCCCTACTGGCCAAGCTCGACTTTATTGAGAAGGAGTTGGGCGCGAAGCATTCGACGTTCACGGCGGGCTTGAGAGAATTTGAACAGTCGAAGAACGATTCCGCAGGTCAGTCCACCTTCGATCTCTCCGGCTTACGAACGCGCCAGAACAGGCTGCGATTTTTAGAGAAAGAAATCGAGATTAAAATGAAAATGGTTCGGTCCTTGAAAACCCAACTGGTGGAGAAAGCATGAGCGACAACGCCAATGATAACGAAAAAAAACTGCGCGAGGCGCTGGCCCGTTTGGAGGCATCGACCCGCAAGATTCTGGATACTCGCGGTTACTCGCGCGACGCCCGCTCTTTAAAAATGCTCGAAGAAATGCTCCGGGAGCAACTGACCAATGGCTACACTCGTAATTCAACTCGCTCGATTCGGTGATGTATTTCAGGCCTGGCCGACGCTGAACGCGCTTCGCCGCTCGCAACCGGGTGAAGAGCTGCATCTGCTGGTGCGCGAGCGTTTCGCCGAAGCGGCCGCGTATTTGGAGTCGATGGGGGTACGCGTCCATATTCTTCCGACGCGGAAGATTCTTGCGCCCTTTTTCAGTCCCGCAGGCGGTGAGGTTTTGCGTGACGAAGCGGCTGCGTTGAACGGGATCTTTGATTTTCTCCAGCCACTCCATGCCGTGGGGTTCTCACGAATTATCAACCTTTCGTTTTCTCCGTTCTCCAGTTTCCTGACCGACGAACTCGCTGGTGCCAGTGGGGCCGTGGTCTCGGGTTATACTCGTCACAACGACGGATTCTTAAGAATTCCCGACGACAGCAGTGCCTATTTTTTTGCTCAAGCGGGAATTGGCAAGTGGAACCGCTATCACGTCTGCGATATCTTCGCGAGCGTCGCGGGTGTCGAACTCACGCCCGAAGACTATTCCCATCCCGCGCGGGTGGGCGCCAAGGGTAACACAGTGCTGGTTCATATTGGTGCGAGCCAGGTGAGCAAAAGCTATCCGCCCGAAATGTGGGCGGACGTTTTGCGGGGACTGGTTCATGCCGTGGAAGGGGCCATTGTAATCGTGGGGGCGGCCAACGAGCGCGCGATGAGCGAGGGCATATGTTCAAAGGTTCGCAGTGGCCGCATTCTGAACCGAGTGGGGCAGTCCAGCTTGAGCGAGCTGTGCCGCTGGGTGAACGAAGCCGCGTTGTTGATCGGCGCCGACAGTGCGCCGGCCCAAATCGCCACGCTGATGGGAACGCGAGTGCTGAATCTCTCCTGTGCCGCTGTGAATTTTTGGGAGACGGGTCCTCTCGCAGAGGGCAGTCGCATTCTCTATGCGGACGAGATGCATCAGATTTCCATCGGCCAAGTGTTGGCCGAGGCGGCTTCCATGCTGAACGGCGGACGGCCGTCGGAGAACTGCATCGTGCGGCAGAACGGCGCCTATCAGCTGCCGGTTTCTTTGCGTGACAAAGAGCCGGAAAATTTCGGATGGAAATTGCTGCAGGCCCTGTATACGTCCGCGGATTATCCCGAACTTCCGGCTGGTGCTTCGTCGCTGGCCTTCCATCGTCTTTTCGATTTAGCCGAGTTGGCCGTCGATCAATTTGAACAATGGCGGCACGAAGGTCCCTCCGCTCCGGCAAAAACGATCCTCGAGTCGGTCGATGAGATGCTCGCGGGGTTGCCGGGGATGGATCCTTTGGTTCGACCTGTGGTGGATTGGTTTCAGACGGAACGGCTGCGGCTGGGGCCCGCTTCGTCTGAGGAAACATTGAAGGCGACCCGTTCGTTGTTCGAGCAACTGTTGTGGGTGGCCGCGGTTTATCATCGAAGGGCCGAGGGCAATCGGATGCTCGGTCGCGCGGCGGATCTGGTGACTTTGTGTGCTCCTCGATTGCGCGAGTATGATTTGAATTCCATTCAGGATTCCTTTCAGGAACTGATGACCATCGCCTCCACGGCGGCGGCCGCCCCGACTAAGGTCGACGTGGTCAATCCCTGGCCCGAAGTCTTGAATCGCCTGCAAAGCGCGCTGGAAAGGCGCGACTTCATCGAAGCCGCTGACATTCTTGAAGCGGATTGGACCGAGGTGTTGAATCGTGTCCGGGGGCAGTTATCCTGGGAAGGTGGACGAGAAGGCGACGCAAACCGTACAGCTGCTGACGCGAACTGAACCACCCGCGTGGTGGGAGGAATTGACGCGCGATCCGTCTTTGGATTGCGTTTGGGTTGTAAGTCCGACATTCAATATTCAAGCGGGTGTCGTGCTGGTGGCGCGGCGCGAGTTCGAGCTTGAGTTTCACAAAGAGCAGTTTTCGTCATCTAAGGTTTATATTCTGTTCGACGACAATTGGACGGCACAAACTCTGCGCCGGTCGCTGAATGCGTTGAAAGGTTCTCTTTTTTTCGATTCGTCCGGAACGGTCAAGGACGCGGCCACGGTTCTAAAGGTGGCCTTGGCGCGGCAGAAGGAGCGGGGTCAGAATTCCCAGCTGCTGCAGATTATGCGCACGCAGAACAGGCAGATTGAGGATCTCAATCAAGACCTCGAGCGTGTGGTTCGCGAGCGCACGGTCTCCGAAACTGAGTCGCGCAAGGCCAGTCAAAAAAACATTTCGCGCGTGCGAGAAATTATCACGTTCATCAAAGATCTCGCTCAGCTTTTCGATATCGCCGATATGCTGCCGCTGATTCGGCGGCAGGTGAAGGAGCTGCACGCGCTGGAAGCGCCTCTGCTCTTTGTTCCGCGCGGAGACGGCATGGGCGATATGTATTACCTGCAAGGCTCAAATCCGGTGCGTCGGCGCGTGCGGGGCAAGTGGACGGTGTCAGCGCGGATTCGAATCAACCAGAGCGAGGACAGCCGTTTTCTGGCCGATACGATGGGTCGACCCTTCGCCAAGGTTCTGTGTTTTCCGTTGATCACGGCTCGGCACCAGACGGATGCTTCGCGCGCGCCCCTACTGTTCTTTGAGCACGGCCTGACGCCCGAGGCGCTCGAGCAAATGGTCGATGGACTGAGTGAAAAGCTGCAGCCGGTGAGCTGGGCGCTCGACCGGCTGGTGTTGGAGCAAGAGCTGAAGAGCACATCGCGCGACTGGGAAATGACGTTCGATGAGCTGCCCGAGCCGATCGCGATCGTGGATCATGACGGTTCAGTGTTGCGTTCCAACTCGGCTTGGAATGAGCAATTGACTCAGGCACTGCGAATCAATTCGCACCGGATTCGACAGGGTGAGAAACTATACATCGTCGAACGTTATCCGATTCGGGTGAACGCCGACTCGCCGCCGCTGTCTTGGGTGGTGTATCTGCGCGATGAGACTCGGTCGTGGAAGTTGAAGAGCCAGGTGGTGCAGGTGGAGAAGATGTCCGCGATCGGCCAGTTGGCCGGACATATCGCGCACGAACTCAATAACCCACTGACCGGAATTCGTTCGCTGGCCCAGGTATTACTGACAGAAACGGCGTCGGAGTCGCAAGTGCACGCGGATCTGAATGAAGTCGAAAAAGCGGCCGAGCGCTGCCAGGGAATTATAAATAATCTTCTCGAGTACTCAAAGGGCGGTTTGGACCAGCGCGTGCAGCTAACGGATCTCAATGAAGTTGTGAAAAAAACCTTACCATTTTTGAAATCGGCCCTGGGCCGTTTCCGCACGGATATCGACTTAAGCGAAGAGGTGTTGCCGGTAAAAGTGGAGCCGCATCTCCTTCAGCAGGTGATTTTTAACCTAGTCAACAACGCCTGCCAGGCTTTGCCGGAGAAAGGCGAAGTGCGAGTGCGCACGTCCAAGCATAAGGATTTCGCCATCCTGGAAGTCGAAGACAACGGGCCGGGAATTCCGACGGAGCTGCAGAGTCAGATTTTTGAGCCCTTCTTCACCACCAAATCGGAGGGCGAGGGGACCGGATTGGGCTTAAGCTTTAGCCGTGAGTTCGTGCGGCAGTTCGGGGGAGAGATCTCGTGCACCTCCCAGCCGGGCCGGGGGGCCACCTTTCGCGTGCAATTGAGAATGGAGCCCGTATAAATGAGAGTTATGCTGGTCGACGACGAACCATTGGTCCGATTGTCTCTGCGTCGCGCGCTTGAAAAGCGTGGCCACAGCGTCTGCGAATGTGCCGACGGGCAAGTGGCACGGGAGGAATTGGCGCGATTTGAGGCCGAGTTGATTTACCTAGACGTGCTGATGCCCCGCTTGTCGGGTCCGGACTTTTTGAAGAGTTTAACGCCGCAATTGCGCCGGGGGGCGAAAGTCATCTTGATGAGCGCCTTCGCGGGAGAGTATGATTTGCAAAAGGCGCAATCACTTGGGGCTGACTTGTTTGTGGCTAAGCCTTTTCAAGATATATTCGCCGTTGTCAGAACGGGTGAGGAATTGACCGGTGTCAGCAGAGCCGAAGCAGAAGCAAAACGGTAACGCCGTTAAGAAAAAAGTGTCTCCGTATCCGTTCGCGGGCGAGATGACCCACGGGGCGGTAAAGGTTCTCCTGAGCATCGAACGGGTGTCCCCGAAAGGGTTAATCGCGCACGTTGTAAGCGGGATCTGTCATGTCGGGACCCACTATCAGTGTCAGTTCTGGCTGCCCCAGGGGCGTGATCCGGTCCTAGTTGAGGGGAAAGTTTTCAAAACATTTGACCGTTCGACCGATCCGAAGGATTTCAAGAAGATCGAGCGCCTGACCGAGGTGTTGTTTTTGAAGCTGAGCGAGAAGGATCAGAAGGCGATCCTGACGTTTATGAGAGTGGTCGGCCAGAAAGACTGATTTGCGTATCATCTCCGGAAAATTCAAGGGCCGCCAACTGGTGAGCTTCCAGGCCGACCATATACGCCCCACTACCGATCGGGTGAAGGAATCGCTGTTCAATATTCTGATGGGCCGAATTGAGGGTGGGCGAGTGTTGGATTTGTTCTCGGGAACGGGGAATTTGGCGATCGAGTGTCTGTCGCGAGGCGCCGCCTGGGTGGATATTGTTGAGAATCATCGCAAGAGTTTAGGAATTATTCGGGAGAATTTGTCGAAGCTGGGAGTGACGGAGGGATTTAAGATCCATCCGGTGGATGTGTTCAAGTATATCCGCGCGTTTGAGGGTGAGCCTTACGATGTTATTCTTTGCGACCCGCCGTTTACGCGGGCGTGGGCGCATGAGCTAGCCGAGGCGATTGCCGGGAGCCGCTTATTGGGACCTGAAAGCCGACTGGTAATTGAGTCGGCGGCCAAGGAGCGTTTGGACGAATCCTACCCGGGGTTAAATCGCTTGGACCAGCGTCATTTTGGTGATAAGTATTTGAGCTTCTTCGCGAAAGCGTGAGTGTATGACCAAAGCCATTTATCCCGGCAGTTTCGATCCGATCACTCTCGGGCACCTCGACATTATCGGCCGGATTGCACCCTTGTTCAGTGAGCTGACGGTGGTAGTGGCGAATTCGCGACGCAAGCAATATTTGTTTAGTTTGGAAGAGCGCGTGGGATTGATTCGCGAGAATCTTTCGCGGCTGCCGAATGTGCGCATCGACAAGTGTGATGGTTTGATTACGGATTATGCGGCGGCGTCCGGCGCGAATGTGATGGTGCGCGGTTTGCGCGCGGTGGCGGATTTTGAGTACGAGTTCGCGATGGCGAATATGAATCGGCATCTGAAGGATTCGATTGAGACGATGATTGTGTTTACAAAGCCCGAGTACAGCTTTGTCGCCTCGACGATGGTGAAAGAAGTGGCGTACTACGGTGGCGATTTGACGAAGCTTGTGCCGCAGAATGTGAGTGAGGCTTTGCGACTGAAAATGGAAATGACGAAGAGGTAGTTAGGTATGTTATCGAAACGCGCACGCGCGCTCAAGCCGTCGCCAACTTTGGCGATCGCGGCGAAGGCAAAGGAAATGTCAGCTCAGGGGCACCATGTGATTTCGCTGTCCGTGGGCGAGCCGGACTGGGACACTTACGATTTTATCAAAGAGGCGGCGTGGGCCGCGATCAAGGCCGGACAGACCAAGTATGCGCCGTCAAACGGAACTCCGCAGTTGCGGGGGGCGATTGCCCAGCAGGCTTCGCGTTTGTTGGATGTCGAATACAAGCCGACTGAAGTGACGGTGAGCACGGGCGCGAAGTTCGTGCTGTTCTCGGCGCTGCAGTC
>JALHOQ010000006.1:0-6264 GCA_022842925.1 Bdellovibrionales bacterium
AGCCAGCGGCGCGGTCAACGCTTCCGTCACAGGTGCCGTTAATAATATTTTCGTGGGCGGATTGTCCGGATATATGCGTGGAACCATCGAAGACGCTCGCGCCCATGGCGATATCCAAATCATTCTAGGCGCCGGAGCGACGATCAACCAAGCCTTCGTCGGCGGTCTCGTGGGGTACGGCAACAGTCTCACAATTACAGAGGGTCTCGCGCGCGGATCTATCTCCTACTCCGCGCTGGGATCGGGAAATATGAGCTATACCGGTGGCCTTGTTGGCTGGATAAACGGCGCAGTCACCCGCTCATTCGCGACCGGCGAGGTAGAGGGTGGCAACTATACGGGCGGTTTAATCGGTCAGACGAGCTCCACCGTTTCCTATTCTTTCGCCGCCGGAAATGTTTCCGGCATACGTTTTGTAGGTGGTCTGGTTGGCAATCACACTAGCGCCGCCGCTGGCTCGATTAACTTTACTTACGCGCTCGGCAGCGTGGAGCGAAATTCAGGCGCCTCGACCGACTACTTCGGTCAGCTCGTCGGATTTTGTAATGGCGGCGTAGGCGATGCCAAAGTCACGAACAGCTTCTATAATTCATCAACTTCCCTACTTATCGCTCCGATTGTGGGACAATCGGTCTGCAATAGCGCAACGGCCGGTCGCAGCTTAACCAATGCGGATATGCTAAGTCCGGGAGCTGGTTTTGCGGGTTGGGATTTTATCGGCACAGATCCCGAGGACTGGCGCTATCCGACGGCCTTCACAAAGAAGGGCGTAACGACGGCATTCCCCTATCCGATTCTCTATTGGGCGTATCCGTAACTAACCCGCGACTTTAACTTTATCGACGTCCCCGGCTTCGTAATCCGAAAACTCAGTCTGCACCATAACGGGGTTCTTAGCGTCATCGTAGTAGCCTCGGACCTTATATAAGGTCAGCGGCTCGGTCTTGCCTTTCACTTCCACCGACCCCGCCTGCTCCAGCACGTATTCCTCGCGCACGTGCGCGGCCAAATCCTCACTCAACAAGAGATCGGTACCGAAAGCCTTGGTCGAGGCTTCAATACGGGACGATTGGTTTACGGTATCGCCAATGACCGTGTATTCCATGCGTTCGCTTGAACCAATGGTTCCAGAAATCGCTTCCCCTCTGTGCATACCCATACCGATCATGATCGGAACTTGGCCGCGAGTCGCCCGGAGCTGATTCAACTGCGCCAAAGCCTGGCGCATTTCAATGCAAGCCTGAACGGCATTATGTGAATCCCGCTCCGAAGATCGAGGCGCGCCCCACACCGCCATGATGGCGTCGCCAATAAATTTATCGACCACGCCGCCGTGCTTATTGATAATTCCCACCATAATTTGGAAGTACTCGTTCAACATTTCGACCACCTGTTCAGGCGTGTGGCCTTCGGAGAACTGAGTAAAGCCGCGAATGTCAGAGAAAAACACGGTGACTATTTTTTTACTGCCACCAAGCTGGATATCGCCGCCCTTCAACAAGTCCTCGGTCACAGTGGAGCCATGGAACTTGCTGAACATATTCTTCACTTTGTCACGTTCGACCAAGCCCTCGATCATGTGATTGAAGGCTTCGCCCAGACTCTCCACTTCATCGCGGGAGCCGGTCTTGGAGCGGACGTTAAAGTTTCCTTTGGCGACCTCGTTGGTCAGTTCAGCCAGAGCTTCGATCGGAGCCGTAAGCAGAATCGAGAAGGCGAAGATCAAGAAAAGAGCCACCGACAAGAGGCGACCCGCGATATAAAAGGCTTCCCTTTTTACGGCGCGAGCGGCTTCAAGAATGACGGCATCAGGCACCACCGCGATGGTGATCACCCCAAGACCGGTGCGCGAGTAGGCACCCGTGAACGGTTCCTTGCTCTGTTTGTCGGAGAAACGCAGCTGCCCCAGCTTAAATTCAGAACCGAGCGCCGCGCGCACAATGGGATTGTCTTTGAACGATTCCCCCTTCAGCAGGCGCGTCTCGTCTGGATGCGAAAGAAGTCGGCCCTCATTATCGACCAGAAACAGAGTCCTCTCGCTTACACCGGCAAAAACCTTTTGCAGTTTATCGAGACGGATCTCACACAACACGATATGGGTCACAGCCCCGAATTCGTCTTTTGCCAGTGGAAAACCGATCGTAAGCAGCGGCGCCCCGCCTTCGATCGTCGAATTGCGAATTTCTACGTAGCCGTCTTTGCCAGCGAAAAGGGCTTCGGTTTGCACCAGCTGGCGGCTCTTCTGGGTCGCCCTCAAGACTTCGATAAATGAGCGGTCCAGTTTATACTGTCGGAGGTAAACGTCATTCACCACCCGGATCGGCTCCGCGCCGGGAGTGCGAGACAGGACTTCCACGGCCACCATATCGGGATCGCGCCGGAACGTAAGATCGAGCGACTTCTCACGCTCTTCCGTTCCGCCCCCATCCTTTAGCAAAAGTGAGCCGATGACCTTGGCTTTATCGATGTACGAAATCAAAAGGCCTTCCACCTCGGTGGCTCGGGCGCGGGCCTGGTCTCGATTCGACTGCTGTTCGCGGTCGACAGAAATCGCTTCGAAGCGGTCGGCGCTCACCACCGTGATCAAAGCCGCAGTCACTGCAAGCAAGAAAACAGTCAGCGTTATAAGCTTAAATGCAATCGGAATTCGAAAGCGTTTCCTCATGAATATCTTTTCGGAAAGGCCAATGATTCAGATAACTTGTTTTTAAAAGTTGAGCCCTTGGTCCGGTCGAGTTTTGGGTGGCCTCCCGCGGCTCGCTCCTGGACCTAGGATTTGACCAACCCCAACCCCGAAGGAGACAATGCTAACCAGTGAATAAACCGGCATTTTCTTCGCTCTTTTTGCTTCCTGTCGTCTGTTTGATGGCCGTCTGGTCGATGTTTTTCATCTCGACCATCCGCGAGGCGCAAAAGCCGGATCCGGTCCGGCAGGATTCTCCCGAAAAAATTCTAGGTTATGTGCGCACGGTCAATAGCCCGTTAATTCTGATCAATTTCTGGGCGTCTTGGTGTGAGCCGTGCAAAGAAGAACTTCCCGCTCTCGTGAAACTGGAACAAAAGTATTCCGGCCGCGGCCTTAAGGTCATTCTGGTTTCGATCGACGACCAGGATGAGACCGCGGCAGCCGAGGCCTATCTGCGTGACCACCAGATCGCCTTCACCGCTTTTTATAAAGGGCTGCAACCGCTTCGGTTCGTCTCGCAGATTTACCCGAAGTGGTCGGGTGCAGTTCCAGCGACCCTGTTAATGGATCGAAATCTCAAGATCCTCGATGCCTGGGAAGGCGACACGACCCTAGAAGAATTTGAACAACGTGTGGCGCCGTTCCTGAAAGGGAAGACATGAAAAATCAAGTTCGTCGACCGCCGCCCAAGGCGCCGACCGCGGCTCCCTCCGACCGCTCCCTGGTACAAGATTCATACGTCATTTCAAGGTTTTGGGCCTGGATTTCGCGCATACAATGGTCACCGCGGGTGAAGATTCCCCTGCCGCGCTTCCTCACCACTCGGGATCCTTAAGCTAACCAATGAATTTCATTGGCAAGCTACCGCTTGTTGGCTATACAGATCCGTTCCGGAGGCAATAAGTCATGGCAAAGAAAAAGGGCAAAGTCCGTATCATTACTCTTGAGTGCACCGAAGCGCGCAAAGAAGGCAAACCGCCCTCACGCTACACCACCAAGAAGAACTTCCAAACGCATCCGGAGCGCATGGAGAAGAAGAAGTACAACCCTTCCCTCCGCCGCCACACCGTTCACAAAGAAATCAAGTAATCCTGCCCCATGCTCAAACCCATTCTGAAATGGTTTGCCATCGGCCTTGGGGTCGTCTTGGCTTTGTGGGCCGCCTATGGAGTCGTTCTCTATTTACGAGTTAAGGATCTTTACACGATCTCCAGCGATAGTATGGCGCCCGCATTGATCACCGGCGACGTGATCCGCGTGGACCGCGACGCTTACCGGACGCGAAAACCCGAGAGCGGGGAGATTGTGGTCTTCACTCTGCCCGATAGCCCCGAACTCGCACGAGTATTTCGAATCGTCGGCATTCCGGGCGAGCGCGTCGTTTTCCCCAAAGGAAAGCTGTTTGTGAATGAAAAGCCGGTCGAAGCCCGTCTAACTGAGAAAACTCCCGAATGGGAAATGTTCGAAGAGAAGCTCGGCAGCCGCGCTTTCTTAGTCACCTATACAACGGGGGCGACCTCATTTTTTGAGACGGCGGCTCTGATGGGCGAAAATGATTATTTTTTGGCGGGAGACAATCGGGACAATGCCCGAGACAGCCGTTATCTCGGCCCAGTGAAGGGCGAGCGCATGGTGGGTCGCGCGGTCAAGATCGTCGATTCGAAAGATCCAAAACGAGTCGGTAAAGACTTATAAATAAAAAGTCCCTGAGGGGATTTTGTGAATAGTCCCCCAGGGACTAAAATATCGAAGCTGTCGGTACACATTACAGCATCAACCTTTTGATATCGACCCCGAGAATCAGCCGTTGCAACTGCTCCCTAGATTGTTCGGGCATGATACGATTCTCAGCCCGGGCGTGAACGATTGCCTCTTGTGACCAAAGCTGTTCGGCTTCGGCCTTGAGAGATTCTTCTCTCTCGAGAGGCTCAATAGCGAGTCGTGGCTCTATGGCCAAAACATGCTTAGACATGGAAATACTCCTAGGATCCAAAGATCCGAAAAATGCCAAAACCCACCATGGGCTTTGGAAAGTTAAAATTCGAAACGAAATCTCGACCGCCGAGACGGTAGAAAGGGAACTATTTAGTTTTGATTGGGAAGGTTGCTACTTGGCTCGTACCGAGGCCGGGGTAAGCGCTCCGCAATCGCGTTGATCGATCGCCAGTTTTAAAATTGTATTAGTCATTGCTTACCCCCTTTCATAGGATTAGATCGAAGTTATCAGTACTGCCACAGCTTCGCAATAGAAATTACAAGCAGGCATCTGTTTTTGTTGACGCGAGAGGAATTCGGCCGGCACATCAGAGAGCTATGCATCAGTTTTGGGACCGAATCGGAATTTCAACGTCTATATTATGCGTAATGCACTGTCTGCTCACGCCGGTCCTTCTCGTGGTCGCGCCTTTTATCGGCGCTGGACTCCACACGGAATGGATTCACCCGGCCATTATCGCGATCGCAGTACCGGTCGCGCTATGGGCACTTTGGGGCGGTTATCGACACCATAAAAGGTTCAGTACGATTGTGCTAGGAGCGATCGGGCTCGGGTTCATTGGCGCAGCGGCCATGTCGAGCGGCGATCATCACGACAAATGGGAAGTAATTTTTATGGTGGCGGCCGGTCTCTTTCTCGCCACCGCTCATTATCGCAACCTCACGGCTTGCCGTCACAAGCATTAAGTAGCTCCGCCATGACCGCGGCGTGATCACTCATTTTTCGCCACGGGAGTCCGTAAAGAACCTGATGACTCTGCACTTCAAGACAGCGCACATAAATTCGATCGAGCGAGAGAAACGGCTTCCAGGACGGAAAAGTGGGCGAGTGCTGACCGTGAAGCAAAACACCGCACTCCATTAGCCCGGCTTGACCGAATAACGGTTCGGAAAATTTTCGCTGCCAATCATTAAAGTCTCCCGCCACGATCAGTGGGCAGTCTTCGGGAACATTCCGCTGAACACGCTCAACCAACGATGTCAGCTGCTGTCGCCGCCCCCGTTCAAGCAAATCTAGATGTAGGCAGACCAGATGGATGGGCAGTGACACACCATCGGGTTGGATTGTCGCATGTAATAGGCCTCGCTTCTCAAAGGAGTTGGTCGAGACGTTGATGTTTTCAAACGCGGTGAACGGAAACTTACTTAGAATGGCGTTGCCATGATGGCCCTCGGAATAAACTGCGTTTTTACCGTAGGCAAAGTGCGGCCAAATCTCATCCGCTAAAAATTCGAACTGCGCGCCTATCTCCGGAAACTTCACCCGGTCCGGATGAACACCCATCACCTCTTGCAAAAACACAATGTCGGCGTCGACCTGGCGAATCGCCTCGCGCAACTGTTCCAGCACGTACTGGCGGCTATAGAAACAAAAGCCCTTGTGCATGTTGTAGGTGAGAACTCGGAGACGCATTGATCAGCATCTTAAAAATAAAAAGAGGGCTGGTTAAGCCCTCTTTTTAAAAATGTAATTATAAGTTAGTTCGCGACCCGCAGAAGAGGTGCCGACATAGTACCGGCTCTCTCGACTGCGGCTTCGGCATTGACCAGACCCGAGCCGAACTCGTTGTTGCCATTCGGAC
>JALHOQ010000006.1:6274-44244 GCA_022842925.1 Bdellovibrionales bacterium
GCGCAGTGGCCGTTGCCTTCAGCACGTCCCGGACCTGCGCCGGCGTTAGGCTTTTGTTGGCCGCTCGAATCAGAGCGGCCACACCAGCCACGTGAGGCGACGCCATTGAGGTGCCCTGAAAACTGGCATAGTCGCTGGAATCAACCGAGATTGAGAATCCGACCTGTTGGCCGTTCTGCAGCAAAGCTCTTACCTGCTCACCCAAAGTTTGCTCGACCATAGCGGCCGGAATCGCGGCCTCGGAACCGTCTTCAGTAAGGCTGCCCTGGATTAAACCCGGAGCGTTGTTGTAGATCACGGCGGCCACGGCGCCTTTATTGATTACGTTCATGACCTTTTCTTTAAACGGAATTTCTCCGCGTTGGATAAAGGCGATCTTTCCGGTGAGATCCAGGTTCTTCACATCGTCGGGCTTGCCTAGGCCGGCCAACACAATCTCCGCCTGCACGGTGCGAAGAGGCGAACCGACAAACGGGACAGCTTTCACTTCACTCATCCCCTTGCCCAAATCAACCTGGACCACGGCCGCGCGGCCAGTGCCTTGTGGTACGGCAGAGATGACTTCCACGCCGGGCGCGACCACATCGAGTTCCGGGCCCCATTGCGAAAAGCCCGCTTTCAGATTGTTGATATCGGTAGCGCCCACAGCTGTAATTGTGGCGACAGCAGCGGGAAACGATACGCGGCCGGTGCCATCATTGCCGCTTGCAGCAGCGATAAATACACCCGCGGCCTCGGCGGCGCGAATGGCTTGAAGTTCTGTTTCGCTAATAAACGATCCCCCGAGGGACATATTCACCACGTCCACTTTTTCAGCGACCGCCCAGTTGATTCCCGCAGCAATGGCGGCCGAGCTGCAGCCCATGGAGCTGCATACCTTGCCGGCCAACAAACGAGCCTTAGGGGCCACGCCGACTAATCCGCCGCCTTGGCCGGAGGCGAGAACAGTTCCCGCCACATGAGTGCCATGTCCGACTTGGTCCGAAAAATCGGTGGCGAGTCCGCCGGCAAAGTTCCTACCTTTTTCAAAACGTGAACGTAGCGCTGGGTGATTTTGATCGAGCCCGGTGTCGAGCACAAGGACGCGAGCCATCTGCCCCTCCGTCTTCGTCCATGCCGCCGGCGCCTTTACTGCGTGGATGCCCCAGGGCATATCCACCTTTACCCCCTTGGATACCTGAGGCGCTTGTTCAAGCTCGATCGAATTTCGATTCCAAGTCGCCATTGGGCGCGGGAGCGGGTGGAAGATCTCCTGCTCGACCATCGCCACCGCCGGATGCCGACGGAGCGATTCAATGGCACGAAGATCGTCACTTTCAACGATTAAAAGCTGAACATGTTCAAGTGCCTCGCGGACTGAAGCGTTCGTGTTCAAGAGCCGCATCGGCGCAATCTCAGCCCCGAAGTTGGAGAAGGTTTGCGCGGCCTTCACGTTTTGCACCACATTTTGAAATGTGTCTTGCGACTTGAAGCGCACCATATATTTAGTCGGGGCCGCATTTGCGGCTACGCCTAAGAGCATTCCAATCGCCAAACTCATTATGGCGGTCATCCTTTGATTCATTACTCCCCCTCCATGTGTTCCTTGAGATCCTGGACCTCGGTCTTGGAGGATGATTAAATCATGCACTGAAAACTTTGCAATGCATTTGGTTCCACAATGGAACCCTCTGACAGAATGTAGATAAGTAATTGATATGAAATCGGATTTTCTTTGTAAGACTCCCTATGCGACCCGTCAAATTAGCGAAACTTTTACAGTTAAAGGTCCAGTCGGGGTGCCTTTTTTACGAGCAAATCAAGTGGTGCCTTTGACAGAATAGAAATTTCCGTCAGTTCTTCTGTCAGCAACAAACGCCGCGCATCACGTGAAAGGCCTGCGCGACCGATTCGACAATTCTTTGGTGTAATCAAACCTTTATTGTAGATCAGGCTCATGCACAGCCTGTCATTACGGTTTCTGCTCCTTCCGTTTACCGCATTCTTTTCGCTAAGCGCTCCGGCGCATGAGGTCTTCGATCAGATCCCTATATGCGAACGGTATTTACTTCCTCAGATCGAGGAAGGTGGATTCAAGATGGAGGCACTCCGCCGACTGAAAAACCACCGCGTGTTCGCGCTTCACGACTACCTGGGCATTCGTGTGGAGAAAGTTGCAGACCGAAACCAAGTCCTCGTACAAGAGATTTTGCCCCTTGATCGAATCGACCGGCTGATCGGCCTACAAGAATGGGAGTTTGAGAGGAAACAGTTCACGTTTATGAGCGCTGGCTTTAAAAATCTCGAGTCCCATTCGCGCGAGGTCCACCGCTATGTTCTCAACCACGTCCTTGAAAATCGCGATTACAATCTCGAGTTGCGTTATAATCGGGACTTACGCGATCAAATGGCCGACCTTAGACGCTGGCGCTGGCGGCTTCATGATGCCGTGATCGGACGCTATCGATCGGAGAAAGGATATTTAGATAACTCTGATTTATTTATGTTTCGTTGGGCCAACGAGCTCTCGCACAACAGTGACGTCTTTGCTGTTCTGAGTTCGGAGCCGAGGTTACTTGCGACAATCCAGATCAGTTATCAGGGAGACAAAAATTTTTTTAACCCTAGTCTCGATGGATTCCTCAATACCCTGGATCTTGAAAAATCGCGGGATCTAGACCGGCTTCCCTTTGAGTACCGACTGAATGGCCCGGAAGCCGTAACTTTTCGACACTATTTTTATGGTCTCTTTAATCGAGAAAAAGTCTGCGAGTTCACTCGCTATGCAAAATTTGCCTGGATGCCTCGCCCGGTTCAGGAGCGAATGTTGTTTGAAGCCCTTCAAGCGGCCATAAAAAGAAACATGGAAACCATTGTCGCGGGCGGTGACGACAAAACGACCAGGCTCTTTGCCCGCTACGGTTTTAGGGTCTTCGGCCGGATGCCAACTCGACAATCGCAAGCGAACGAATATTTGAGTTACCTAGATTTATCGTCCAAGGAATTTAAGGCCGTTTATGCCCGCCTTGAGCAATCGGCCCGTCAAGTTGAGGCGAAAGTAAAGGACGATTTATGATCATGGGCTTTTGTAGGAAGGCTTTGGAAAAGGAGTTCCGCTTGCTCCGGGAGGCCAGCCAGCGCATGACCCGCACAGCCACTGTGGATGAAATGGCGCAAATCGTAGGCGAGGAATGCCTCAAGGTTCTGCGAGCCGACGCCATCTGTGTTCATGTTTTGGAAGATGAGGATATCTTCGCGATGAGGGCGGCGTTGGGCTGCTCCGACGAGTTTTTGAAGAAATGGAAGCGCGTACCGCGAACCTTAATCCCGGAGTTAAAAGACGGCCAACCCGCCGATCTCTATTTTTTGGGATCCGCCGCCGAATTCAAAAAAAACATTCCCGTCTCCTCGGCGATCGTCGATCGGTCCGGACGTAAGACGGTTGCTTATACGCCCTTCACTCTCGACGGGCGAGTGCGGGGCATGCTGGGTTTTTCGTATAATCAAGTGTGCGCGGAACCGCCGAGCAAGGAGCTGGTGCTCACCTTGGCGAGCATCTGTGCC
This sequence comes from Bdellovibrionales bacterium, assembly GCA_022842925.1. Classification (GTDB taxonomy): domain Bacteria; phylum Bdellovibrionota; class Bdellovibrionia; order Bdellovibrionales; family UBA1609; genus JALHOQ01. The sequence continues at coordinate 9,818 of JALHOQ010000006.1, forward strand.
TCGGCACTGGAACACGCTCGCATCTATGAGCAAGAACGCCTCGCCCACAAACAGGCGGAGGAGGCCAGTCGCGCCAAATCTGAGTTTGTGGCCGGAATCAGCCACGAGATTCGCAGCCCCCTCGGGGTCATTCAAGGTTTCGCCGATCTGATTTTTGAAACGTCAGAGCTGGATCCCGAAACGCGACAATGGATTGCCGGAATTCGCCGCAATGCCCGGCAGCTGGGCCGCCTGATTGGGGATGTGCTCGATATGGCCAAAATCGAAGCGAAGAAAATCGAAGTGGAGAATATCGAATTTTCCGCGCGAGACTTTTTTCAAGAGATGAAAGACACATTTGAACTGCAGGCGACGGAGAAAAAGGTCACCGTCGATTTTAGAACCTCCGCGCTCCCGGAACGTATGATCACCGATCCCGCTCGACTCCGGCAGATCCTGCTGAATTTAATCGGCAACGCGCTCAAGTTCACCTTCCACGGCCGCATCGAAGTGACCGCAGATATGAATGGAGCCTTTTTAGAGATCCGCGTCCGCGACACGGGAGTCGGCATTCCCAAGGATCGGCAGGATCACGTATTTGAACCGTATATGCAGGCGGAGGCGTCGACAAGCCGGCGATTTGGCGGCACGGGTCTTGGACTTCCCATCTCTAAAGTTTTGGCCGAGGCCCTCGGGGGCACCCTTGTGCTCGAAAACAGTGCGCCCGGTATAGGCTCCACTTTTCTATGCGCGGTCAAATGCGGTCGGGGTGGACAAGAGGCCGCGTGCGCACCGGTGCCTTTCGAAATGGAAAACGATCTCCGCGGTGTTCATATTCTTCTCGTTGAAGATAACGAAGACAATCAAGATCTGGTGAAGGAAATTCTTCACCGAGCCGGAGCCACCGTAGATGTAGCCGGGAACGGTGCGAGCGGTGTGCAGATGGCGCTCCGAAAGCGTTACGACGTGGTCTTGATGGATATCCAAATGCCGGGCCTCGACGGGTTCAATGCCATTTCGCTTTTACGCCAAAAAGGATACGCCCAGCCCGTCGCCGCCCTGACCGCCAATGCTCTTAAGTCCGAAGTGGACACTTTTCGTGAACGCGGGTTTAACGATTATCTCACCAAACCCATCGAAAGACCGAAGCTCATCCAGGCGATCCGGCGACTCTCCGTCCACTAAACTTTTTCTATTGTGATTCCGAATTCGCCGAGCGTCGCCCCCGACTCAATTGCAACCGGCCGAAATTCGACGATCAAACTCGACCGTTGATCGGCCGGAGTCGACTTCAATATCAGATCCTCGTCATTCAACGGGTCCCCCTTGAAATACATTTGCGTGATGAGGTCTTTATAGCCCCGCTTGGCCACTCGCACATGGATATGTGGGGGCCGATCCCAATCCTCCGTGGCCGGGTAAGCGCCGGGCTTGATCGTTTTAAAATTGAACCGCCCTTGTGCATCCGTAAAAGTTTCGCCCCAGTATTTGAAGGCGGGATCCAGCGGCGCCGGGTTCGGGTCGCGATCGTTGTTGTACCGGCCGGAGGCGCAAGCCTGCCAGATTTCCACATTCACGTCGGCCACCGGTTGGCAGAGGAGGTCTTGTACTCGCCCCTCAATATAAATAATCTCACCCAGCGCGGGACGACTGGCGCCGGGAACCCGAGTCAAATCGTTATCGGGAAAGAACTGACTCTCACCCGGGTAGAACGGACCCGCTGTTTGAGCGGGAGTCTTGGCGCAGGATGGAGATGCGCTCAGTTTCTGGCACACCACTGCGGCCCCCAATCCGGCCAGCCCTTTTAAAAATACGCGACGCTGATTCATTTTTCCTCCTTCGGCTCTTGAGCCGTGATCCGAAGATAGTGCGACTTGAACCATAGGTAAAATATGTTAAACGAATATCTACGATAGGAGAATCCTATGTTACCGTCCCCCACCGATCTCAGTTACTTTGTCACCATCGCGGACTCGGGCAGCTTCACCAAGGCCGCCGGCCGCCTCGGTGTCGCGCAACCCTCCCTCACGCTGGCGGTGCGCCGGCTCGAGGCCTGTCTGGGGACCCGGCTCTTCGTGCGCTCGCGCCAGGGCGTGACGCTGACCAAAGCCGGTGAAAGCCTTTTGCAAGACACACAAGATCTCCTCCAGCGCTGGGAGAATTTGCGCACGGGAGCTCTAAGCGCCACCAATGAAGTGCGCGGCCGCTTGCGTCTCGGGATTCACCCTTCGGTTGCCATTTACGCTCTTCCGCCGTTTCTACCCGCTCTGTTGAACAAACATCCCGATTTAGAAGTGGTCCTCATCCATGATCTATCCCGCAATATTACCCGCGAGGTTGTGGAACTGAAGGCCGACATCGGCATTGTCGTGAATCCGTCGCCACATCCGGATCTCGTGATCCGCCCGCTGGCCCAAGACCGCGTCACTTTGTGGCAGCTCCCGAGCCTTAAAAACAAGGACGTGCTTTTGTGTGAACCGTCGCTGCTGCAAACGCAAACCATCCTGCGCAAGCTGCACCGCCAGGGTCACCGTTTTAAAAGGGTCATGGAGTGCGCGAATTTGGAAGTCATCACCCGGCTGGCGCAATGTGGAACGGGGGCGGCGATATTGCCCGAGCGAGTAGCAGGAGCGCAGAATCGGAAGCTCGTCGCCGTGGCGGGAGCGCCTCAGTTCCACGACGAAATCGCACTGATATATCGTACGGAACAGCGGGAATTGAAAACATTAAAGGCTTTCGCTGAGGCCGTCCAGACCGCGCTTCGCTCTTAGTCGCGGCGATGGGCCATGCCAATGGCGGCCTGATCTGTGGGAAAAAGCACCAGCTCTTGAATATTCACATGGGGCGGTCGTTCGACACACCAAACGATGGTCTCAGCCACATCTCGGGCGGTCAGCGGCTGCATGCCCTTGTATACGGTTTTGGCTCGCTCACGACTGCCGAGACGAACTTCTGAAAATTCAGTCTCAACCATTCCCGGCTCGATATTCGTCACTCGGATGGGAGTGCCGAGAAGATCCATTCGCAGCCCCTCAGTTAACGCCCGCACCGCGAATTTAGACGCGCAGTAAACCGCGCCGCTCGGATAGGTCCAGCGCCCGGCCACGGAGCCTAAGTTCACAATATGACCTCGCCCCCGCTCCATCATCGCCGGTAAAAAGGCGCGGGTCATATACAGGAGACCTTTGATATTGGTGTCGATCATGACATCCCAGTCGTCCGTATCGGCTGCGAAGACCTTATCGATCCCCTTCGCGAGACCGGCGTTATTGACCAGCAGTTCGATCGATTTCGGACCGTGCTCGGCCGCGAGCCGATCCACATCGGATTTTAAACGCACATCCAACGCCACGTGCTCACATTTAATTTTGTGCTGAGACGAGAGCCGTTGACTCAGATGTGCGAGGCGGTCCTCGCGCCGGGCCGTGAGAAGAAGGTCCCATTTTTTTTCCGCCAGAGCTTCCGCGGTCGCCGCCCCGATTCCCGCACTCGCACCCGTGATCAGGGCCCACGCCATGTCACTTTACCTCAAATGACCGGAACGGTTCCGGTAGCAGATCTTGAAACTTCAATTGCCGCTGTACTCCACTTTCATTGGCCAGATACACCGGCATGGAATCGGAGCAAAACTCCGCCAGGACCTGTAAACATATTGCACATGGCACGGTGGCCTTTTTCTCAGTCGTGGCGACGACCAGAAACTCGGGACGAATGCGGCCATGTTCGGCTACCGCTCGAAAAACCGCAGCCCGCTCGGCACAAACTGTACCGCCGTAACTGGCATTTTCGACATTCGTGCCCGTCACCGCGTGGTCAACACCCTTCAACTTCAATGCCGCTCCGACTTTGAAATCAGAATACGGGGAATACGAGTTTTTTCGAGTCTTTAACGCCGCCTTGACTGCGGCCTCCACCGTTTTTGTCAGCTTCATAGGGCGGTTATACCCGTTGCAAGTGCAATCCACATGTACTATCCATAGCTGACGCGAAGAGCCGCAAGGGATCCGTTGTGGAATTGAAAACCGACAAAAAACTCAATGACGTTGCCGTGCAAGCTCCCGCTGCGCGACTGAATCACTCACTCGAACAGGTCGGGCTAGAGCGGGTGCAAACTTTAGTTTTGGTGAACGGCCAAAAATTAAAAGGCACAGCCCACGCCGCGGTTTCTTTAATCGACGTCAATGCCCGCGGGATTCACATGTCGCGCCTGTTCCGAATTCTGTCGCAACTCAGTCATCGCGAACTGACCTGGGACTGGCTTTTTGCCAAGCTTGAGGAGATGAAACAATCTCATCAAGGTTTAAGCGACGCCGTTTATTTCTCCATCGATTTTGAACTCCCCGTGCTTCGCGCGTCCTTGGCCAGTCAGCAGAGTGGTTGGCGGGCCTACCCCGTTACTTTCGAGCTCTCAGATGTGCGCGGCCATAAGCAAGGCCGCCTCAAGACTCAAGTGCTGTACTCAAGCACCTGCCCCTGTTCGGCGGCGCTGAGCCAGCAGGCGCTCCGCGATGCCTTTGCCGACGAGTTCCGCGAAGAACGTTTGAACCGCGATCAGATTTTGGAGTGGCTCGCCTCTGGGGATTCTTTAGTGGCCACACCGCACGCGCAAAGATCCGAAGCCAAGTGTGAGTTTGTATTTGAGTCCGGTGAAAAAATCGCGGATCCCATTGAATACATCGACTTGATGGAAGAAGCCCTGGGTACGCCCGTGCAAACCGCGGTTAAGCGCGAGGACGAACAGGAATTTGCCCGACTGAACGCCAAACATCTGATGTTTTGTGAAGATGCGGCCCGCAAACTTAAAACCGCATTGAATCAACGCCCAGAACTCTCCGACTTTACGATCGAGGTCCGACACTTCGAAAGCCTGCACCCGCACGACGTCGTCGCGCGGGCGCGAAAGTAACAACCTTCTTACGTTTTTTTAACAAAAGTAGCGCAGGTATAGTCGGCGTAAACGTACTGAGGTTTGTTGGGGAGCAACTGGCACTTGGCGACCTTCTTGCCCTTAAATGTAGTCTCCGAAGGTTCGGGCTTATTATAAAACTGGCAATCTGAACAAAGGCCCTTCACTTCCGGGGGACAGGCCTTACCCTTCTTCTTGGGGTCACAATAATTGGCGATCGTCGTCGGCTGGCCTTCTTTCAAGACATCAGCGTCTGTCACCGTGGCTTTGGCATCCGCAGCTTGCACCTTCAAACTGCTGAGACCTAGGGTGGCGACTCCTGCAGCTAAAAACTCGCGTCTTTTCATAGGTTTCTCCTCTGTTGACCGTGAACCGCTAGTTAAATGAAATCCAATCGATAAGTCACGTGTTTGTGAACTTGACGCCACTAGAATATTTTCCCTGTTAACAACAACTTACCGCGTTGCATAAAGGTTGTGCTATAAAGCCCGGATCATGAATGAACTGATCGTCACCTTGATGGCCTTTGGCCTCACAGTCTCCCAAGTCTTTACTAAGCCCGTTGAACAGGTGCGAACCCAGTTCAATCCTCAGACCGATCAGGCGGTCGTAGGGCAAAGCCTGCGCGAAGGCTGCGCCTTTATGCTGAAAACCTTTAAGAGCGAAAAAATCGACGCCGAACCCCTGTTCCTATTGATGATTGAGAATGCCAAGCGCGAACGAGAAGAGGTCGCCGCCAAAAGAGCGGAGGAAGAGGCCAAAAAAAACCGGCCGGAAATCGTGGATGAAGGTGAGCAGGCTCCGGCCGCAACTCCAGAGCCGGCCGCCGCGCCTGCCGCTCCACCGGCCACCGTGCCCCCCGCTGCCCCGGCCCCCACGATTCCTACTGAGGCCGTCACCCTCAATCCTAAGAACCTGAAAGAGAAAATTCGTCTTCTCGATCCAGAACTGCTTCTGACCCTCTACAAAGCCTACTGCAAGAACGAAAGCGTCGACACCTCGGCGGTCAAACTCGATCAAGTCATCACCTACTACAACTCGGTGATGAAAGACCTGCCCGACGTCCGCGGGCTAAAGGGCTTGCGCTTGCCAGAGGCGACAGTGGTGCTCGATCGCAACGGCGAACGCTTCACCGAAATCTACGGTCAGGGCAACCGGCGCAAACATATTCCGATCAGCGAAATCCCGAAGTTCGTACAGCAGCTTTTTATATCTGCCGAAGACAAAGATTTCTACAACCACAATGGACTGGCGCCGGCCGGGGTCGCCCGAGCCGTAATGTCGAGTTATGCCTCGGATGGTCGCCCACAGGGTGGATCCACCATTACCCAGCAGGTCATCAAAAATCTGGTGCTCAACGACGACCTGTCGTTTGAGCGTAAAATGCGTGAAATGATTCTGGCGCAGAGGCTCGAGAAGGCTTTAAAGAAAGATGAGATTCTCGAGCTCTATTTGAACATGGTCTATCTTGGACGCTCCAGCTGGGGCGTGGAGATGGCCGCTCAAAGCTACTTCAAGAAATCAGTACGCGACCTGACTCTACCCCAAGCAGCTCTCCTCGCCGGCATCACGCCGGGGCCGAACAAATTTAATCCGGATCGCAATGCCGAAGGGGCCAAGGACCGCCGCCAAAAAGCCCTCTTCCGCTTTAAGGAAGACAGCGCAAAGACCCCAAAACCATTAAGCGAGGATGAGTTCCAAACTGCAAGTGCGGCGCCGATTCAGCTTGAAGAATTCGAGGGACCGGCCCGCCGGGGTGCTTACTACTTTTTGGACGTGATCAATCGCGAGGCGAGAGAGCTGCATAAAATCGATTTAACTAAAAAGACCTACGTGGTTCGATCCACCATTCATGCGCCGTTACAGAAACAAACCGAAAAAATCCTGCAGGACAGCCTCTACGACTATGAAGTCACCTCCAAGCGCTCCGGCCAGTGGGTCGGACCGCGAGGTTCTCTCAAAGATGATATGGAGAAGATCGGCGCCGATTGGAAGGCCCTGCTAAAGGATCGGACTGAGACGTATGACGGCCAATGGCCGCTCGCGATTGTCTTGTCCACCCGACCAATGCGCGTGGGACTGCCCAATGGAAAAGAACTTCCACTGCGCGGAACTATGGTCAACCGTCTTAAGCGCCATGATCTCGTCTTCGTAGCGGTGGACGGCGAAGAGGCGTGGCTTAAGATCACACCGGTCGTAGTCGGGTCCATTAGACGGGATCTGCGGGACCCCAACATCACCTGGCTTGAAGCCCTGCAAAGAACCAAGGGACATTTCTTTGATGTACCGTGGACTCTGGCCGTGGTTCTCGACGAACGCAACAAGCGCGTGGGCCTAAGTGATGGTCGCATCGTAAGCTTACGCGGACCTCCAACCTTGCTTCAGGCCTTGCAGCCGCACGATCTGATTTTTGTGCATGAGCCCCAGCAAAATTCGGCCACGCTCAAAATCCCGCCGGCCGTGCAAGGCGCGATCGTGGTTATGGAAAATAAAACCGGGCGAATTCTGTCGATGGCGGGCGGATTCTCGTATGGAGATTCCAAATACAACCGCGCTTATACGGCCGCGCGCCAGCCGGGCTCGACCCTTAAGCCGTTTATTCATCTGGCCGCCCTGAATGCCGAGATGCAGCCGAATACATTGATTCCCGATGTCGTTCCCCACCTTCCGAAGCTGTGCAACAATTGGAATCCGAAGAATTACGATGGCGGTTCTCGCGGACTGGTGACCATGCGCCAGGCCATCGAGATGTCCCTCAATCTACCTACCATACGCATCATGACTCACCTCGGGCGTAACGCCCCTGAGGGCCTAGATTATGTTCGCGCGCTCACTCAGGAACTGGGCATCTATAAAGCGACGGAAAGGTGCTATCCGTTTGTTCTCGGATCGCAACCGGCCCGGTTGATCGATTTGGCTGTGGCCTACGCGACGGTGGCTAACTCGGCTCTAGCCGATAGCCAATATGCGGAACTGAAACCTGTACCTCGATTTTTCGATACAGTTGCGGAAGAGGGTCGTGAAGTGGTTCCCCAGCCACGCTACAACCGGCAAGTCACTCCCAGCATCGACTCGGTCGCCTATTATCAATTACGCCGCATCCTCGAGGGAACGCTGATTCGCGGAACCGCGACCAAACTCAAGGACTTGGCCGGATATGTGGCCGGAAAAACGGGAACATCGAACGACGAGAACGACGCCTGGTTTATCGGTTTCACGAACGATATCGTCGTGGCTGTTTGGGTGGGCTATGACAGCCGCAATGTGCGGCAGAATCTCGGCGACCGTTTTACCGGTGGAAGATTGGCACTTCCGATCGCCGAAAAGGTTCTGCGGACCAGTTTCGAACTCTATCATCAACCTGAGCCGCTCGCTCCCCGCAGCGCTTATCTCAGATCGCAAACAGCCGAGTATCCAATCGATCTTCACAGTGGAAACTTTGGTGGCGGATTTCAGGAAATTTTCCGACGTGATTCGGGCGGGCGCAATGTAATCGATTCCCGCGCGCAAATATTAGAACCCCATGAGCGTATGATGGGTGTTGGCCGCTACCGGGGCGAAGAGGACGAGCGCGCTTTGGGTTGGGACCAGCGAGAATATGGTGTGCCCCCTGGCTATCATCCGCCGCGACCACCGCCCGGCTATTATCAGCCCGGCTATGACGACCAATACGATATGTGGCGCCAACGTCAGCGTCGCATTGATCCTTATTTTCAAAATCCGTTCGGCCGACCGCCGAGGCAGTATAACCCGTACCGTAACCCCTGGGGAGGTAACTGATGTTTCGCAAAAGATGTTTATCGACGCTGGTCGCGATGGTCGCTGTGATCTCAATGGGCACGCAAGCTCAGGACCGCGTGCAAAACTATCAAGAGTATCTAGTGCCCTATCTGACATGGGGCCAGCAACACCCGGATGACAAAGAAGTGCTGAACATCTTTCCCGCGTTTAAGCCGCCAGTCGTGCGCTTTAAACAGTACGGAATCGATAAGACGCGAACCGAGCAGTACCATACGTATGTGACCCGGATGCAAGTCATCATTAGTAAACCGGCGGCCAACCTGAAGCTCGGTGATCTGATTCAGCTCGAGACAATTAAAAAAATGAGTAAGGAGCTCTCGCATCGCCAGATTTCGGCCCAACAGGTTTTGCCTTTGATCGCTGGCAAGGGGCCCATAGACAATTTCAAGTGGTGCAACGAGGGCGCCTGGTTAAATTCTTTCACCCTCCCGCAAAAAGAAACGAACTTGTCTTACATGATCAATCCCGAACGACCTTGGTGTGCGGCCAACGGACGCTCCATTTGCCTGGAGACCTGCTACTATTTTAGTCCGGGCTGGAAAGTGGCGGCCGAAATATATAACCACACGCTAGGTTCAAACGACCCCAAGGACTCTGGCCAAGCGATGCAGTCGGAGATCCGATATTTCGTTTCCGAAGCCGAATATGGATCTAAGGTCCCACTGGCTCGTCTGACTAAAATCAATACTCCCGTGCGTGGTGTGATGGAGCAGAATACATTTTATTTTAACCAGGTCTTCACGTGGGCGAAAGTGGTGGCTGTTTTTCAAGAGCATCCGACCAACTCCCAGCAAACGGTTATGACCACACTTGCGGCGTTCACTTTGCGCAGCAAATACTGCACGGAATCGAAATATCAGGAGCTGTGCAAAGCCATCAAAGGTCAGTCCAAAGGAACCATGGGTGTAAACACCCGAACCGGGATTTCGGCGGGAATTCCGATCTATTCTCGCGAAATCGCTACGGGATTGAGTCAGGTTTTAGAAGCCAATTAATTGTCGTGTGCGGCGGGATCAAAGAAATCCCTCGGCAGAACGATACTGCGCTCTTCAAAGCGCTTAAGAAAAGTAGGTGGCTGACCAGTTCCCTTCAGTCGCCCGCGACCTTTTTCTCCAGTCAACTTGAACAGCGGCAAGCGGGTAATGGTGTCGTTCTCCATCCCCACGACTTCCATAACCTCTTCCACCTGCCGTTTGCCATCGGCGGTTTTCTTGACCTGAATCACGATATCGATGGCATCCACGATTTGGCGGCGAAGGGACTTTAGCGGAATGTCGACTCCGCTATGGAAAATGATCAGCGTTTCGAGTTTGGTTAGCGCGTCGTTCGTCGAATTGGCGTGAAGCGTGGTCATGCTGCCCTCGTGGCCTGAGTTCATGGCCTGCATCATCTCCACCGCTTCACTCGAGCGGCACTCACCCACCACGATCCGGTCGGGACGCATCCGAAGACTGCTGATCAAGCAATCCTTCATAGCCGCGCTTCGCCCTTCGCCTCCCCGCACCGATACCAAGCGGACCCAGTTCGGCTGTGAGAGTTGGATCTCAGGAATATCCTCAACCGTGATCACCCGCTCATTTAATGGCACTTTCGAGCAGAGGGCATTCAGCAGAGTCGTCTTGCCGGCCCCGGTGGATCCCGAGATCAGGATGTTGAGTCGCGCCAGAACACAGGCTTCGAGGAACCGGGCGCCCTTATTGGTGACGAACCCCGCGCCAACCAGTTTTTCAAGACCTCTGTAAACGGCCGAGAATTTTCGAATCGTCAAAGTCGATGCATAGGGCGACATCGGCGGACGCGTGATATGGAAGCGTGAGCCATCGGGAAGAATCCCATCGTAATCCAAACCGTTCGCCGTGTTGGCGGTTTTGAGCTTCGCGATTTGGTCCAGAAGGGCTTCGAACTGGGACTCACTCTGAAAGGGTGAGCTCGCGAGTTCCATCCGCCCCTCCCGTTCGACAAAAAACTGATCGTGGCGGTTGAACATCAGCTCGTTGACAGTCGGTTCGGCCAAGTAAGGTCGCAGTATCTGTAATGGATCCATCACTTATTCTGAAGGTGCCCGTCGACTTTTTGCAACCCAACGCGGCACGGGTGACGCCCCGGATTGCAAAAAGTCGACGGGCACCTCATAACCAGCGCATGCCAGTACTTGTCATTCATGGGGGCGCCGGGTCTCGAGCGTTAAGTGGCGAGCGCCGAAAGATCTATACGCAGTCTCTGACCAAAATCTTGCGCGAGGTCTATCCACTGCTCGAGCGCGGCGGATCGAGTCTCGATGCCGTGACCGAAGCCGTAGTTCGCCTTGAGAATGATCCGCTCTACAATGCCGGACGTGGATCTAAAATTCAAAGTGATGGCAAGATTCGCATGAGCGCTTCAATCATGAACAGTCAAACCCGCCGCTTTGGTGGCTGCGTAAATGTGGAGGGCGTAAAGAATCCCATCCTGTTGGCGCGCGCGCTTATGAAAAAACGGGACCGGGTTTTAGCGGGCCGAGGGGCGGTCGCCTTCGCTCACGAACTCGGACTTCTGTTCGCATCGCCCTATACGCCGCACCAGCGGGAGGCCTTCCGCCGCCGCCAGAGGGGCAAGAGCGGAACCGTCGGCGCCGTCGCCGTCGACCAAAAGGGCGTGCTTTCGGCCGCGACCTCCACGGGTGGCCGCGGCTTCGAATATCCGCAGCGGGTTTCGGATTCGCCGACGGTCGCCGGAAATTTTGCCAATCGCTTTGCCGCGATTTCGGCGACCGGAACGGGCGAAGAAATTGTGGAGAATGCGACCGCCGCGGCTATTTCCACCTTAACCGCGGCCGGTTGGTCTTTAGAGAAGGCGGTTACATTTGTGCTTAAGCAAGCCCGCCCACAAGGCGGCGAATTTGCCGTGATCGCTCTGGATCGCCAAGGGCGTTATGTAGCCAAAAGCAATACGCCCTCTTTGCTCTGGGGCGCGGTTGGCTCTAAGTTTCTGACAGTCTTTGGGAGGGAAGTATGAAGGATATCTCAACTCTAGCGGTTCACGCCGGTGAAATTTCGCCGAGAATTGAAGGCGCGATCAGCATGCCGGTCTTTCAATCGGCCAATTTCGAATTTCATGATGAAGGCGACTACGCCAACATCAAGTACGCCCGTTTGAATAACACCCCTAACCATCTGGCCCTACACGCGAAGCTCGCGGCTCTTGAGAACGGCGAGGATGCGCTGGTGCTCGCCAGTGGAATGGCGGCGATCAGCACCACCCTCTTGGCGCTTTTATCTAAAGGCGATCGAATCTTGACGCAAAAAACTCTGTACGGCGGCACGTTTTCTCTACTGGCGCAGGAACTGGCTCGCTTCGGCATTGAGGCCGATGTGGCCGCCGACGAAAATTGGGAAGCGAAAATCCGCCCGGAAACGCGGATGATCTATGCGGAAACCATCTCGAATCCTCTGATGGAAGTGCCGGATTTTCAAAAAGTTTTGGCGACCGCCCGCAAGCACAAGCTGATCTCCGTAATCGACAATACATTCGCCTCACCGGTGAATTTTAAGCCTATCGACCTGGGGTTTGATCTCTCCCTTCATAGCGCCACCAAATATCTCAACGGACATTCGGACTTAATCGCCGGTTGCGTGATTGGTTCCAAAGCGCGAATCAAGACGATCAGTCATACGGCGGCCCATTTAGGCGCCACTTTGGATCCTCATGGCTGCTCACTTCTTCATCGAGGCCTTAAGACTTTGGGCGTGCGCGTGGAACGGCAAAATCAAACGGCCCTCCGTCTCGCGGATTTTTTGAGCCACCATGAAAATGTGGCCACCGTGAACTATCCGGGCCTGCCTTCGCACCCAGCGCACTCACGGGCCCGAGAATACTTCAAAGGCTTTGGCGGCATGCTGAGTTTCGAACTCAAAAACCCAAGCCAGGTTGAGTCCTTTTTAGGCCGATTAAAAATTCCAGTTTTAGCGGCCAGCTTGGGCGGCGTTGAATCTTTAGTCATTATTCCCGCCCGTTCCTCGCACCTCAGCCTAACGGCGGAAGAGCGTCGACAATCCGGAATCACAGACGGCCTGATTCGCTTTTCCACGGGACTTGAGGGAGCGGACGATCTAATCGCGGATCTGAAGCAGGCACTCGGCTAGAAACCCGGCAGTTCATTCACATAGGCCAGAGGTGCGATACGAAAACGGACAGGGGTGAATGCCGGAGGTTCGCCGTTGGCGGTATAACGTCCAAACTGGAAATCCAAAAATGCCTGGGCGACCTTTTGACAACGCTGAATTTCATCGCTGCCACAGTTGAGGCGCGTCCGAGTCAGAGTCAGATTTTCCGAATCAAAATCCAGTTGCTGATCACTTAGAATCTGGCGCAGCGCTTCGATATCGCGACTGCGGCCTCCCACTTGCAGCACGTCCAAAATCACTTCACGCCCGGAGCCGAAGAACTCAAAGCGCTGGCGCATACGCTGAAGCGTGTTCAGCACCAGGGCCGGCGATTGCTGAGTGTCGCCGCGAACCCGTTCGAACCTCCGGCGTTCCTCAGCCGTTGGAAAATTCACATGCAGCGAATACACGACAAAGGTCTCTTCCCCGACGGTTTCGACAAAGTGAGTCCCGCAGTGGCGCTCGACTGCGGGCCACCCGCCGCGCTCCATGATCGCGCGTGCCTCAGCGGTCCACTCCGCCTTCCCGACAGAAACCGGCTGAGGGGCAAGAACCATGGGGACAAAGAGAAGTTGCGATGTCTTTGGTGGCGGCTCGTAAGCGAGATTTTCCCGATAAAACCGACTGGCCAGACCTGTAGAGGTTTTGAGCCACATATCCGGATCCGGGATTCGACCAATAAAACCATTGAGTTTATTGCGAACGGAGCTCCGATCTTCCGCTTCGAAATTCACGCTGTTCGGGGGAAGCGGATTGCGCTGGGTTTGGACTCGTTCAAAGCAGCGATGCCCGCGCGTCAGTTGTAAGTCGTTGCTCTTGCCGCTCATACTCACGTGTACTCCGTCGGCCAGAGACGGAAAGTATCCTAGAGCGAGGCCTTCCACTTGAATAAACTGGGGATCTTGGCCGAGCGCCTTTACATTCCCCAAGAAAACCATCAGTCCGCTGAACAATACTACTAGATACCTCATGCAGAACCCTTCTGTTGGGCCTCACAAAGGAGCAAGTGTCGTTCCCGCGCCAGGCCCCCTTTTCCTCACTCCAGCCCACCGCCGAGGAGGAAAAAATGAACCTGGGTTCAAGATTGGGTCATTTGAAGGCAAGTCGGCCAATTTTAAAAAAACATGCGAAGGCCGGCGACGAAGTTTCGTCCGGGAAGGGGAGCGAGGTCCCGGATGGTGCGCACAGAGACATGGTTGCGACCTTCAGAGTCGAAAATATTATTTACGCGCGCGAATACAGTCGCGCGCAAATGATCGCCACCCAATTCACGTTCAGCTCCCGCGTTCACGAACATGTGATCTCCGGTGGCCCGCTCATTGGGAGCCGTGTCATGCTGGGCTTCGGTCCGCTGAATTTCCAAATCGTAATTCCACAAATCCGTTTTGTAGTTGAGAGCCACAGTCTCGCGAATCGGGGTGACTCGAGGAAGTGAATCGCCAGAGTCCCGATTCTCGCCTTTTAACCAATCGACTTTTAACTCGAACTCCAGCAGTCCCCGGCTAACGAGATGAGAGATATTGTGGCGATATTCCAGCTCCGCCCCATAAAATCTCGCGTTAGCCGAACCGAATACATACTCGTCCAAATTATCCGGGCCCGCCGTGCCTCCGGTGGGAGCCAAAAATATGTAGTCTTCGTAGTCCTGGAGGAAAGCCCCCAAGCTACCCTGACCCATCCCTCCCTTGTGGCGAAGAGCCATTTCCACAGCTCGACTCTTCTCTTTCTTTAGGCCCGAAAAGCCTCGCTCATAAATCCCAGTTGCCACATGCTGTCCGCCGGCGAACAATTCCTGATAATTCGGAGCCCGTTCGGTGTAGGAGGTATTGACCACCACCGCGTACCCTCGTCCGAGTTCCTGCAGAAAACCAAGGGCACCACTACCGCCAGAAAAGTCGCGCCGCTCGCCGGCTGGGAAGGAGGGATCATCGCTGGATTCCACTATCGTGTTTTCATAGCTTAGTCCAAAGGACGGTCGAAATGAGCCTTCTTCTTTCTCTTCAAATAAAAACAACCCATGGGACCGGGTTTGCGTGGGCGGAAGAAACTTTTCATCGCCCTTCGCGGAAAAGTCCGACGTCTGCGCCTGAACTCCGATCATTCCCGAAAAACCCCAAAGAGTATGATGACGGGCCTCAACGCGCGCCTCGCCGCCCGTGTTCTTGAAGACCGTGCCCAGACTGCCTTCTTCCATCTCGTCGTGCTTATACCAGCCGCTCGAAATCTTGGTTCGCAGCGATTTTAGGCCAGCCCAATCGCGGATTTCTCCCGCCAATTCAGCGCGCTGCTGCTGCATATTAATCCTCACAAATTCTTCGACGATCGTGCCATAACTCGATTCATAGTTCGAGAACGAAGCCCCGAGATAGCCATTGTCGCCGATATAAGAAAGTCCCACGCCTTCACTCGCCGCGCGACTCAAGCTGTTCTTTACCCTTCGCTCTTTGGAATAATGATAATCGTCCGCAGCACGGGCGACGCCATCGGCATGAATTGCCCACTTCGATCCGAGCGGAGACTTCAGCATCAGTGCTCCGCCACGACTCTTGTCATTGGTGGCGAGCCGGCCCTCCGCTTTACCAGAGAACTTCTCGGGCACCTTTTCCGGAATGCGGTTCAGAGTCATATTGACCACCCCACCGACCGCATTGCTTCCGTACAGCAGCGCCCCCGGACCACGAACCACCTCAATTTTTTCAATTAGAAAGGGTTCTACCGCCACGCCGTGATCTTGACTGGCGCTGGAGGCGTCGAGCAGGCCGGTGCCATCTTGCAGGACCCGTACCCGCTCGCCCTCTTGACCGCGGACAATCGGACGGCTCGCGGCCGGTCCAAAGAAAGAACTGGTCACGCCGGTTTCTCGCGCCAAGGATTCCCCTAAACTCCCCTGCTTTTTTCGCTGCAGGCGCGAACCCGATATCTCAGAAACACTAGGTACGGAATCGAGAGCACTTTTCGGGGCACCGTAGACATTCACGGTGGGCACGTGGACATCAGTTTGAGCCGACGCCGAGCAGGTTACAAACAGAAGGGCGAAAAAAAATTTCATCGACGTGACTCCAAACGATAAACAATGGGTATGTGTAAATGCAGGGGAGCCCCTACCACCGAGGGAAGAAGCGGAAAAGCTGATATTTCTGAGATGATTTTTAACGCCGCCTGATCCAGTCGTTGAAAACCAGATGATTCCTCGACATGAACCTCCACCACCCGGCCATCCGTCGCCACACTCACTCCCAGCACCACCCGCCCCTCTTCCTCCCGTTCAATCGACTCCCGGGGATACGTCTTACGGCGGTTGATGACTTGCAAAACGCCCTGAATGTAAGCATCTGTTTCGCGGGCCAGAGCGGTGGGGTCTCCCACCGGTTCCAGGGTCGTTGGCGAGGGCAGAGTCACCTGAGGGGCTGGATCGGGACGAGGACCCGCTCGATCGCGAAACCGGGGGGTGTGGGGTTCGTGACGTACGGGTTCGATAAATTCCACCGAGATGACACCTCGCTTGGGCGTTACTGGTGACCTTAAAAAATAAATTAAAGTGAAAACCAAGGCGCCATGAGCGACCAGGCTAAGCGTAAGTGCGACAGGAATTCTTTTGGGCTTTTTTCTGCGGGCCATAAACCCCCAGTTTTACTATCGGGTGTGCCGTTTTTCCAGTGTCTCAGCTAACTGATTCAGCGCATCCCGCAAATCAAGAAGGTCGTCCCCTTGGCGGAGGCTCAAACGGGCTTGATAGTTGCCGGCCATCAAAGTTTCCAGATACCGCTTAATGGCCACAACCGGACCATAGACTTTGTGACTGAGCCGGACTGAGAGGGCCAAGCTCGAAAGAATACTGAGCGCGGCGAGGATCATCGCCATCCACAAAGCAGAATTGAGTGAATTTTGAATGGCCTCGATCACTTCCGCATCCAAGTTGTAAGCCACGCCCAAGGTCGTAATGGTCTGATTGATCTGAAAAATCAAGACGCCCACAAAAAGCGCCAAGGTGACGCAGGAGCCGATTACGAGGACAAAGGAGTAGCGCAGCTGTTGTCTCGGGCTGACTATAATGTTTTTTACGGATCGTCGATTAGCCGGATTTTCCGTTTCACTCATATCTGTTTCCCCCACCCTATAAGGGGATCTCCTCCCACTTCAAATGTCAATACGACCGCTAAGAACTTGCACAGAAGGGCCGGCTAAAATGCCTGATTGCGGGGTCCGCCCATTGCACTTCATAATTCGGATATGACTAAACCGTTGTCTCATTATGAGACGATTTTTTTGCTCTTGGCGGGTCTGTTCGCGCTTCCGGCGTGGGCCGATCTAAAGCCCGCGGTCGTAAATCAGACTCCGCCCACTTCAACGGCTCCCGCGGTTCTTCCCCCCGGAGGTGCCAGCCAACCGGGGCAACCCATTGGGTTGCAACCGAATCCACAAAGACAAAATCCCTTCGGCCAGCCACCGCCCGCAGCCCCCGCGGCAGGTGCGACGCAAGTTCCTGGCCGACCCATTCAATATCCTATGCCTGGAACCGGATTGCCGGGCGCGCCACCACTGCCGGGGATGCGCCCCGAAATGGTGGGGGGCGGAGACGGACAAGGGGGCGGAGGCAATAATCCGTTCAGCTCCCTCTTCGGGGGTGGGCAGGGCCATAGCAACTCATTTGAATATGCGCCGAATTCGCCAAGCCAAGGCGCGGCCTGGGGCGCGGACTGGGTTTCGGTCAACGGTTGCACATCTGAACCGGGAAAATTTAAGACAGCCTATGGCAGTCCGCCCAATGCGAAATGCGATGGCCGTCTGACTATGGCGGACAGCTTTCGTGACTTTCTTGATCGCAATTTCGGCCGCTGCGCCCGCGAAGCCGCTGGCCGCACCGACAGCAACGACGGCGGCACGATATTCCATGCGGGAACCATCGGAGATGCCCGCCATCAGAGAACAGGGTCCTTGCATAACAAGGGTCTCGCCATGGATGTGAAGGCCATTCTTCTCGGGACTAAGGTCTATAACTATTCGCGTAAAGATGCCGAAACTCAGGAGTTCTTCACTCGTTTTCGCAACTGCTGGAGCAATGCTGTGCGCTCAGAGCGCGGGCCCTGTATGAATTCGCTGCGCTCGCCCGGCTGTATCGGCCACGAGGACCGGGCCCACCAAAATCATCTGCATTTATCGCTTCCGTATTGCCCCGCCGAAGCGCGCGCCAAAGGACTCTATATCACCTATCTCTGGCGCCTCTTGTTCGGCGGACCGGCGCATTGCCAAGGCCACGATGAAGGCGAGGACGAAACCAATCATGCCCCGATCAAACGCTCGTTCAAAGTGGTGCGCATCAAAGGTGTGGGCGAGGCCAAACTGACTGTCGAAGACACCGGCGGTGAGCCGATCGATGGTGATCATTTTATAAGCATTGATCTGAAATGCAACGGTCAAAGGTCGCCTCAGAATCTCGAAAAGGATCTTCAGGCCTGTAAGTTTCAAAAACTGACTTACGATGGGAAATCGAAGTCACTCGTACTGACCTATTTGGTGTCGGTCATGGGCGAGGACGGTATTCTTTACTGCAAGAAAATCGAAAATAAAAAGTATCCCGTTACTTGTCGCAAACGGTAAAGAGCTGGGTCCGAAAATCCGATAATGACTCGTGAATCCCCAGCTCGAAAAGCCGCAAATTCCAGCAGAACTGGCCGCGCTCAAAGCCGTTCGCAATCGCCGAAAATGGTTTTCGCGCGAGATCGCCGTCTATTCCCTACTCTCAGCCGGATTAATTGTCGGTGCCGTGCAAATCTTCCGCCCCCCCTCACCTCCGCCGCCCACCCCCACGGTGGCCACGCGGCCATCTAAACCGCAAAAAGCGCGCAAACCCGCATCTATGGTCCAGCGCGAATTTCGCCTGCAACACGCCAAACAGCTTTTAGGCAAGTACTATCGGATGAGCGTGGTCCGCAGCGGCGAAAAAGTGAAGAAGGTAAACGGTCGCATCTATTCCTTCACCCGCGAACGATTACCGAAAAAATACCGCAAACGTTACAAGCAAATCGCGCAGACGATCATCGATGAGAGCCACAAGAATGAATTCGACCCTGTTTTTTTGGTCTCGATCATTATGGGCGAGAGCAGTTTTGATCCCGATCGCCGCGGCCCATTGGACGAAATCGGTTTGATGCAGCTGAGGCCCAAGACCGGAGAATGGATTGCGCGCAAATATGGACTGCCCTGGAACGGGGAGAAAACGCTAAAAGACCCGGTGAGCAATATCCGTCTCGGGGCCGCCTACCTGCACTATTTGCGCGAGAAGTTTGATGATCACGCCCAGCTCTATTTGGCCGCCTACAACATGGGCCAGGGCGGGGTGGATCAAGCTTTAGATAAGAACATATGGCCCAAGGATTACCCGATCCACGTGATGAGACGCTATCTCGACTTCTACTCGGCCCTCGAGCAAAAGCAAAATGCCAGCGACAAATTCTAGTCCGCGCAAGGAACGTGGGCAACCGTGGTCCAGCGGCCATGCTCACAGAGATTCACCGGCCCACACGCGTCCTTCGGTAACCACTTCACGATACCCTTAAACGAAAAAACGGACTGACCGGCCGGGCCACTCAGAGCCGCCGTGCCATGTGGGGCGCGCACGATATTCGCTTTTCCGCCGGAGCGAAAGGGATCCGGTGAATTGTCGGCCTCGCAAGACTCCTGTTCGGAGTCGACCGCCGCGGTTTCACACGCGCCAATGGCTCCACTGTCCAGGACTTCGAAACGGACTAGAGCTACGGATTGCTCTTTGAGCTGGGCCGCAAGTTTCACTTTTAAGCGGGCTTGATAGGTTCGTTCACCGACCTCGAGAGCCTGCGCAAAATAAGCCGACTCGACCGTTACTCCGGTAGACGGGAGTTTTTTTGCGTTGAACTCCACAATAATCTTGTTCAGATGGCGGAGGTCGAGTGAGTTCGCAAAAAGCGTCGGACACTGACTATCGCGACCAAGCTCGCGCCCCAGCTTCAGTAGAAAGCTTTCCGCATCTTGCATTGACTCGATTCGACCTTCGATCCCCGACGATAGGACCTGGTACCCGAAATAACCGGCGGCCATGAAAATGCAAAATCCGAGAGCAATGAGGGTTTTCACCCGTAAATTTTATCCTGAAACAATTCCGAAGAGAAAGGGATCATAAAGGGAGAGCCCATGAAAGCGCAGTTTCCGCATACTGCGATCTCCTTGCGACCGCCCCTTAAGCGGCGTAGTATCGGAAAAATGCGAGCCGCTTTAATTTTTGCACTGGCGTTTGCCATCCCGGCATCTCATGCCGCTTTGCCGCCGGATGCCCAACGAGTTCTGAACAATCTTCCTGGCAAGGCCGTAACGCTCGACGTGGTTTGGGCTCGCGCCATGCAGACTTCGGATAGTTTTGAACAAGTGGCGAGTCAGAAGGCCTTGGAGGGTGTCGGCTCCCTGGGTGCCCGGGCGGCAACCGACCCGCGCCTGACCCTGCAATACAATTGGACCGACAATCGCCACGAAGTCAGCAATTCATTTTCACCCAGCAACTTGAAAAACAGCTCCTATAGTCTCGGCCTCACCACCCTGCTGCCGACGGGAACCGGAGTCGCGGTGGACCTGAATACAGCTTCGAATTCTCTGAGTGTGGCGGGACTGTCGCCCAACTATTTCGAAAGCAAACTGACGCTCAGCCTCACGCAGAACCTTTGGCAGGACTTCTTCGGCCAGGCCACACGCGCCCAAATCCGCGCCGGCGAATGGCGCGATAAATCGATTCGGGCCGGACTCGAGATGTCCGTCGAACAATGGTCCACCAGCATCCAAAACGTCTTCTATGACGCCTGGTTGGCCAAAATGCGCGCTGCCGCGATGACTGAAAATACACAGAGACGAACGCGGCTCGAGCGCATTGTTCGAATTAAAACTCAGCGCGGCACCTCTGAAACTCCCGACCTCCTGCAGGCCCGCAGCGCGCTACTGGCCGCCAAGGTTCAAGAAGCCGAGGCGGGGCAGGCCCTTAAGGACCGGTGGCAAGGCCTGGTGATTACATTGAAATTGCCTAGGTCCTGGCTCGAAATCGACCCCCGAGAAATTCCGATCGTCTTGGATAATCCCATCGCCGACGCCGACGCCAAATGCGAATCTCAATCGGCGAAACCTCCCCGCTATTCCGAAACCGAAATGGCGCAAGCGGATGCGAAGGCGGCTGCAGCCAAATACGAGGCGGCCAAGAGCATGACCCGCCCCGATCTTGAGCTCAGACTGTCGGCCGCTTCGAACGGGGTGGATGCCGGCTCACGCTCGCCGACCTTGGATGAAGTTCGGGATTATAAGCATCCAGCCTACTATCTCGGCGTACAG
Source organism: Bdellovibrionales bacterium (assembly GCA_022842925.1). GTDB lineage: Bacteria > Bdellovibrionota > Bdellovibrionia > Bdellovibrionales > UBA1609 > JALHOQ01. The sequence continues at coordinate 30,989 of JALHOQ010000006.1, forward strand.
CTCAGTCTTCCGCTGCTTTCGCGCGCCGAGGAAGCGAATTACCGGAGCGCCCTTGCGGAGAAAATCCAAACCGAAGCCGGCGCGCGAATGGCCGAATCCAACCTTCAGTTAAACTGGTTGTCGTCTTGTTCCGCGCTCAAACGTTGGCAAGAGGCACTGGCGCAATTAAAAGAGGCGCGCGAGAATCAGATCCAAAGGGCTAAGCTGGATGAGCGCCGTTTCGAAATTGGCCGCACGCCGATTTTCTCCGTTGTTCAAGCGGGTGACGACGCCACGCTCGCCGACTTGAATTTCCGCGCTGGCGAAGTTCAAGCGCGAATGGCGGCATGGAAGGTCCTGCGTCTGCACGACGGCTTCAGCACCCAGATTCGCCGCATGTCCGAGCTAAAAACCGAATTTTTCCATTAGGCTCGCCACCGATTTGACATGATCAGGAATATTGGCAGGAGCGCTGATCGCGGGTTGCGCTTCCCGAGCCGGAAGCGCACCTGGCTCGGCCAGCACCGGCTCCCATTTGTCGAGAATCGCATATTGCGCCCGCGCCTGTTTGGCCACGGATTGCAAGAAACGCTGGCCATTTTTTTCAATCACGTATTGGTAGTAGAAAGATTTTTGATGCCGCAGCCAAGCCTTGGTTTGATAGTTACAATCGGCGTTCATTTTAAGAGGCATCTGCGTCACCTCGCCGAGCGCGTTGGTGATCAGCACGAAAATCTCCTCGTCTTCATAAAGTCCGACACCGCTCAACTCAAACTGGGTGCCGATCGAATCGCCGGTCATTTTGGTTGAATCGATAAATAACGGATTGGCTTTGGCCATTACCATAACTCCTTCGCAAGCGACGTGTAGGCTTTGGCGGCGGCGCATTTTGGCGCGTACTTGTGAACCGGAGAATGATCGTGATGCGCCTCTTCGACCGCGATATTGTCGGGAATGTAATTGGAGTAGACTTTCAGACCGTACACTTCCTGCACATCCTCTATCACCTTCTTGGCAATGCGGCGATCGCGAAACCGGGTGATGACCACGCCGCGAACGCCGACTTTATAGCCGAGCCCGGTGCGGATGTTTTGCAGCGTCTGTAAAATCAGTTCAATGCCCTTTAAGGAGAAGTATTCAGGGCAGATCGGAATGATAATGTCCTGCGAGGCCATCAGCGCATTCACGGTCATTAAGCCGAGAGACGGCGAGCAATCAAACAAGATGGCGTCGTAACGCCGGAGGATCGGCTCGAGCTTACGCCGCAAGATCGTCTCACGGCCGAAGTGGGCCGCGAGCTGCAGGTCGATGCCGCTTAAGAGAATTTCGGCCGGAACCACATCAAAGTCGAAGCGATCCGAATGCACGATGGTGTCTTCGATCAAACACTGATTCATCACCACGTCGAAGATGGTCTTTTCAAACTCTTGATCGCCAAACACGGCTTTCGTGGCCGAGGACTGCGGATCCAGATCGATTAATAGAACCCTTTTTCCCATCGCAGCCCAGTTCGAAGCCACATTCAGCGATGTCGTGGTTTTCGCCACCCCGCCCTTTTGATTGATTACTGAAACCACCGCCATGATTCACCCCTGATTATCCCATGATAAAAAATAGGAGGGGTACATCGCAAAGTGAAAACCCGGACCAAGACCAACGTCTGGGCTCTTTTATGATTTGATTTCGACGCCGGCGTCTTTCAGATCGCTCTTTATTCCCCAAAGCCGACTGAGAAGCTTTGGCGCGTGCGAGCCGATGTAGGCCATAATCAGAAATTTGATCAAGCGGCCGATAAAAACCACAATCGCGAGTTTCACCAGCGGCGTGTTCGCGAGACTAGCGAGAATCAGAGTCGGCTGCTGCATCAGTGGCGTGGCCGCCACCGCGAATACCACAATCAGACCATATTCATCGAAAAACTTTTCGGTCCACTGCCACATATTCGTTTGATCGATGCCCGGGAAATAATTCAAAATCCAAGGCAGACCATGGAACTCAACTAATCCGGCCAAGACGAGAGCCCCCAAAGTCGAGCCAATGGCAATGCTCAACGCAAACCAAAACCAACGCTGCGGTCGCAGCATGCTGCTCGAAACCAATATTCCATCGGTTGGCACCACCACGACCAAATTGTCAGCCGCGGCTAAAAGACCAATAAACGACGTATACCACCATCGATCCGCATGACGCTGCAGCAACTTAACGTATGTTGTTATTCTTTCGTGTAGGGTCATTAATTCGTTCATAGCAGCATAACGGAAATAAGGCGATGGGATTTGAGGGGAAAAGTCTTTGAATGCAAATATGAGCCGAGAGTAAAACTTCCTTAATCTTAAGTTAAGAAACCCGGGGGGGGGATTCATGTTTCAAGCCTTGGCCTTGATGGGCCTAACTATCTTCAGCACTGCGACTTTGGCCTATCCGAATGAACCGGTACCGACGGGGTGCCAGAATCTCGATACGATTCAATCTCAGCCACTGTCCTTAAGCGGAAAGATATTCGCGACCTACCTTCCCGACCAGCGCCGCTACACCAAGCTTAAAAAGCCTACGCCACCCGATTACTTTGAACTTGGCCTATTAAACTTAGACGAGAAACTTCCCAAGATTCAGAGACTCACGAACGATGGTATGCATGATGCCGAAGTCGCGCTCTCCACCGATGGACGCCGTCTCACTTGGACAAGAAGACCTTTGCTCGACGATTTCGAAGGCGCCAACACGATCGTCGTGGCCGATGCGAAAAATCCGGCCGACTTTAAAGTGATCGCGCATGAACAGGCGACCTATCTGGGTATACCGACCTTCGCGGATCGCAGCGGGCGCATCGTGATGTACTCCAAGCAGGGTGAGGGAGATCGCTTCACGCGGCTCGTCTTTCACGATACGAAGACGGGCAAGAAGCGCACACTCAAAACGAAGTTTCGCGGCAGCATTGGCGACCCTATGCTTTCGCCCGATGGCCGCTGGATCGCCTTTAAGTCTTATGAGCAGAAAGATACGCCCGAAGCGCAACTTTATATCATGCGCGCGGATGGAACCGGAGTGCGACGCCTAACTCGCACCGGATTTCAAGATGAAGATCCGGCCTTTTCACCCAATGGCCGCTCTCTCGCTTTCGAGCGCGCTTATGCCTTAACCGATCACAAAGGGCAGCATCCGGAAGACCTTTACTTCCAAGTCGGAATCGTAGTTCTCGATCTCAAAACCGGAAAAGAAACGCAGCTAACGGAGCCCGACCCCTGTGGCAAAAACGAATTATGGCTGCCGACTTGGTCACCCGACGGTGAACTCATTATGTTCACGCGCGGCTTGCATTTAGAGAGCGGAGAGTTCATTCACGATCTGTGGGTTATGCGCAAAGACGGCCGAGATTTGCAGCGTGTACCCGGATCAGACGGTATAATGTTCTTTGACTGGATCAACTGATGCTTAAAAGTTTCGAAATTTTGGATAGCAGGCTCACTCCTCTTGGCGAAATCAGCTTGCGGAGGCGAAAAATTCTATCGCTCGGAGACAAGGATGTTTTTGAGGTTAAGTTGGGAGACGAGTTCCTCATGTCGAGCCTCTTTCATGAAGTAGAGGTGGCGTTGGCTGATCTGGGCTTGAAAGAGGTTGGAGGTTCTGAACTCAGCATCACAGTTGGAGGATTGGGTCTCGGTTATACGGCACTGGCCGCGCTCAAGTGCCCGAGAGTAAAGTCGCTTATTGTGATTGAAGCCCTCCAACCCGTAATCGATTGGCATACGCAAGGGCTTGTACCATTAGGCCCCGCTCTTACAGCGGACTCGCGCTGCCGCTTCGTTCTGGGCGACTTTTTTGCCCTGGCTGAAAGTCCGACAGTGGGTTTCGATGCGTCGGCGCCCGGCCGCCGCTTTGACGCGATTTTGCTGGACATCGATCACTCTCCCACAAAGGTTCTCCATGCTGAAAATCAGCGTCTTTACAGACCCGAAGGTCTGAAAAACTTGGCATTGCACCTTAAGCCGGGTGGAGTTTTCGCACTGTGGTCGGACGATCCCCCCGACCATGATTTTGTTCAAAATTTGCAGAAGATTTTTGAGAAATGCGAATCACATATTGTTCGGTTTCATAATCCGTTGTTGAGGTCGGACTCTCAAAGCACGGTGTATGTTGCAAAGGCCCCAAATTCTTGAGGCCCTAATACAAGACGACTAACGCCGAATTTGAACTTCGAAATTTCCGCGGCAACCTTTGGAAACCCAAATGCCGTCGGCACCGATACCAAATGTGCGACCTTCAGTACACGGCGAGCTAGAGTGCTGCTGCACCAGGCGCACAGCTACAGGACGACCCGAAGTGCGGCATTCAACGGTCAGCCACTTGATAAAGCTCTCACAACGAACCTGTTCATAGAAATAGCCACCATGGCCACCGCCACGACGATTGAGCACCAAGACAACCTTGCGAACCTGAAATTGGCCTTGAAGTTCGAATTGCCACACACCACGCGAATCGCGGGAATCGTTGTAGAAATCAACTCGGTCAAAGGACCGGGGTGTGCGATCGTTGAAGTCTCCCATATTGACCCGCTCCGCGCGCGAGCGCCAGTTTCCGACGACAAGAGTTGCGGTTCCGCGGCCAGCGCGAGTCTTTGCCACCAGGCGAGCTGAAGTGAGTTCATAATCTTCTGCGTTGATCCCGTGCTGCCGACGGAGTTCCTGCTTCAGACGCAGAGGCTCTCCATTGACCGGCGTGAAGTCATTGAATTCCAATTCATAACGTTCCTGTGCCATCGCAGCCTGACTCATAAAAACTGTGCCCACAATGGCGAGCAAAAGCGATTTACCCATTCGTTCCCCCAAAAAAGTTGTTAGTTGCGGATTTTACCCCATGTCCAAAACGACACTTGTCGTCTATTCGTTCGCTGGTAGAGCAAGATTGACGCCAGTTCTTTTTGCATCGCGTTCGATACTACCAAGGGTCCGGCGGTTTCAAATTGACCCCAATGGTGTCAGTCAAGCATGACTACGAAACCGGTGAATCATTGGAAAAGTTAAGCGACGACATCCAAAAAACAATTGAGACGCTGCAACGCCTAAGTGGAGATGGAGCGCACCTAGAGGGCCTGCCGAAAGAGGTGCGCGAAGCGTTAATGACGGCGGCCGGTCGGCTCACCCACCCGAATCGCGATGAACTGCGGGTGCGAAACAAGCAAATTCAAAAAGCGCGCAAAAAAAGAATGGCGCTAGAGGATCGCGCGGCTCGCAACTCAACCCAGATCCGCCAAGCGCGGACGACAACGGTTTATCAAGCCCCAGCACAAATAACTGGTCAGGCGACCGCAACCGAAGCACCTGAGCTCCACAAGGCTCGCTGCTGCTACGTTTGCAAAAAAGAATTCCGCACAGTTCATCATTTTTACGATTCTATGTGCGGTGAGTGCGGAGATTTCAATTACCAAAAGCGCTATCAGACGGCCGATATGAGTGGACAAGTGGCCGTGATTACGGGCGCGCGCTTAAAAATCGGCTACCAAGCGACGCTCCTCATGTTGCGATCGGGCGCGCGAGTGATCGTGACAACGCGTTTTCCGGTCGATGCGGCCGCACGCTACGCGCGCGAAAAAGATTTCCATCAGTGGCAGGATCGCTTGTCCGTTTTCGGACTAGATCTTCGCCACATCCCCAGCGTGGAGCGGTTTTGCGGCTTTTTAAATCAAACCCTCGACCGCCTCGATGTGATCGTGAACAATGCCGCGCAAACGGTGCGTAGACCCCCAGCCTTTTATGCTCACCTGCTCGCGGTCGAACGGGCCCCACAGATTTTAAGCCCCACGGCTCGTGTTCTCTTGCGATCCTTTGAAGATCACAAGGCGCTCCTCCCATCAGTTGAAGGTTTTAGCTACGACCGGGCACTCAGCACTGAAGATCTATTTCCCAATGGAAAGCTCGACGCGGATTTACAACAAGTGGATTTACGAAAGGTAAACTCCTGGCGCTTAGGTCTGACTGAAGTTCCCACCCCTGAACTTCTTGAGGTTCAGCTGGTGAATGCCATCGCCCCTTTCGTTTTATGTAGCCGTCTCGCACCTCTTATGCGCCGGCAGAACACCGGGATGAAACACATCGTAAACGTCAGCGCGATGGAAGGTAAATTCACCCGTTACACAAAAACCGACAGGCATCCGCATACCAATATGGCCAAGGCTGCGCTCAACATGATGACCCTAACGTCGGCCCCCGACCTTGCAAAAGACGGCATCTTCATGAACGCCGTCGACACCGGCTGGGTAACCGACGAAGATCCACTGCACTTATCAAAAGCCAAAGAAGAGATGCACGACTTTCAGCCGCCACTCGATATCGTCGACGGCGCGGCTCGAGTCTGTGATCCCTTTATTGACGGCATCAATACCGGCCAACATTGGTGCGGTAAATTTTTAAAGGATTACCGACCCACCGCCTGGTAAGGCGCGGAAATCTGGAGGTGACGTCGGCTATTCAATCCCAGGGGTTGATGAAATCGCTCAGTATTTTTAAAATTGGCCTAAACGATCGAAATGGGGCGCCAATACCTGCAGGGCACTCTGCATTTGAAACTGCATCCAGTTCCAAGCTTGTTCAGGGGCGTGCGGATTTTCGTGTATCAAGTAGCCGCCGCCGGAAATGGCCGAGACCCCGGTGAACTTGATCGCGTAATTCATCCACATCTTATGGCGCAACAGATTCATCGCTTCTGTGAAGTTCTCTCTCTTCACGCGAAACTTCGCCGACGGCATTTCTCGCTTCAGAATTTCCAAGGAGTAGGCGAGGGAACTCGCGCCATTCTGCAGTCGGTGCAGCATGGTCCTATTTCTGCGCTTGAAGTTGCCCGCATCATCATGACCCCATTGCACGTGAATTTGCGACGTAGGCCAAGACACGTACATTCGCAGTCGTTCTAAATCTTCTTCGAGGCGACCTTGCAGCCGAGCCACGCGCTCAACCGTTTCCGCTCGCTTTTCAATGCCAAATTTTTCGAATTCCGTGCTCAGCTCGTTTACCAGTTGTTCGACAAGGCCGATCGTGGAGCGGTAACGACCCTCTTCGCGACGCACGCCCGTGGTGGCGTAGCGAACAGAATCAAGGCCGCTCACAAAGCGATCGCCGCGATCGAAGCTGTCGGACAAAATATTCTCATATGAAGGGTAAACCGTGCGGTTGACGTAATAGACTTCCGTTTCGTAAATGGGTTTGCCTTCCTTGTCTCGGCCCACAAGTACCTGCCGTGTGCGACGATCTTCCACGGTGTACCACATGCGCGAAGATTCCCCGGTGATCCCCAGATATTTTGTCTTAAGCTGATCCGACCGTTCCGACTTTTCGTCAAAGCGGAGAGTCAATTCGTCTTGTCCGCGGTCCGACATCGGCCGGCCCGGCTGACCGCGCCGTTGAAACGCACCGTCCAAGACATGATCCAAAGCATCCAACGCTTGAGCCACGTCGGCCCGCGCTTCGGCGTATTTCGCTCTTATATCGAAACTTTTGGCGCTCGAATATAGTGCACGGAGATGAACGTCTTTTTCCTTTAGTGCAATACCGTTCGCAACCAGTGGGCCGTAGACGCGAACCACTTCGTTGTGAATACCCTTCACCTGTTCAGCAGAGTCATTCAAAAATGGACGAAGCTCACTGACCTCTTGAGAAGTCAGGTCAATGGCCTCTTTGCGGCGTGTGCCCTTTGCGGCGATAATTTCGTCGACCACCGAAATCAGCTCCATCCGATCATTTTGATTGCGGCCATGATTCAGCAGCGTGAGCACGCGGTTGTGCAAGGGAAAGATAAAGCGGTGAAGGCGGTCAAGAGCGCGCTGTCCGAGCCCTCGTTGGTAGGGTTGACCCTTGTACTCGCCGAGGGCGCGATTGACGATCGCGGCCAGTGAGGCATTCAGGCCTTTTCGAATCCGGACCGCATCACGATCTAAGATGTCCTCACGATCGGTGGGATCGAAACCGCGCGCCGCAAGCAATTCTTTGACAACTACGGAGGGCATTTTCGTCGATCCGAAAAGGGCGCCGGAAGTGTCAAAATCAAGATCGGCCAAATCCACAATAAATTGGCGGAATGAAGGGTAAGTTAAAAACACTGCGGAAACGCCGTCATCCAGCTCGGGCGAGCGAGCCAAAGCACGCATCTCCCGAAGCCGCTCACTGGTCAGCTGACCGACAAAGCGATTGAAAACATCAGGTCCCAGCTGGTCCACCGCAGCCGCCAAACGCTTTTGGTACTGGTCGTCGACGGACGGAGTCGCCTCCAACATGGATGGCACACCCATGCGCAAGGCCCCGGTCAAAAGCTCGATGCACTTCTGGTCGACTTTCGACTCCTCAGCGTGCGTACTATGGACGAAAAACGCCGTCAAAAGGCCTAAAATTAGCGCTGTGAAGCCACTTTTAATGCGAATTGAAGCGGAATAGGTTGCGAGCATGGGGAGATTTCCTTTTGACGGCAAGGGATTGCAAAAGGTTTGCCCGGTTGGGCGCAGACCGAAAGGTCAATTTAGCGGTGGCCAAAATTTGGCAGCTTTTCCAACCCTATCTCTCTACAAAGCGCTTCATTTAGCCTTTAGATGGTCCGTAAGATGCATAATTGGGACGAATGCGCCCCATTTTATTGCCAATAAAAATCTTCGTCCTGACCGCGGCCGTATTCTTCGCCGTCCCTGGAGTCGCTTCCGAGGGTCTGCAAACCTTATGGCAACCCATTCAATCGGCCTTGCAAAAAAATGATGTGGTCATCCTCGGTGAATACCACGGCAGCGAAAATCACAAAACAGTGTTTCAGGCGATTATGACCCCCCTTGTTCAGCGAGGCGCAATTGACACGGTGGCGGTCGAGTTCGTACAGCACACGGACAACGATCTTCTCCAGGAGTACTTGAACGACCCGACGGCCGTTGCGGGGAGCGCCACTGAGATTCAGTACTTTTTAAAATTTTCCAACTGCAACCGCCGTTGCGGTACTTACGCAAACACTGGGGCGTGGCAAATCTTGGGATCTACTTATGAAATCTTGTTGCGAGAGATGCGTCGCCTTCATCAGGTGCTCGGAAGCAAAATTCAGTTCTGTGGCTTTAACACTGACCAATTTTTGACTCGTCAGTTCAATGATGTAAACTCAGACGTGGCGGGAGCAAAACTCCTTTCCACAGCGACTCTTGAACTGGGTAGAAAATTTTTCGGCAGGGAACTCTATGAGTCTGGCAATGATTTTGGATGGGGTTCAGGCCGTGTTCGCGAACTGAGGTTTGCCACTGGCGTAGTTGAATGTCTTAAAGGATCAAAAAAAGCGCTCATCTTGTCCGGCGGCTTTCACGCGATGAAATATGCAAATGTCGGTCACGTTTTGACCGCAACCGACCTACTTCCAAAAATGACCGGCAAACGCGTTTTCTCTGGGTTTGTGGCAACCGCAACTCCCGAGCAAATGAGCTACACCAAGTCGGGAGTTTTCAGCCCAACCTTTCAGACCCGATACAGTCACGCCAAATTTGAATACAAAGCAGTCTCTTCGTTGAGCCCCCAAATGATTCAAGACAGTCGTGAGGACCAGGTTCCCATTTTGTCGCTCTATGATTTTGCGATTTTTGGCCCCGATTCGAAAGAGTCGAAGGACCGATATCAAAATCCTCTCAAAAACTTAAGCCACTACCCGCTCGCCCCGTATGAGCTTACCAACATTTCTTTCACGAATCAGTTTGTGGAATTTCGTCCAGACCTAAAGAACCTGCGAATCAACGGCAAAACAAAGATCGAGTTTATTCTGGCTAGGTCAGGTTTTTTTATCTTTCAATTTGCCGGGGATGTTCAGTCCATCAAACTCAACGGGACCAACATTTCGGCATCACAGATTGCGGTGACCAAGCCTGATACCCCTTTGTCCTCGCCGATTTACAAGGTGAACCATCCACTTCACGCTAACGTTTCCCATCAAATCGAAATCCATTTTAAAGTTCCCTCAGGCAGTTACACGATATTTACGGGAGCGACCGGTAAGCTATTGTCTTTTGAAACCCGGTTTGACAACCGTTACGGCATTGGAGCTCAAAGTATTTTTCCAACCATCAACTTGCCAAGCATCTCTCCCAAAACGACGGTTTCCATATTGAACTCAGGCGATTTCAAATTAACCGATGTTGATAGTTTGTGTCCCTGCCGAGCCACGGCCACTCCCGCTGGCCTTCAACTTGATTTTGGGAAGGTGCCAAGCCAGCAAATTTATTTCGAATTGCGCCCGAAATTGCTGAATGACTTTGTCTCTGTATTTGCGGCGCGCCCTAACCTCAAGGTTCAATTGCGCCTCAGTCACTTTTTCTTGGATCAGGAATATTTAATTCAAAATGAAAACTGGCCCCTTGCAAGAAAATCTCTGGATAGCGATTTCGTCGAACCTATGAAACGAATGATTCAAAAGACCATCGAGCGAATGGAGAGTTTAATCGGCCCATATCCACATGGCGCTGAATTGCTTGTCAGCGTGCATCCGGAATACAGTGGCAACAGTATGGAATACAAAGGCGCCGTGTTCACTGGGGCCGGAGTCGTGGTACATGAGATTATCCATCAGTGGTTCGCGACCTCTCTCAGACCAAAGACCAATGCTGACGGCTGGCTAATGGAATCAATCACCACATGGCTTGAAACCAGGAAATTCGCCGACCTGAGCGAGGGACTTAAGCCCTTTTATACCGCCAGAAAGGCGCACATTCAGAACTCTACCCCATACCCCGTACAGTGGGATGACCGAGCGGCCCATAGCGAACTTTTCAGTGGCAAGTACTGCCCATCCCCACAGCGACCCGAACTGTGCGAGGGGTTGTCCTTCGAGTGGTACCGGATAGGCCCTGCGCTGTTTGATCTGATCGACAAGGCAGTGAAGGACAGTTCTAACGGCCAAGCCGATCTGTTAACAGTACTAAAGGACTTCTTTCAACGTTATGCGGGCCAAATGGTGACGGCGGATGATCTTTCGAAACTTCTAACTGAAAAACATCCGTCAGTTGATTGGAACAGCTACTTTCAATTCACCCGAGACAATTAATGGAGGTGACTACAGGTATAGGGGAATTCCAAGCCCTTAGCGACCTCTTCCTGGTGATTGCCAGTTATTTAAGCATAACCACGCATCACCAGGTTGGCTAGAAAAGTCTCTCATTTATCGTTAAACAAAGACACCACGCGACCCATAACTTCATTTTCAGGAAGAAGCTTGAGGCCCGCGGTGGCACCCTTCACTTCAATCCCTGCAAGTCGGATATAGTACTGCATGGTCTTTAGGTCCTTCCAACCGCAGATCTTCATGACTACGCCTGGAGCTACAGAATCACGAATCAGCTGAGTTGCGAAGCAGGCCCTCAGTGCGTGAAACCGCACCGAGGGAAGGCCTGCGCCGATGCAAAATTCTCTTAGGATGCTCGCTGCGTCTCCATCTTGCCACCGTTGGAATCTCGGTAGCACGTACTCCCCGTTTCCTCCCTTAAGTTTTAGCTCTTTTAAGAGCGATAGAACTTGGGAGGATTCGATCGGCACCGAACGCCAGTAGCGACCTTTCGTAGGCCCCAAGCCAACGCGATTTGTCCAGTTGCGATGGACAAATATGCATTGGTTATCGAAGTCCACGCAATCCCACTGTAGTCCATAGAGTTCACCTGATCGCATCCCAGTGAACAATGCTAAGGCCCACACAGGATACCAAGGATGATTAACCTGATGAGCGTAGGAAAGAAGAGTTCTGATTTGCTGGAGATTTAAAATCTCCGGCATCTTCTCTTCCGCCTTACGGGTAGTTTTAAATCCTTCGGTTGGTACCGATGTGACCTGCACCCTTCCGGACAGCATTGCCCACTTGAAGACGGCGTCGATGGCCGATCTCAACCGTTTTCTGCGGCTGATCGACATCTCTCTTTCAAGTTTGTCCAATGCCATCCATGCCCTTGTACGGTCGATTTCACTGATATGAAGCTTCGACCACTCGGGGCAGTACTGAGTGATAATGCGAACGTAGTCCTCAATCGTCTGCTTGGTTAGATCGCCACAAAAGATGTTCTTCGCTTTTGCAGCTAACTCCCATTCAGCGAGAAGAACATCCCACCGACAGCCTTTGCTCTCGGCTTCTAGGAGTTCTCTCTCGACTTGCACGATTAATTTCTTCTCCGCTTTCTCAGCTTCGGCGAGTGTCTTAAAACCCTTCGAACGCTTGTCGATGACAACGCCCTCATGGGTAGCACTCATTTTCTGAATCCGAACTTTGAACATTTCACGCTCTAGCTTTTTGTCAAAATACTTACTGATCGACATTTCTAACCACCTTTTCTGGTGATTTCGATGAAGCGGCAAAGTTCGGAACGTTTAAACAATAGACGTCCATAGGGCTTGTAAAATGGAATTCGGCCTTGGTTTACAAGATTTCGAATCCTAGCTGTACACGGGCGACCATCTTTCGTGAGGATTCTAAGATAAATCGCAGCTTCAACTGCGTTCATCCATTCAGAACCTTCAAACGCATCTGTGATCGCCACTGCTCCCTGACCAAATTTAGTCATTGGAGCTCCCTTGGACACGAGAGGCTTTTCGATTTTCAAAGAACGAGAAAAACATAGTACCTCCGGATTTTAAGGCTTTCAAGGAATCGCACCGCGAGTTACGCAATCGCTGTTTTGTTATCCACAAGCTGAGGTGTGGATATCTTCTTGGACCGTTTTTCTTTTGGGGTAGCTTTGATTCCACAGTGTTTAAGCAGGGCTGCTTGAATCTCCTCAGGAAGAGTTTCTTTGTTCTTTAGGATGCCTTCTAAGGCTGTCTTCGCGTCGAAATAGGTAGCTCGAATGTCCGCAATTTCAGGATCGCCCAGTAGATCTGAAATTCTTTGCAATACAAAGTTTGCGACGTCAGACTTCGATACCTTTGCGACATTCTCTTCTTGGTTTAGTCTCGCTACGAAACTTTCCAAAGCCTCGTTCGCGTCACGATCCAGGACGACTCGGAATTGTTCTTTTGACTTAGTGGTCTGAATTTCATTCTTCATGGCGCCTCCTTCGAGGTTTGTTGGGTTTGAACTAAGGATTTTTGAGAACCCGATGTGACGACGTCTTGATCTTGAAAACTCGCCGCCCACATCCCAATCCAAAACGCCGCAAGTAACGCTACAGAGACGAGCAGAAGCGTACTATCAACGTGATCTTCTTTAATTTTAAAAATAGGTTTTTCTCTTCCCATGTATTTTCCTTTCATTACCCCCACCACCGCCCAGATCTTGGACTCAGCTGCTGACCCCTT
>JALHOQ010000007.1:0-6242 GCA_022842925.1 Bdellovibrionales bacterium
GTTTATCCATCCAGAAAAGTTCGTGCTCCGCTTCCATCTTCAGCAAGATGGGATGGGCGACTTCGACCACATAAAAGTAGCCGATCTTTTTGAAGTGCTTCTGATAGTGCCGCGAAAAGAGGTACTGGCAGGCTTGGCAGACCAGCTCCGCCGACTGCACTTTGATCCCCATTTCTTCGAATAATTCTCGCTTCAATCCTTCGAGCTCACTCTCGCCGGGATCGATTCCGCCGCCGGGTAGGAATAAGCCCCACGAAGTTTGAATCACGGCCAGTTCACGATGCTTGTTATGAAGAAACGCGTACGCGCCTGGACGATCCACATATTGGGCGCCAGGCTCACATTCGCCGAACTCAGGGATTTCCGAAGACAGTTTAAACTCCACGAACCTGGCGGCCAATGCCGTAGTACTCGACACCGGCGGATTTCATTTTGGCTGGATCATAGAGGTTGCGACCATCAAATACTAATGCCTGCTTCATTTTGGACTTCACTGCAACCCAATCAACAGCCTTAAACTCAGCCCACTCAGTTACGATCAACAAGGCATCGGCGCCTTCAATCGCGCTCAAAGGCGACTCGCAAGCTTCGAAGGGAACGCGCGATGCCTCTACCGCGTTCTTAGTCGCGATCGGGTCAAACGCCCGCACCTTGGCACCGTTCAAGAACAGCTCTTCCATAATCTTCAGCGAAGGCGCGCGGCGTACGTCATCGGTCCGCGGCTTAAATGCTAAGCCCCAAAGCGCGATGGTCTTGCCCTTCAGCGATCCGCCCATATGATCCATCAATCGATTGGTCAAAATCGTCTTCTGCCGCTCATTCACAGCGTCTGCGGCCTTTAGCAATTTCAAATCAATATCGTTCTGCTTGCCCGTGTGAATCAGCGCGCGCACGTCCTTCGGGAAGCACGAACCGCCATAGCCAATCCCGGGACTGAAAAAGGCCGGATTGATACGGTTGTCCGAGGTAAAGCCCGCTTTCACCGACTCAATGTCGGCACCGAGCTTGTCGCTCAGAAGAGCCAACTCATTGATAAACGAAATCTTCATCGCGAGAAACGAGTTCGCCGCGTACTTGGTCATCTCAGCCGAAGTATTGTCCATAAACAAAATCGGCTTATTACCACTGCGCGAGACAAAGGGTTCGTAAAGTTCTTGCATCAAGGCCCGGGCGTGATCACTCGAACAGCCGATCACCACGCGGTCGGGTCGCAAAAAGTCCTCTAGAGCAGCCCCTTGGCGCAGGAACTCGGGATTGTTCACGATCTCAATCGGAACCTTGGAGTGTTCGCGGCAAAACGAAACGCATTGGCGGGAGGTGCCAATCGGTACGGTTGACTTTAACACCACGACTTTGGGCTCAGTCGCCGCCGCGCAAATTTCACCCAGAGCCTTGAACGTCGGACCCATATCGGCCGACCCGTCGGCTTGCTCCGGCGTGCCTACGGCAATAAACACCACGCTCGCGGACCGAACCGCATCTGCTACCTTCGAAGTGAATTTCATGCGCTTAATATTTTGTTTAAAAAGATCGTCCAAGCCGGGCTCGTAAAACGGAACCTGCCCATCCAAAAGAGATTTTATCTTACTCTCGTTCGAATCGACGCAAACCAGATCGTGACCCGCGTCGGCGAAGCAAACTCCGGCGACCAGACCGACATAGCCCGTGCCTAAGATGGCGATATTCATGCCCAACTCCTTTGACGAAGCTCACAAATTAACGGTAATTTTACCCATAGTTAAGTTAAATATGGCGTCAAAAACTAAGAGCTACCTGACAATCATTCTTAAAATCGCGGTCGCCGCCGGCCTAGTTACGTTTATGGTGCGGTCAGGTCATCTCGATCTCTCGGTCCTTTGGGGCCTTATGACGCCGTTTAACATTGCCATGGCCCTTCTCCTCGCCGGAGCCAATACTTTCTTAGCCGCTTGGCGCTGGATTTTACTTCTGCGCGCGCGGGGATTTTACATCAGCCTGGGTTACGGTTTTTCGCTCTACTTGATCGGAATTTTCTTTAACCATGCGCTGCCCGGAGCTGTGGGTGGAGATTTGGTTCGCGGCTACTATTTGGTTTCGGATTATCCGGAACACAAAGTCGATTCCATTCTTTCCATCGTGATCGACCGTGCCCTTGGGCTTTATTCTTTTTTTATCTTAAGTCTAGTCGCCGTTGCTTTTGATTATGAATTCGTTATGAACCACGAGCAGATTCGCTGGGTGGCCCTGCTCTGCTTGCTGATCTTTCTGGGGCTGACCGTGTTTTTCACGATCGCGTTTTCGGAGCGACTCACCAAGCTGCTCGGTCTGCACTATCTGATGGGTAAAATCCATTCGCTGAAAAAAGCGGTCGAGGCATTCCAGCGCTTCGGCAAAAACCGCAAGATGATTGCGCTGTCGGTGTTGGCCAGTATATTTGGCCAGGTTTTCACCATGATTTTCTTCTATCAAATCGGCGTGATCAGTGGCGAAACGGCCATCACTTGGAATGCGGTTTTATTCGCGGTACCCATTGGCTTTGTCGTGACCGCCATCCCGATCGCGCCCGCCGGCATCGGTGTGGGTCAGGTGGCTTTCCACTACCTGTTTCAAAGCTACCTCGATAAAGAAACCTCGTTCGGCACCACCGCGATCACGGCATTCCAACTCAGTCTCGCTACCTGGGCCCTGGTCGGCGCGTTCTTTTACCTCCGGCGGCGTAAGCCCATTGACACAATGACCGCCGCGATGGAAGCCGAGGCGTGATCCTTAAAGAACGCATTCTGGTTTTAAAAGTCTTCAAGTACGCTGAATCGGACCTGATCGTACATGGTCTGAATCCGCTCGGCGCACGCATGGGATTTTTGGCGCGGGGAGGGGCCAAGAGCCGCAAACGCTTTGCCGGCGGCCTTCTTGAGCCAGGGCATTATTTGGAGGTCGCCTATAAGGCGGGGAGCGGATCCGACGGTGATCCGCTGCACACCTTGCAAGAGGCCTCGCTTGTACGCGAGTTCCCCAAGCTGCGCAGCGATTACACGCGGCTCGCGACCGCGCTGAACTGGCTGAAGCTCGTGCACAAGATGAGTCAACAGGGCGTGGTGGATTCACCAGACTTGTTTAATCTAATCGGCAATGCCCTGGCCGCCGCCGAAACAACCCCGGATATCGACAAGCTCAAAACCCATTTCGAATTGAAACTTCTGGCCACCCAAGGGGTGCTGCCGCCGGAGCCGCATTATCAAAACTGGCTTGGCGCCAGCTTGGCCCAGCACGAGCAAATTCCCTCACGTGGCGAGGACCGCCGCCGGATCGCGGAACAAGTCCACGACCATCTTCTGCATTATTTGGGAACGCTGAATTAGAAAATCGAAGTGAATGTGGCCGAAGTCATAATTAGCCACTTGCTGTATTCGTAGGTGGACTCCTGAGTGGAGTCGTTTTTGGTGTAGGAAGCCGTCACATTCCACGTCATCCACTCCTTAATGGGCTTGTCGATTCCCGTCGACAGCGTCACGTTGAAATCTTTCCGGCCTTCGGTTGAATTATTGTAGTTTAAATTGAATGCCGACAGGGCCGCGTTCCAGGAGTAACCCCACTTCATGGGCTTTAAGTACATCGCGCCGAACTCAATTCGCTGGAATTGCTTATTCTTTCCTTTCGAGGCATTCATTCCCAAGCCTAAGTTGCCAATTACGGCCTCCTTTTTAGACTTATCCAAAAATACCATCTGAGTGGTTTTCAGCGTGTATCTCATGGCATCGTAATCGTTATCGCCGGTGGAGTCGGCCAAACTGAAATCGTCGTTGCGGACTTCGAGCGTGTAAATCGCGATATGATTCGGCTTCATCACAAACATATTGTCGAAGCTCGCGAAGATGCTGCGAAGAATCTGCGACTTCGTGCCGGTGCCAGTCGGATCCATATAAAGCATTTGATAGGTAGGCTTGGCCGAGAACACGTAACCTTTGCCGAAGGCCGTGGTCTTGTAGGTGTAAGGCGCGGCGAAATCGACCAGCCACGGGTCGGCTCGAGCGACGGCATTTTTCGATGAATTGGTTAGATTGGGTGCGAACTTTAAAGTCCATTCATGAGCGGGATTGTAGATGGCTCGATAGGACAATTCGCCGGAGGTATGGAGGCGGGCATCGGCCGAATTGGTCGCTCGGGTTGAGCTTGTGTCAGGCGAGAGAATGACGTTTGAATCATAACTGAGACCCACGGTTCCCGTTGCCGTCCACCGTTTTTCCTGCATTTTCTTAAACTGCATCGCTTGCAAGATGCGTTCGATATACTCTTCCGCCTGCTGATCCATACGCGGATCTTTGGAGGTATCGAGTACAGTCTCGAACGAGCCTTTGGCGGCGGCAAAATCTTCTTCCGAATATTGGATCATTCCGCGGTAAAAATTCGAGGACGGACCGATGGTAGAGTCGCTCGATCCGGCCGCTCGTCCGAAGTGTTCCTTGGCGGGTTTGTATTCCTTCAAGCGGTAATGCACGAGTCCGGTAAAGTAGGCTCGCTCCATCTCCATGGATGGCGGGACTTGCGACATCTTTAAAAACACCAACGCTTGGTTGAACTTTTCGTTTTTGTACAGAGTCACTCCGTACTGGAAATAGTACCCCTTGTTTTCCGGGTCCAATTCCATGCTCTGTTTGAATTTCGGTTCGGCGGCGTCGAATTCGCCTTTGTTGAACAAGGCCAGGGCTTCCTCGGCCAGCTGCTGCGCCTTGGCTTTGCGCTCGGCCCTCTGCTTTTCGGTCAGCATTCGAGACTGTCGCTCGCGTTCTTCGGAGCGCTGCTTTTCCAATTGCTCCATTCTCACCCGACCGGCCTCTCGCTGCATGGCTTCGAGTGCCAGTTTTTCCATCGCAGCCTGGTGTGCGGCCGCCGCGGCTTGCGCTGCGGCTTCTTTGGCCTGAACCTGCTTCAGAAGGCGCTGTTTTTCAGCCTCGGCCTTGAGCCGGACTTCGTCCGCATAAGCTTTTTTGACCGCGTCCGCCTGCTCCTGAGTATCATAAACATCGACGAGCATCTGACCCTTGTCGTTCTTCTTCCAAACAAAGGGTTTACTCGTGATCTTTCCATTCTGAATCATCTCGTGCATTTTTTTGTAATCGCGTTCGGGATTCCGCAGCTCCTTGGGCGGAATAAAGACTTGGGGATTGGCATCGCTCAACGTGACGTTGAATTTTCCTTGGAACTGGGAGGAATCGGGCTCGGTTTCTTCGAGCTGGATTTGCACCATCTTGCCCGACTTATCCTTCATAACGAGGTATGCGGAGTCAATCGACCGGCTGTCGGTGTTCCAGGAGTTCGAACCGTAATTGATGTTCATGGTTTGCCCGTCATACGACTTGGCCGGAGCGGCGGACTGAGAATGGGCAGGTGCGAACGACAATAAAAGCAAAAGGGCGACGGTCACGATGCAAACTCCTTGAAGACGGATTTCGGCTCTAACTATTGTGACTCACAATAGAATAGCCAAAATCCGCGCGCGCAAAAACTGTTTTATTACGGAGCTGGAGTGTTGACGATGATCTTGAGGCGAGTGTTGCCGCCACTGATCAGGTCTGTGGTACCGGGAGGTAAGCAGACGCCACCCGGACACCCGATAGGTCCCATAGGAGCGCAGACTCCACCAGGGCAGGCCATAGGCGGCGGCGGAGGGGGAGGTGGCATATTGATGCCGCCTCCGGGTCCTGCCATATCGCCACCACACATCGTGCAAGTTCCCCCCGGCGGAGGAGGTTGAGGTCCAGGTCCAGTCTTACCCGTGCCGCCACTAGCTGGACCTCGCGGTCCACCACCTTCAGTCTTTGGTCCTGAATCATTGTTTGCACTATCGCCAGTGCCACCACCAGGTCCACCAGTGCCCGCTTTCGGACCGCCGCTCGGACCGCCGCCTTTGCCATCATTCTTGGTGCCGTCATTCTTGCCCTGGTTGTCGTTCTTCGATCCATCCCTATTGTTGTCTTTATTCTCTTTGTTGCCGCCCTCATTGCTGGGTGCGCGCTGGTCATTGGCGGGACCTTGGTTACCCTTCGGGCCTTCCGCCTTCGTGTCGCCGTCCATTTTCGCGAGTTCATTTTTAGGTACCGGAACGGGCGCGGTTGGGGGAGCCCCAAGCGTATTGGTGGCCGACATACCCGGAGATACGCTCACGGGATTTACAATTGTTCCACCGGGGCCCGGCATACCAAAATCCACCTTACCTTCAAACGTCACCACATTGGTGACGCCGCCCTGGAAGCCCGTTAGGAAGT